>JACQGX010000356.1 GCA_016199265.1 Chloroflexota bacterium | reverse complement strand
CCTCGACAGGGTGATGTGCCGAAACCTCATCAGCGTCGACTGGCGGGGATTTCTCTACGACTGCGATTTCAATCAGCAACTCGGCCTGAACCTGTTCGCCGCTACGGTCTCCGGCAACGCGCGCGCCGGACGGCCGCATCTGCGCGACCTGCTGCGGGAAGACCCCGCCGGGCGCGCCATCCGGGTGGCCGGGCATTGTTTCGGCTGCACCGCCGGCCAGGGCAGCAGTTGCGGCGGCGCGCTCTCGTGACGCTCGAGCTCCGATTCGCCGGATGCGGTCACCTGGTATGGTCATCGAGAGGAGCAGGAGAGCTTTCACACATGGCTCACGAGCACCACGAGCATCACTTCGATCCCCTCGCACCGGAACGACTCGGCGGCCCGGCGCCTGACCTTCTCTCGGTCGACGGCGCACTCGAGCAAATCGCCGCCGCGTTCACGCCGTTGGAGGACTACGAGCGTGTCCCCCTGCTGCAGGCGCTCGGCCGTGTGCTCGTCGAAGACATCCCGGCGGACATGCACCTACCACCGTTCGATAACACGGCGATGGACGGCTACGCCGTGCGGGCCGCCAACGTGGCGGCGGCGTCTCACGAGCGACCGGCGACGCTGCGCGTCGTGGGAGAGATCGCCGCCGGGCGCGTCGCGACGCAGCCTCTCGGCCCGGGCGAGGCGTACCGTATTCTCACCGGTGCACCCCTCCCACCGGGGGCCGATGCGGTCGTACCGTACGAGCTCACCGACGGCAAGGGCTTCGGCGGCTGGTCGGCCGCCGAAGCGGCGTCGCTCGCGACGGCCGAGCGCGAAGTAAGCGTCTTCCAGTCGGTCGAGCACGGCGCCAACGTGCGGTACGCCGGCGAAGACCAGCGCAAGGGCGAAGTCATTCTGCGGGCCGGCACCGTCGTCCGGCCCGCCGAGGTTGGCGGCCTCGCCGCGCTCGGGCGCGCGCAGGTGTGGGTCCGCCGGCGCCCCAGGGTCGCCGTGCTCTCGACCGGCGATGAGCTCGTGCCGGCCGACCAGGCCGTCGGGCCGGGGCAGATCCGCGACGTAAATAGCTTCGCGCTCGCGGCGTTGATCGCCCACTACGGCGGCGAGCCGATTCTCCTCGGCATCGCGGCCGACCGGCCGGAAGCGATCCGTGCCGGCCTGCGCGAGGGCGTCACGCGCGGTGCCGATCTGCTCCTCACCTCCGGCGGCGTCTCGATGGGCGACTACGACGTCGTCAAGCAGGTGCTCCAGGAGGACGGCCAGATGGGGTTCTGGTCGATCGACATGCGGCCGGGCAAGCCGCTCGCCTTCGGCCGGTTCGAGGGCGTCCCCATCATGGGCCTACCGGGCAATCCGGTCTCCTCGATGGTGACCTTTGAGCTGTTCGCCAGGCCGGCCGTGCTTCGCCTCGCCGGCCATACCCGGCTCCATAGGCTGGAGTTGTGGGCCACAGCGCTGCAGCCGATCTCCAATCGGAGCGGGCGTGAGAACTTCATGCGCGGGATCGTGTCTCAGCGTGCGCCACGCGACGGTGGTGACGGCGAGCCCGAATGGGTGGTACGCCTCACCGGCGAGCAGGGCTCGAACATCCTCACGTCGATGCTCAAAGCCAATGCGCTCGTGCGCATCCCCAAGAGCAAGACCCACGTCGAGCCCGGCGAGCACGTCCGCATCCTCATGATCGATTGGCCACCTTTGTAAGCGAAGACGGTACGTCGCGGCGTCGAGCAGCGTTTCGGGGCAGGGGATGCGTGATGGGCAGCGGCCTACGCCGCCTGGCGGGGTGGGTGCCCGCAGAAGCTCCGGCGGCCTCCTCCGCTCACCCTGAGCCTGTCGAAGTGCCTGGCGGTTCGCCCTTCGACAGGCTCAGGGTGGGCGGAAACTCATCCGGATGATTTGCCTGTACCCTAGCGGGGTTCTGCTGAAGCTCAGGACGCTTTGGTAGAGTTGATTGTTGTACCAACAATCAATGCATCTGATTCTAGAACAGAAGGGGGGTGACAACGTTCCGATGGAGAAACAAGCCAAAGAGCAGTTGGTCGCGACGCACCAGCTCCACAAGAAAGATACCGGTTCACCGGAAGTGCAGGTGGCCATCTTGACCGAACGCATCCGGGAGCTGACGCAGCATTTGATTGCGAACCGGAAGGATGTATCGTCGCGGCTCGGATTGCAGAAGATGGTCGGCCAGCGGCGGCGTCTGCTGCGGTACCTGGCACGCGAAGACCTCAACCGCTTCCAGAAAATCGTCTCTACGCTCGGTTTGCGGGCGGGTGCCGGGCGCGGTGAAGGACGCTAGCTTGAGCTTGGAGTATTCACGCGGCCCCCGCTCGTCCCGCGCATCTCGAAAGGATCCACGGTGAGTGCCCAGTGCCGGTGAATGGTGCAGGCGAACGCGTCGCTTGATCGCGCCAGGCTCACATACAACAATACGCACAGCAAGAGGGCGAACGCTGCCGGTTGTTAGTTATTCCGTGGGCACCCGGCAGGTGGGCACGAAATAGCTAACAAACCGGTGCTGCGGTTTCGCCAGTGGGCGCACCACACACGTGGTGCGCCGTGGAGGAAGCAACACATGGCAACGACAACGGCGCCGGAATCAGTGGTGGCGCCGGCCGCGCCGGCGCCCACAAAGGCACGGCGTGGTCGCACCGGTGGGCGCACCAAGGGCGCCCAAGTAGAAGTACCGGGCGTGCCGGGCGTGAAAAGCCTGCCCGGCATTCCTTACGGCAAAGTCAACCGTAAGGAGATCGAGTTCGCCGGCCGGCAGCTCATCGTCGAGACCGGCAAGTTGGCCGGCCAGGCCGGCGGCGCCGTCACCGTGCAGTACGGCGAGACGGTCATCCTCGCCACGGCAGTGATGTCCAAGACGGTGCGCGAAGGGATCGATTTCTTCCCGCTCACCGTCGACTACGAAGAGCGGCAATACGCCGCCGGCAAGATTCCGGGCTCGTGGGGCCGGCGCGAAGGCCGGGGGCGCGACGAAGCGATTCTCATGGGCCGGTTGATCGATCGGCCGATCCGTCCGCTTTTCCCCAAGGGGATGGGCAACGACGTCCAGGTCATCATCACCACCCTCTCCGCCGACCAGGAGAACGATCCCAGCGTGCTCGGCATCGTCGGCGCCTCGTGCGCACTCACCATCTCCGACATTCCCTGGTCCGGGCCTATCGGCGGCGTGCGCATGGGCTACATCGACGACCAGCTCGTCGTCAATCCCACCGAAAGTCAGCGTGACGCGAGCGATCTTGACCTCGTCATCGCCGCCACCGCCGATGCGGTGATGATGGTGGAGGCCGGTGCCAACCGCGTCACAGAGGACGTCGTCGTCGAGGCGATCGCGCGGGCGCACGACGAGATCCGCACGCTTTGCCGCCTGCAGGAGGAGCTGCGCAACGAGTGCGGGAAGCCCAAGCGCGAGTACGCGGCGGTAACCGTCGAGCCCGACGTCGAAGCGTCGGTCGACGCCGAGTTGGGCGATCGGCTCGCGTCGGTGCTCAATCAGGCCGACAAGCAGATGCGCGAAAGCGGACTCGACGCGCTCACCACCGAGATCGTCGGCAAGCTGTCCGACCGTTTTGACGCCAAGCAGATCGTCTCGGTCGTCGAGCGTCGGATCACCCAGGCGGTCCGCCGCCAGATTCTGGAGCAAGACCTCCGTCCGGACGGGCGCGACAGCAAGACCATCCGGGCCATCTTGTGCGAGGTCGGCATCCTGCCACGAACGCACGGCTCGGCGCTCTTCACCCGCGGCCAGACGCAGGCGCTCTCCATCGCCACGCTGGGCTCGCCGGGCGACGCGCAGCGCATCGAGACGCTCGAGTGGGAAGACGAGCAAAAACGGTATCTCCATCACTACAACTTCCCGCCGTACAGCACCGGCGAGGCCTCGCCGCTGCGCGGCCCGAGCCGGCGCTCGATCGGCCACGGCCACCTCGCCGAGCGTGCGCTCGTGCCGGTGCTGCCGCCGAAGGAGGAGTTCCCCTACACCCTCCGCGTCGTCTCGGAGATCGTCTCGTCCAACGGCTCGACGTCGATGGCGTCGGTCTGCGGCAGCTCGCTCTCGCTGATGGACGCCGGCGTACCCATTTCGGCGCACGTCGCGGGTGTCGCCATGGGCCTCGTCCTCGGCAGCGGCGACCAGGAAGGCAAGCACGCCGTCCTGACCGACATCATGGGCATGGAGGATCACCTCGGCGACATGGACTTCAAGGTCGCCGGTACCGACGACGGGATCACCGCGCTCCAGATGGACATCAAGGTGACGGGCATCACGCTCGACATCATGCGCGAGGCGCTCGAACAGGCACGCCTCTCTCGGCTCTTCATCCTCGAAAAGATGCGCGAGGCGATCGCCGAGCCTCGCCCGCAGTTGAGCATCTATGCGCCCAAGATGGTCACCGTCCGCATTCCCGTGGACAAGATCGGCGCGGTGATCGGCCCCGGTGGTAAGACGATCCGCAAGATCCAGGACGACACCGGCTCGACGATCGAGATCAACGACGATGGCCTGGTCACTATCACGTCCCCCTCCGGCGACGGCGCCGAGCGCGCCGCCCAGATCGTTCGCTCGATGACCGAAGAGGTCGAGGTCGGCAAGATCTATCTCGGACGCATCACCCGCCTGATGAACTTCGGCGCGTTCGCCGAGATCCTGCCCGGCAAGGAAGGCCTCATCCACATCTCCGAGCTCGCCGAGCACCGCGTCAATCGCGTCGAGGACGTCGTCGACGTCGGCGACGAGGTGATGGTGATGGTCGTCGAGATCGATCCCCAGGGGCGGGTCAATCTCTCTCGCCGGGCGGTGATCGAAGGATTAACGCCCGAGGACGTCGCCGCGCGCAAGCGCGAGCCCGGCGGTATGGGTGTTCCCAGAGGTGGCCCAGGCGGTGGCCGTGGCGGTCCCCGTGGCGGCTTCGGCGGCCCGGGCGCACGCGGGCCGCGCGGACCCTTCGGACCGGGGACGAGCCGGGGCCGCGGCGGCTACGAGTAGCTCGCCGCGGCCTGCCGCTGCCCTCACCTAGCCCTCTCCCTTTGGGAGAGGGAACCACGGGGCACCATACTGCCGTTTTGGCCACCGTCCACCAACCACTGGTCACTGACCATCGACCACTAAACACCGGCCCCCTTCCCCTGCTACCATTCCCGTACTATGACCGAACCGGTACGAGTGGTCATCGCTGGATACGGAAGGCTGGGAGCGGAGCTCGCCCGCGGCTTCGCCGCCTCACCCGAGGTCGAGGTCGCCGGCATCGCCCGGCGCACCGTCCTCTCGGGCACGGTGTCGCTCGGCGGACACGACGTGCCTGTCCGCGCCGACCTGCCGGCGCTGCTCGATCAGGTGCGGCCACGCGTGCTCGTCGACGCGTCGCTCCCCGAGGGCGCGCTCCCCAACGCGCGTGCCGCGCTCGAACGCGGCATCTCGCCGGTGATCGCCACAAGCGGGCTTTCCGACGCCGCCGTGCAGGAGATCGCCGCGGCCTGCCGCGCGCGGGGCATCGGCGGCGTGCTGGCGCCCAATCTATCGCTCGGGGCCGTTGTGTTGATGCATCTGGCGACGATTGCCGGTCGCTTTTTCGATCACGTCGAGATCATCGAGATGCACCGCGACCGCAAGGCCGATGCACCCTCAGGCACGGCGCTGCATACCGCGCGGCTGCTGGCGCAGACGCGCGGCCGCGACTTCGAGCGTCCAGAAACGAGCAAGTTCAACCTGCCCGGCGTCCGCGGCGGTAACGTGAACGGCGTCACCATCCATAGTGTCCGGCTTCCGGGACTTGTCGCGCACCAAGAGGTCATCTTCGGCGGCCTGGGCCAAACGCTCACGTTGCGCCACGATGCTACCTCGAACGAGTCCTACGTCCCCGGCGCGTTGCTCGCCATCAAGCACGCGGTACACTCAAAAGGGCTGACCGTCGGCCTGGCGCCCCTGTTGGGGCTTGGATAGCGCGATCCACTTTCGTCATTCGTCATTCGTCATTCGTCATTCGTCATTCGTCATTCGTCACTCGTCATTCGTCATTCGTCACTCGTCACTCGTCACTCGTCTGCCTGACAAGGGAGAAAAGAAACATGGCTGCACGCGACGTAGACTTCGGCCGGTTGATCACCGCGATGGTGACGCCTTTTGACAAGAGCGGCGAGGTCGATTACGCGCAGGCCGCGCGCCTCGCGCGTGCGCTGCTCGACAACGGCACCGACTCGATCGTCGTCTCCGGTACCACCGGCGAATCGCCGACGTTGACGACCGAAGAGAAGCTGCGCCTCTTCCGAACGGTCAAAGAGGCGATCGGCGGTCGGGGCAAAGTCATCGGCGGCACGTGCAATTACAGCACGCGCGAAAGTATCGAGCTGACGCACGAGGCGGGCGACTCGATCGACGGTGTGCTCGCGGTCGTGCCGTACTACAACAATCCACCGCAGGAGGGGCTCTACCGGCACTTCCGGGCGATCGCCGAGCACACCGACCTGCCGTGCATCGTCTACAACGTCCCCAGCCGCACCGTGCGCAACATGGAGGCGGCGACCACCATCCGCCTCGCCACCGACGTACCGAATGTCGTCGGCATCAAAGAAGCCGTCGACAACCTCGATCAAGTCGCCGAGATTGTGGCGGGTGTGCCGGCCGATTTTCGCATCTGGAGCGGCAACGACAACGATACCTTCCTCAAGATGTGCCTCGGCGCTTGCGGCGTCGTCTCGGTCGCCAGCCACGTCGTCGGACGGCAGATCAAGCGCATGGTCGAGCGGACCGCCGAGGGCAAGCTCAAGGAAGCGGCGCAGATGCACCTCCACCTGCTGCCAATCGCCAAGGCGCTGTTCCCGCCGATTTCGCCCGTTGCGTCGCCATCGGCGATCAAGTCGGCGCTCAACCTGCTCGGCTTCGACGTCGGCGGGCTGCGCCTGCCGCTCATCGAGCTGCCGGAGGCGGCGCAGACCAAGCTCAAGGACGTGCTCTCGACGTACGAGACGGACAACCTCCCGGTCGCCGCGCACGTTTGACTCGGCGTATGAGTTTCGAGCACACGCGCACGACCCCCTCCGCCGACGACAATGCGGCGCTGCTGAGTGAAGTGGCGGCGGAGGTCGCCCGTTGCCAGGCGTGCGTCCTGTACAAGCACGCCCTCAAGCCGGTGCCCGGCGACGGCGATCCCAACGCCGCCATTCTGTTCATCGGCGAGGCGCCCGGCCGGTATGAAAACCAGCAGGGGAAGCCCTTCGTCGGTGCGGCCGGTCAGTTCCTCGAGGACTTGCTGCGATCGATCGGCCTGCGCCGCGACCAGGTGTTCATCGCCAACGTCGTCAAGCACTGGCCTCCGGGCAACCGCGATCCGCTGCCGGAGGAAATTGCCACCTGCGGCGGCTTCCTCGACCGGCAGATCGAGATCATCAACCCTCAGGTGATCGTCACCCTCGGCCGCTTCTCGATGGCCAAGTTCTTCCCCGGTGAGAGGATCAGCCGCATCCACGGCGTCGCACGCCGGCACCGCAACCGCATGGTGCTCCCGCTCTACCATCCGGCGGCCGCACTGCACCAGGCAAACCTGCGGCGAACGATCGAGGAAGACTTCAAGCGCATCCCCGCGGCACTCGCCGAAGCAGAGAAGCTCGCCACGCCTGCCGCCCCGATCAAACCGCCCGAGCCTGCCCAAACGCCCGAGCCACCCCCACAACAGCTCAGCCTGTTCTAGCCCATAGCTACGTCTGGTCCCCCGACGGCGCTCGGCCCCAGACCAGCACGGCCACCGTCAGCAGCGCTGCCAGCAGAAACGTGAGCACAAGAAAGACAACATCGTCCGCTGTGCTGAGATCCACCTCTGATCCTCCCGTGACCCTTTGTGCCCTGTCCGCCACGCGCCGCGCGTGAGACGAGACCATGCGCGCGATTTCTACCCCCACCTCACCTCCCCACCGGCGGCGTGCCGCCTTCAGCAAGACGCGTGCCAACGTTGAATCGGCGTGGCACCAACGCATCATCAACGCGGCGTCAGGAAGTACAACACGACGGCGGCGATCAGTGAGATCACGACGCCGGCCAGGAACGCCCACGAACGGTCCTGCCACCGCTGGCGGCGCTGCCGGTGCTTCGCCTTCTGGGACGGGCTGTAAAAGAACGCGTTGGCCCAGTCCTCGCTCGCGCGTCCAAACTGCACGCGCGAAAACACATACAGCGCCAGACTCAGCACCCCCAGCGCCAGCGCCACGTGCCACGCTTCCCAAGCCGGGATCGAGAGGTTCACACTGGATTTCAACGTACCTAACACGGTCGAGGCCAGAGGCGCGAGGCGCGAGGGCAAGTGCTCACGTGTTCAAGCCACTGCCTACTCGTCCGCTCCCGCGATGCGGCGGTCTTCCGCCGAAAGATGCTCCACCGTCTGTCCCGTTTCGACGTAGGTGCGCGTCACGTGCGCGCCACCATACGTCCAGAGGAACTTCATCGGCGTGCGGCTGTCGTTACGGAAGTGGTGCGGCACGCCCGGCGGCACGAACGTCGTGTCGTACGGCCGCACCACATGTTCTTGCCCGTCGATGATCGCCACCGCCTCGCCCTCCAGAATGGTGATCGCCTTTTCCACGTTGTGCGTGTGCAGCGGGATCACCGATCCCGGCTCAAACGTGCTGATCCCCATCGTGAGGCTTGTGCTGCCGCGCTCGGCGAGCACCAACGGCTGCGAGATCACCCCTTTGGCACGGTTGATCGCCGGCAGCTCTACCGGTCGGAGCACGCGCGGTTGTTGTCCTTGCGTCATAACAATCCCCTCTCGTCGACGAGCTTGGCCAAGCTGCCGGCCCACCGGACGACCGGCCCTTCGTCATTCGTCATTCGTCATCTGTCATTCGTCGGTGACTGCCCGCAGCGGGTGTAACCAGACTTTCCGGATGTTAGGCCGCTCGCCCTGAGCCTGTCGAAGGGCGCACTCTTCGCCGCAGCCGGAACTTCTGGTTGCACCCGCCCGCTGCCGCCGCAGCGGCGCGGCGATGCGATGCTGCTATTATCCCCCGACAGATGGCGTCACGTGTCGGGCGGCCTGCTCCGCCCACCAAAGAACCGGCGGTGCGGTGGTGGCTGCACTTCGGAGCATCGTTGCTGTGGCGCGTGCCTCTCTTGCTCGCGGCCGGCGCGCTGGCTGCTTGGTTCGCTCTCCGCGGTCTCGTGCACCTGGCATTCCTGTTCGACGTGCATCCGCTGAGCACGTTCGTCTTTGCGCCCGTGTTGCTGCCGTTTGCCGCGCTGCCGGCGCTCGGCTTCTTGCTCTATGTTCGTGCCCTGCCAAGACTGTGGCGCGCCTGGGCGGACCACCCCACGCGCCGCCTCGTCGTCGCCGTTGGTGGCCTCCCAGCGCTCCTCTTGGTAGCGCAGTTCATCGACCTGGTGCACATCAACCTCCTGAAGTACATGGGAGTCCCACTGCCGCGGCTGCCGCTCGATCCGTACTGACCGCTACCTACAGCCTACTGCCTACTGACCGCTGACCGCTGACCGCTGACCGCTGACCGCTGACCGCTGACCGCTGACCGCTGACCGCTGACAACGGATGATAGTGACGGAAACGAACATGCCAATTCCGACCAACCAAGAGCCGTTTTTCATCACCTGGGACGGACGTCCGCGACGCGAGCTGTTCCCCGGTGTGCGTTTCGCCGTCGCCTCAGGCGAAAAACTGATGCTCTCGCGCGTCGAGCTCGATGCCGGCGCCGTCGTGCCGGAGCACCAGCACCCGCACGAGCAGTTTGGCATCGTCGTCGAAGGCGATGCGGAGTTCACGATCGGCGGCGAAACGCGCCACCTCGTCGAGGGCGACTACTACGCCATCCCCGGCGGCGTCCTCCACAAGGTGATCACCGGCCCGCACGGTGCGGTATGCCTGGACATCTTTAGCCCACCGCGGGAGGAGTACCGGGTGTGAGTCCATCGTGCAAAGTGCAGAATGCAGAGTGAGGGAGGCGACGAAAGATCGATGGCAAAGTTCCGGGTAGTGGTCACCGGATTGACGTTCCGGCGCATCGCGGGCACTCACGAGCAGCGGCTCGTCGACGCGGGTTGTGAGTTCGTTCCCAGCCCGTTTCCGCGGGCCGCGACCGAAGAAGAGCTCCTCCCGCTGATCAAAGGTGTCGACGCCGTGCTGGCCAGCACCGACGCCTTTACGCGCCGCGTGTTTGAGTCGGCCGACCGGCTCAAGATCATCTCGCGCTTCGGCGTCGGCCACGATTCGATCGACGTCGACGCCGCCGCCGACCACGGCGTGTGGGTGACCATCACTCCCGGGACCAACGAGCACTCGGTCGCCGACCACACCATGGCGATGCTCCTGGCCCTCGCGCGCGACGTCGTGCCACTGGTCGAGCAGACCCGGGCCGGCGGTTGGGAGCGCACGATCGGCCTCGAGTTGCGTGATCTCACGCTCGGGTTGATCGGCTTTGGCCGCATTGGCCGGCAGGTGGCAACACGCGCCCGCGCCTTTGGCATGGACGTGGTGATCTACGACGTGTACCAGGACACTGCCGCCGCGGCCGAGCTCGGGGCGCGCTACGTCTCCCTCGACGAGCTGCTCGGCAGCGCCGACATCGTCAGCCTTCACGCGCCCGCCACGCCGCAGACACGTGACGTCATCAACGCCGAGACACTGGCGAAAATGAAGCCATCGGCCTGCCTGATCAACACCGCGCGTGGTGAGCTGGTCGACGAAGCCGATCTGGCAGCCGCCCTGCGGAATGGTCGAATCGCCGGCGCCGCGCTCGACGTTTTCAAACAAGAGCCGCCGGCCGCCGGCCATCCGCTGCTCGGCCTACCCAACGTCCTGCCAACCCCACACATCGCCGGCATCACCAAGCAATCGGGAGAGCGGATGGCGACGCTCTCGGTGGACAACATCCTCGCGGTACTGCGGGGCGAGCGCCCTCCGCATCCCGTCAACGAGCCGCGACGGGTGCATGCAGACGATCCGGACACGCCGTAGGGGCCGACCTGGGTGCCGGCCCGGTCGCTCTGGGCCGGCACCCAGGTCGGCCCCTACGGCCACGGCGGCGGCATCCGGATCTTCTGCACGCGCCCAGCCGCGACCGCAGACGTGAGCCTCCGGTGGGTAGCCTATACTTTCGGGTAGCCTCTTCACCGCCGGCACGCGCCGGGCCTTCATGCTTCCCTTCATGCGCAGCGCCGGACACTACGCACCGGAAAGGGTTCCTTTTGGCTGAACGAATGCGCAGTGTGATGAACGATCCCTCGTTCGCGTACGGCAAAGTGTACGCGCCGATGGAGGTGATGGAAAAGTCGATCACGCTGCTCCAGACGCGCCTCGCAATGATGGATCCGGAGGCATTGACACTCGAATACCTCGATGGCCAGTATTCTGGCCTGTTCAAGATGCTGGTCGACAACGGGCTCTGCGTCGTCACGGCGTATACCCACTCGACGATCTCGAAAGACGTGTGGCTGCGTCACCAACTGCGTCACATCAGGCGGTTCCGCGATTGGGATTAGGCGGAGCCTGCGGCCCAACGCCGGCTATCGTGGAAGGATCACCATGGCATCACCCGAGGAGGACGGGAGCAAGGGCAGATGACGGCGGTCGAACCTGAGATCCAAGACATCCACATCAGCGCGCTCGAATCGGTCCCGGAGCGCGTGCTCGGCGTGCGTCAGGAGCTCAACCAACTGTGGTACGGGCCGAGTGAGGTGCTCGTCGCGCGGCGCCGGGCCGGCGCCGCGCACGTCGTCGGCGCCATCCGCCTCGCCATGCGCGAGCGCCCGGCTCGACCACACGGCCTGATCGCCGACCTCGTCGTCGACGACGAGCTTCAGCAGACCGGCCTGCCGGAGCGGCTGGTCGAGGCCGCCGAGGCGCGGCTCAAAGCGCGCGGCGCGGCGAAGATCGACGCCGTGATCGTCGACGGCCTTGGTCTAGCCAGCTTCTTCTATCGCTCGGGCTACTGGGCCTCGCGCCGCACCGCCGTGCTCGGCTGGGACCTGGCCAACCGCAAGCCGATCGAGCGTAGTGGTGAGTTCGAGGTCCGGCAGGTCGACCGGCCCGACCCGGAGGGCACCGCCCGCTTCATCCTGAACTCGTATCAGCCGTACTTCCGCTGGTGGAAAGAGCCGCGCGAGGACCAGAAGTGGCTCCGCGTCGAGCTTCAGCCCGAGGACCGGCTCGACCAGTTCGAGCGGGCGCAGGCCGGCATCCGCGAGCGCGTGATCGAACGCGTCCGTCAGGCCGGCGCGGATGCCCCGCAGACCTACTTCCTCGCCTACAAGAACGGCGAACTCGTCGGTCTGTGCGATGTCAAGGACGTGCCCGCGGGACAGGACACGTTTGACTGGTGCGTGCTCGTCGCCCGAGAATACGGCGGCCGCGGCCTCGGCTCGACGCTGCTCAAGCACGCGCTCGACTGGCTGGCCGCGCGCGGCCGCGCCACCGCCGAATACACCAGCACCTCCGGCCTGGACGACTACGATCCGCTGATCTACCTGGCGACCGTCGTCAGCGGCGCCCACATCCGTGGGGAGTTCCTCGACCTCGTCAAGACACGCCTGTAGTGCGTCGTTCGAGTGCCTTCCATGGCGGAAATACAGACGAAGCACCTGAGACGAGGCGTCTCTTGGTCGTTCGTCCTCCGTCATCCGTCTGGCGGCCGCCCTTGGTGGCCGGCCTACTCGCGTTGGGGCTGACAAAGCGGCGATGCGGTGTCCGCACTGTGGCTCCCAGCAATCGCGCGTCGTCGAAACACGCGAGGCCGAAGACGCCGTGCGCCGCCGCCGCGAATGCAGCGCCTGCAAGCTGCGATTCACCACGTACGAACGGCCGCAGTTTCCTCGCCTCGTCGTGCGGGCGGCGAGCGGCACCCAGCGCAACTTCACGCGCGCCTGGCTCGCCGCCGCGCTCCGCACCTCCGGCGTCGATCTGCCCGACGCTGCGCTTCTGAACGTCGTGGCGGCGATCGAGGCGCAGTTACGTGCCACCGGCCAGCGCGTCGTGCACACCGGCGACGTCGCCGCCGTCGCGCTGCGCGAAGTCCGCCAGTCGGCCGGTCTCGCCGGACACCGGCACGACCCAAGCGCAGAGCGGGTGACGATAGCGCTCGACGCCACCCTCGCTCCCCGCCGACGCGTCCCGTCTCAGCTCCCGCTGCCGCTCGAGTCTGAGTTTTGACTACGCCGAGGGCTCTTCCGCGAGCTCTGCTACCTGGGCCGCGCTCTGCCGGCTCCGTCCATTCACCCGCCCGCCGGTCGCCGCCGGACGTCGTTTCGGCGCGCGGGCGATGCGGGCCTCGTCCAGATACTCGAACAGCGCTGCCTCCTCGCGGAACCACTTGGTGCAGTACCGCGTGAAGAACGGACTGGGCGGCTTGTCCGGCAGCCACAGTGCGTAGACGCGCTTGCCTCGGTGGATCGCGTCCTTCATCTCGCAGATCACGCCGGCCGAGAGCGTCGTCGTCGGGTAATACACCACCACCGTGGCCGCCTGGTCGATCAGCTTGTAATCGCGATCGACAATTTGCCCGTCGATGTGATCGAGATTCTCGGGGTTGGGTGCCCGCTCTGGTCCATGGTCGCCTGCCGGCCGGGCGTCCAGAATCAGGTCACGCGCCAGGCCACTCTTGCTCGCCAGGCCGCCTACCCCCGCGAATTCGCTCGTCCCGCCGTCGAGCTTGTTCGACGCGAGCGTCGCCCCAATCTCGTGGGCCTGCACGCTGCCATCCGAGAACCCGATCGGCGCGTCTCGATCGAGCGTAAAATCGTCGACCGCGGCCGGATCGAACACAACCATTCGCTCGCGCAGCGTCTGCCGGAAGCGCTCCAACCCGCCGAGGAGCTCCTCCCCTTCCAGGTGCGTCATCGGGTAGCTGAGATACGCCGTCGTCGTGTCCGGCTCGAACATCAGCCGGTACAACGTCTCCGGGCCCTGGCGCCGGCCGATCAGGTAGTGCGGCTTGCGCTGCCAGGCGGCCATCATCTCGGTCGCGGCCCGCTCGACGTCCCGCCACCACAGCAGGTTGTTGATCGTCACGCGCTTCCAGCGCTCCTCGGTCAGGCGCTGGCGGATGCTCAGAATTCCATCGGTGATCGTCACGTAGGCATCGGGCTCGAGTAGGTTGAGGTAATAGACGTCGAGACCGGGAACGATCGAGTAATTCCACGAGAACGTCGCGTGCGTCACCAAGATCCACGAGGCGTCCGGCGTCAGCGCGTTGACCTCGGCGGTGATCCGCTCGAGCGCGGCCGCCCGGTACGCGCCCAGCGCCGTCGGGAAGACGTCGAGGATCGTCTCCTCCTCCAGTTCTTCCCCGCGTTCGCGCGCGAGGTGAAACATCGTGTCGCGCACGTCAAAGACGTGCAGGTCCTTGCCTTGACGCTCGGCAAGCTCGGCGACGGCGTGGACGTAGCTCGTGCGTCCTGTCCCGGACATCCCGGTGCACAATACCTTCACGGTCGTTCCCCCGTACTCCCATCCGCTGCGCCCTCGGCCAGGTAGGCGCTTGACGATGAGTCTTGTGATGGTTAGAGTGAATGGTACGGTTTCCTAGTTGTCGATTGGATTTGGAAAAGGAGTGGGTGTATGCCGTTTGCAGTAAAGGACCTTCCATTCGCCAAGGATGCGCTCCAAGGGATCTCCGAGAAAACCATCGAGACGCACCACGATAAGCTCTACCCCGGTTACGTCAATAAGCGGAACGAGATCGACGCCGCGCTGCCGAACGCCGACCGGAGTAAGGCGGCGCAAACGTATAGCGAGTACCGGGCGCTCAAGCTCGAAGAGACGTTCAACGCCGACGGTCAGATTCTGCACGAGCTGTATTTCAGCCACCTGGGCGGCAGGAGCGGCCGGCCTTCCGGCGCACTGGCCGACCAGATCAACAGAGATTTCGGCTCGTTCGACGCGTTCGTCGAAGACCTGAGCGCGTGCGGCCTGGCCGCCCGCGGCTGGGCCACCGTCGCGCTCGACCCATCCGATGGCAAGCTCCACACGTTCCTGTGTGACGTGCACAACCAGGGGGGCGTGTGGGGCACCATCCCGGTCATGACGCTCGACGTCTACGAGCACGCGTACTTCATGGATTACGGCTCAGCGCGCGCCGACTACATCAAGGCGTTCTTCCAGAACGTCAACTGGGACAAGGTCGCCCAGAACTTCGAGCGGGCGCAGCAGATGGCGAAGATCGCCGGCAGCGCCAGCATGGCGTAGCGTGGACTATCAACCGCTCTTTGCCCGGCGCGCGGCCAAGCCTGTCCCGGCCCTCTTCCGGGCGGGAGCGGCTTCGCCCCAGGGTGTCATCCCGCTGACCTACGGGTTTCCCGATCCCGGTTCGTTCCCGATCGAGCCGTTGATCGAGGCCGCCACGCGCATGCTCCGCGAGCGCGGCCGCGACGCGTTGCAGTACGGCCCGATCGCCGGCCCCGAGCCGTTCCTCGACCTGTTGGTGGAAAAGCTCGGTCGCGAGGGCATCCCGGCGAACCGTGACAACCTGCTCGTGACTTCCGGCGGCTCGCAGGGCATCGACCTGGTGACGCATCTGCTCGTCGATCCCGGCGACTCGATCGTCGTCGAGGCGCCGACGTTCATCGGCGCGCTGCAAACGTTCCGCAACGCCGAGGCCGAAATCCACGAGGCGCCGCTCGACGCGCAAGGGCTCGACACGAGCGCGCTGGCCGAGGTCCTGGACCGCCTGGCGGCGCAGGGCCGGCGGCCGAAGTTCATCTACACCATCCCCACCTTCCAGAACCCCGCCGGTGTCACGCTCGCGGCCGAGCGGCGCCGCGCCCTCGTCGAGCTGACACACCGCCATGGGACGCTTATTCTCGAAGACGATGCCTACAGCGAGCTGCGATTCGAGGGCGAAGCGCTGCCGTCGCTCTACGCGCTCGATCCCGAAGGCGCCGTCATCCAGGTGCGGACGTTCTCCAAGATCCTGGCCGCTGGCCTACGGCTCGGCTATCTCGTCACGCCGAAGGCACTGCTGCCGCGGCTGCTCCAGCTCAAGGTCGACGTCGGGACCAGCCCGTTCGCGACCCATCTTGCCACGGCGTTCTCACGTGACGCCCGCGGCCGGCTCGACCCGCTGCTAGCGCACATTAAGGCGCTGCGCGCGGTCTACCGCGAGAGGCGTGACGCCATGCTGTCGGCGCTCGAAGAGTACGCGCCCCCCGAAGTCGCGTGGACCTACCCGCACGGCGGCTTCTTCACTTGGCTGACACTCCCCGAAGGCCTCGACGCGGGGGCGCTCCTCCCCCGCGCCACCGATGCCGGCGTCACCTACATCCCCGGCGCCAGCTACTTCGTCACCGCCTCCGGCGCCCGCAACATCCGCCTCGCCTTCAGCTTCCTCCCACCCGCCGAGCTCGTCGAAGGGGTCAAGCGCCTCTGTTTCGTGATCCAAAAAGCGCGGTAGCAGCTTTCTCCCCCGCCGGTGCCGATCGTGATCTAACGGCGCAGAGAACGGCTGTACTACCGGCAGATATGTTGGATGCTCCTCGATGAGATAGATTGACGGCGGCGCGTCGAGTCCGGTAACGCTGCCCCGTAGCCGCGCTGCCCACTCCGCAACTCGTGTCCCCGATCCACTTTCGTCGTTCGTCTCCGCCGCGGCCGCCGCGCTAGACTAACACCGCGGCGCCAAGCGCGCCGCACGCGGCAGGTAGCGCGGCCGCACGGCGAGGCGCGTCTCTCGACGCCGCTCGTGTGCCGCCGCCGCCGTGCCAGGAGCATGATTCGAGCGCAACCTCCCGCTCGGTCAAACGTTCCAACTCACGCCCGAGGAGTTCTCCAGGAACTGTTGACAACCCCACATCTAGTGTTTACTATGGATGCACACCCCACATCTAGTCGCGGCGATGAGCGGGCAGCGGCGCGAGACGTGCAGCATGGCTTCGAGTCGTGCCTGGAGTGAGCTCACGACCGCAGCGGCTGCTGCCGGCGGCGGAGAACGAGGTTCCGGTCAATCCAAAACACATCGCATCACTACCCGGAGGGATTCATGGCTACTGTTCACGAAAGCGCCGTCCAGCGTGCCGCCGGCACGACCGACATCAAGCTGCCGGAAAACGGCGGCACCGTCTTGGAAGGCATCCGCGCCAAGGTCTTCCTCGATCGCTATGCCCTCAAGAACGAAAAGGGCGAGGCGGTCGAGCGATACCCCGAGCAGACGTGGCGGCGCGTCGCCGAAGCGATCGCCGATGTAGAAACCACAGACGAGCGCCGCCGGTACTGGGCCGGCCGCTTCTACGAGTCGCTCGCCGGGTTCAAGTTCGTCCCCGGAGGCCGCATCCTCTCCGGCGCCGGTACCGGCGCGCACGTCACGTATTACAACTGTTTCGTCGTCCCAAGCCCGGAAGATAGTCGCGGCGGCATTCTCGACAATCTCAAGATCATGACGGAGATCATGGCGCGCGCCGGTGGGGTCGGCATCAACCTCTCCAGCTTGCGGCCCCGCGGCTCGTACATCAAGACGGTGAACGGCACCGCCTCCGGCCCGTGCTCGTGGGCCGAGCTCTACTCGGTCGCCACCGGCGACGTGATCCAGCAGGGCGGCTCCCGCAGGGGCGCGTTGATGCTCATGCTCAACGACGATCATCCGGACATCGAAGAATTCATCACCGTCAAGCGCAACCTGACACGCATCAACCACGCCAACCTCTCGGTCTGCATCAGCGACCGCTTCATGGAAGCCGTGAAGAACGACCTGCCGTGGGACCTCGTCTGGCAGGGCGCGGTCAAGAAAACGCTCCGTGCCCGCGCTCTCTGGAACCTCATCTGTGAAAGCGCCTGGGCCTCCGGCGAGCCGGGTTTAGTCTTCATCGACAGATACAACAAAGAATCAAATACTTGGTACTTCGAGCAGATCATCTGCGTAAATCCGTGCGGTGAACAGGGGCTCCCGGAATGGGGAGTGTGTAACCTAGGCGCGATGAATGTATCGGAGTTTGTCCGCGGTGGGGATGCCGATACGCCGGGTACGTTCGACTACGAAGCGCTCGCCGAGCACACGCGCGTCGCGATGCGTTTCCTCGACGACGTCATCGACGCCACCGAGTACTTCTTCCCCGAAAACGAGCAGGCGCAGCTCGGCACGCGGCGCACCGGCCTAGGCACGATGGGCCTCGCCGACGCGCTCATCAAGCTGCACGTCCCCTACGGCTCCGACGAGAGCCTCGAGCTCATCGACCGGATTTACCGCACCATCCGTGACGCGGCATACGACTGCTCGGCCGATCTCGCCGCCGAGAAGGCACCGTTCCCACGGTTCGAGCGTGACAAGTACCTGCAGGGCCGTTTCATCCAACGCCTGCCCCAGCCGCTCCAGGAGAAGATCACGGCGCAGGGCATTCGCAACGCCGTGCTGCTGACGCAGGCGCCCACCGGCACGACCTCGCTGTTCGCCGGCGTCTCGTCGGGCATCGAGCCCGTCTACGACTTTGCCATGGTGCGCCGCGACCGCACCGGCGAGCACGTCCTCTACCACCCGCTGCTCCAGGCGTGGAAGGACGTACATCCCGAAGCGGGGCGCGATGAGGTCCCGCAGTGGTTCGTCTCGGCCAACGACCTCACGCCCGAAGAGCACGTGCGCGTACAGGCCACGGTGCAGCAGTACACCGACAGCTCGATCTCCAAGACGGTGAACGCGCCCAACGACCACACCGTCGAGCAGGTACAGGAGCTCTATATCAAAGCCTACGACTACGGCTGCAAGGGCGTCACCTACTTCCGCGATGGCTGCCGCGAGGGTGTCCTCTCGCACATCGAGGAGAAGCCCAAGGCGTCCGCGGTTGGGGCGACGTCAGGCGCCGCCGCTGCGGCTGCTCCGACGGGGACCACTGATTCCTCGGGAGCCGCGGTCACCCACCAGGCTTCGATGGAGTCCGTAACGCCGGGCCACGTCGAGCCCGAAGCCGTACAGCTCGGACTCGACCTTAACGCCACCCCCGAGCCGGGACACCACTTGCAGCCGCGGCCGCGGGCCGCCGAAGGCATCACCTACCGTATGCCGACACCCTTGGGCACGATGTTCACCACCGTCACGCGCAACGCCGGCGGCGAGCCATTTGAGGTGTTCTTGCAGGTGGGCAAAGCCGGCTCGGATACCGCGGCCGTCACCGAGGCGCTCGGCCGGCTCATCTCGCTGATCCTGCGCCTGCCGTCGGCGCTCTCGCCCGCCGAGCGACTGCACGAGGTCGTCGATCAGCTTGCCGGGATCGGCGGCGGCCGCCAGCTTGGCTTCGGCCGCAACCGCGTTCGGTCGCTGCCGGATGCCGTCGCCCAGGTGCTCGCCGAGTTCCTCGGTGGGCTGGAAGTCACCAACTCGGCGGCCCACCACGAGTTCACGCCTCCACCAACAGCGGCGGCGCCGGCACATGGCACGCCATCCGAGCCAATGCTCGCGGCCGCGCCGTCCCCGGCGATGAACGGTGCCGCACGACGCATCAAGGCCGACCTGTGCCCCGAATGCGGCGACGCCGCGCTCGTCTACGAAGAGGGCTGCGCCAAATGCTATAGCTGCGGCTACTCCGAGTGTTGAACAGACGAACAAAAGAGCCGCCACCCTCAACCGGGTGGCGGCTCTTGCCTGAAACGCCGAAGAGCGCGCCGCCGCGGCGGCCCCCTCAGGCGACCGCGGTACGCCGGCTCGGGCCATTACTTCACGACGATCGTACCGACCATGCCGGCCTCTTTGTGGCCTGGCTGGATGCAGACGAAGCGGTACTCACCAGGCTTGCCGGCAAGGAAGGTCCCGCTCTGCTGCTTGCCCCCACCAACGTTCACCAGCTTGACGTTCTTCTCGCCGCCTTCGGTAATCAGGTCATGCGGGATCACGCCGCTGTTCTTGAACGTGATCACCAGCGGCTCGCCGGCTTTCGCGGTGATCGTGTCCGGCGAGAACCGCATCGTATCCAGTCCGGTGATCGTGACCCCGCTGCCTGCGCTGCTCGTCTGCGCACCGGTGGTTTCGGCACCACAACCGCCAAGAATAACCGCGCCCGCCAGGAGCGCGCCGAGAACTGCGCGCCTCGCGTTGGTCTTCACATTGTGAATCTTATCACAAACTTCTGCACTGACACTCGTCCGACGTTCCCCACCTCGGGGCGCTTTTCGTTTGCCGGCAAGAGCACGGCTACTCGTCGCGCTCGATCGTCGCCGTGAGGCCAAACGAGAGCAGACGCTGCTGGTAGAGCTCGGCGAGCTCGAGTGGGCACGCGATGACGATCGCCTTGCCCGACGTGTGCGCCTCCCACATGATTGCGGCGGCCTTCTCCAGGCTCATGCCGGGTACCGTCTTGCGCAGCGACTCCACGACGTGATCCATCGAGTTGTGGTCGTCGTTGTGGAGAATGACCTTGTACGGCGGCAACACCCGCCGCCGGACGTCGACATCTTGATCGACCTGCGGCGGAGCCTGGACCGGTGCGGCCGGTGCGGCCGGACGGACCGGCACGTCTGTCGCGCTAACAGGCACCATTGATTCGAAACTATCATGCCCGCCCCAGAGGCGTCAACCACCCACGCGCGCCCGCAAGGGTACCGCCATCCCGACGCGACGCTGCCCGTGGGGCCGCGAAAGCCCTAGACTCTAGACATGGTGAACTCGGACTCGCTCACATGATCAACCGCCGCGACACATCCCATCCAGAAGAGCGCGTCGTCGTGACCGGACTTGGCCTGATCTCGCCCGTGGGACTCGACCTTGCCTCGAGCTGGGCGGCGCTCGTCGCCGGAACGTCCGGCGTCGGACCGATTACCGCCTTCGACGCGGATGGCTATACCAGCCGAATCGCCGCCGAAGTCAAAGGCTTCGACCCCAGCGCGTGGGGTATCGATCCCAAGGACGCGCGCCGCATGGACCGCTACGTGCAGCTCGGGCTCGCCGCCACGCTCGAGGCGGTGCATGACGCCAAGCTGCCGGTCCCGGTGCCGGACGGCGCACGCACGGGCGTCTACGTCGGCTCCGGCATGGGCGGGCTCACCACGCTCGGCGAGCAGCTCGACGTGCTCCGCACGCGTGGTCCGGGCCGCGTCAGTCCGTTTCTCGTGCCGATGTTCATCGCCGATATGGCCTCCGGCCAGGTTTCGATCGTCCTCGGCGCACGGGGGCCGAATCTGGGCATCGTGTCGGCCTGCGCGACCGGCGCGCACGCCATCGGTGAGGCGGCCGAGCTGATCAAGCGCGGCGGTGCCGACGTGATGATCGCCGGCGGCGCTGAGGCGGCGATCACACCCATCGGCGTTGCCGGCTTCGCGGCCGCGCGCGCGCTGAGCACCCGCAACGACCGGCCGGCCGAGGCCTCGCGCCCCTTCGACCGCGAGCGCGACGGCTTCATCATCGGCGAGGGCGCCGGCGTCCTCGTGCTCGAACGTCTCGGCCATGCGCTCGCGCGCGGCGCGCGCATCTACGCCGAGGTCGCGGGCTACGGCTCGAGCGCCGATGCCTACCACCTGACCGCACCACCAGAAGACGGCGCCGGCGCCGTCCGGTGCATGCGCCAGGCTCTCAAGATGGCCCGGCTGGCACCCGAAGCGCTCGACTACATCAACGCACACGGCACCAGCACGCCACTCAACGACCGCGCCGAAACCGCGGCGATCCGCGCTGCGCTGGGATCGCACGCCTACCGCGTCGCCATCAGTTCGACCAAGAGCATGATCGGCCACCTGCTCGGCGCCGCCGGCGGCGCCGAGGCGGTGATTTCGGTCAAAGCCATCGAAACCGGTATCATCCCGCCCACAATCAACTACACGCACCCCGATCCCGATTGCGACCTCGACTGCACGCCCAACGAGGCGCGGCGACTATCCATCCGTTCGGCTATGAGCAACAGTTTTGGATTCGGCGGGCACAACGCCACGCTGCTGTTTACCGCCTATGACGACTGAGCGACCGGACGGCGGCCCGAACGACACCGGCGGTGACGCTCGGGCCGGCAGCACCGGCGCGATCGACCGCCTGATCGCGTCGCTGCCGGCGCTGATTGAGGAGCTCGCCGCCGGTGCCGTCGTCGAGCTCGAAGTCGCCGCCGGCGATGCCCGCCTGTACCTCCACCAGCGGCCGGTGGCGCCACCCCCGACGAGTGTCATGGGCACCGGACGGCTCGCCGAAGCGGCCGCCTCGGCGGCGCAAGACGAGCACCTCGCCGCGGTCAACGCGCCGCTGGCAGGCGTCTTCTACGCGGCGCCCGCGCCGGGCGAGCCGCCCTACGTGCGCGAAGGAGACGAGGTGGAGCAGGGCCAGGTGGTGGCGCTCATCGAGGCGATGAAGGTGTTCAACGAAATCTACGCCGAAGTGGCCGGTACAGTCGTCCAAATCCTCGTCACCACCGGACAGCTCGTGCAGACGGGTCAGACGCTCATCCGCATCCGGCCGCACATCCTTACGCCGGATGACGCCGAAATGCGGTGAGGCCGGCCGCTGGTCTTCACGCCGTGACCGTGGCTCGCTCCCGCCGTTTTGCCCCAGCCACCGCCGCGGCCACCGTTTCCACCGGGATCGCCCATTCGATGACGGCAGCGCCCCAGCTCAAGCCCCCGCCGAACCCAGCCAAGACGACCTTGTCACCTTCGCGCACGCGGCCCTGCTCGACCGCCTCGCACAGCGCCAGCGGAATCGAGGCGGCCGACGTGTTGCCGTACCGGTCGACGTTGGTGAACACCCGCGCCATCGGCAGGCGGAGCGATTCGGCAACCGATTGGATGATCCGGATGTTCGCCTGGTGAGGGATGACGAGATCGACATCGTCGAACGTCAGCCCCGCCTTGCCGATCGCCTGCCGAATGGCGCGCGGCACCGTCGTCACGGCGAACTTGTAGACCTCTTTACCCTTCATCCGGATGAAGTGCTGCGCGGCCTGGACCGAGTCGATCGACGCCGGTTGGCGGCTTCCCCCGCCCGGAATACACAGCAGCCGGCCACCCGAACCGTCCGATCCGAGCACGGAACTCAGGATTCCCGCCGGCCGCTCGGTCGCCTGCACCAGCACTGCCCCGGCGCCATCGCCGAAGAGCACGCACGTCGTCCGGTCGGTCCAGTCGAGCCATCGCGACATCGTTTCCGCGCCGATGACAAGCACGTTCTGGTGCATCGCCGCGCTGATCGTCGCCTGGGCCATCGCCAATCCGTAGATGAAACCCGAACACGCCGCATTCAGGTCGAACGCGCCGGCCCGTGTCGCCCCGATGACGTCCTGCACCAGGCTGGCAGTGCTCGGCATGCCGCCGAACTCCGGCGAGAACGTGCAGACGATGATCAGGTCAATCTGCGCCGGGGCGAGATCAGCAGCCTCGATCGCCTCCCGCGCTGCGCGCACCGCCAGCGTCAAGGTCGACTCGTCCGGTCCTGCGATGCGGCGTTCGGCAATCCCGGTACGCGTGCGGATCCACTCGTCCGACGTATCCATCAGCTTCTCGAGATCGAAGTTGGTGATGGTGCGCTGGGGCACCGCCTTCCCCCAGCCCGTGATCTGGGCGTGTAACGCCATAGTGCCGCTAAGCATAACGTACCGTACGGCGTGGGACGGGTACGGGACACACGAATGGCAGCCCCGCTCGGCATCGCCGCGCGGCAAAATCGAATCAACAGCGTAGACGACCGACACGCAGTGTGAGTTCCATGACAGACAAACCAGACAACACAGCAGCCGATAGGGCAGGCGATGGGGCGGGCACGGAAAGCAGAGCACGGGGTCAGCCGGTACCAAAGGAACGCGCGGGACCGGCAGAATTGGGAGCGATGGTCACTCCTGGAGCACCTGCCGCCGACCACGCCCAGCGATTCGCCCAGTACGTTGCGCCGACGCTGGTCACCCTCGCCCGGCGCGTCGTCGATCTCGCCGAGATCGAGCCGGGCCAGAGTGTGCTCGACGTCGCGACGGCCACCGGCATCGCCGCCTTTTTCGCGGCCGAGCGCGCCGGCTGGGAGGGAACGGTCGTCGGCCTCGACCCATCGGAAGCGATGCTCGGCGTCGCGCGCGAGCGGTCGGCGTCGGTCGGCTACGACTACATCCGCTGGCAGCAGGGCGAAGCTGCCCTGCTGCACTTCGCTGACGAATCATTCGATTTGGTACTCTGCGTGCTCGGACTTTCCTGGGTGGCCAACCCGTTCGCCGCGATCGAGGAAATGAGACGTGTGCTTGTGGAACGAGGGCGCCTCGTCGTTACCATCTGGGGGACAAAGACGGGGAACGAGTGGATCGGTCTCTTGGAAGAAGCGCTTCGCACCGGCGCGCCGCACGCCAAGCTGCCGGCAGCGCCGCAATTGACGCAGCCGGGCAACCTGGAAGCGTTGCTGCAAGCGGCTGGATTCCGCGACCTCGAGGTCGCGCACATCCCCGACGTGATGCGCTTTCAGGGGATCGATGCCTTCTGGGAATGGGCACGGGCCATGCGTCACTGGCACGACGCGCTGGCGGTGCTTCCCGCCGACCTGCTCGAGCGCACGTACCGCGCGCTCGTCGCCAAGCTGGCGCCGCGCGTGCGGGATGGCGAGCTCGCCATCGGCCGGCAGATTGTGTACGCTCGCGCCGCGGCGCCCGAAGCGCCGTGACCGGCGGCGTTTGTGTGGCCGGCAAGGGCCAAAAGACGATTGACCAGATTGAGAGGAGGCGCTCGCGACGTGACTGAGAAGAAAATGGTCAACGTGCGGCTGAACCCAGGCCTTTGGACCCGGGTGAAGGCCGCCGCCGGGGAGCAGGGGACGACACTCGAACGGTGGGTAACGGAGGCGCTGGAAGCGCACCTTTCTCGCCACGCGGCCGGCAAAGACGGTGTAAGCGAGCCGAACCCCGAATTGCAGCGGTACGAAGACCTGAGCTGGCGCGTCGCCGCGCTCGAAGGCGCGATCGACTACCTCGCCAACGCCATCGGCGCCGGACTGCCGGGTGGCACAGCGCCCAATGCGGCCGCTACTCCCGACACCTCCGATGCGGCGGACCCCAACGGCGCCGGCGCCGCCGAGCGGCCGCACCAGCTGCGTGAGGCGCAGCGGGCGTGACCTCTGAAAGCGCCGGTGCTTCCGCCGACCGCGGCGGTGCCGGCGGCGCCGGTCACCCCGGCGACCAGCACACCCGCCGTATCGGTACCGTCGAGCTCGCCGGCGACTTCACGCCCGTCGAGCGCGAGTTGCTCGCGGCGCAGTTCGGCGAGTGCCGCCTTGAGCTGCTGGCCCGCTCTCAGCTCGAGCCGCGCGTCGCGCTCTTCCGGTGGACCGCCGTGCCTTCTGATCTGGGCCGTTCCGGTCCCAGTCCGCTCGCCGCGGCGCCCGCGCGGGCAACGTACGTCCTCCACCCACCGGGCCTCGCGGCCGAGCCGGCCGGCGCAGAACGACCGGCGAGGCACATCGAGCTGCTCCTCACGCGCGTCGACAACACGCGCGGTCTCCAGGCGCGCTTCCCCGGCCACTTCCCAGACGTCTCCATCGCACCCTCCTGGCGGCAGCGACTGCGCCGCTGGTGGTTCCGCGCGATCCCGGCGCTGATCGTCATCGGCCTCGCGCTTTGGCTCGCTCTTGCGCTGCGCAATCTCGGCTGACACGCCGGGGTGCAGGCAATTGTTCCGGAGCCCCT
>JACQGX010000367.1 GCA_016199265.1 Chloroflexota bacterium | reverse complement strand
GTGGTGCAGCCAGCCGGCCAGGCGAACGCGCTCGCCGTCATGGCTGCTCAGGTCTGTGGTCCAGATTCGTTCCATGTGACACCTCCAAACCCGGCGCGCGCCCCGCTCGTCGTGCGGACGAGGGGGCGCGCGTGCTCTGTGCTCGTGGTGCCACCACACTTCGCTGCTGCCTCGGAGGCAGGCAGCAGCCTCACGGCCCGATCACGGGGGCAAGCCGTCGGAGCTTAGTGAGATGCTCCCGGTCACCAGGCGCCAATACGTGCGCCAGCACCTGGGTAGGACACCCGAGGCATCTGTTCTTCCCCGCGCTCCGGAGGGTCTTCACAGGGGCTAAAGGCCGCCATCACACCACCGGCGGCTCGCTGCGCTCTAGCGGGCCCTGTTACTCGTCTCCATCGACGCTTTGTTGTCAGCATACCAGTTGATGGAAGAGCAATACCGGTTGCCTCGCCGGCGTCAACACCCCGCCGCGCTCCACGCCCCGCCGGCGGCAGCGTACCTCACCGCGACGCTGGCGTGGCGGCTACGCCCGGTTACGTGGAACGTTCCTTCCGTGGTCCAATGCAGGCCTAGAGGTCCACGGCTGCGCCGCGCGCCGCCGGCTCAATCGCGTGTGTGCTCTGATCCGCTGTCGCGTAGGGCGCTGGCCCAGTCGGCGAGGCCGGTCTCGAGCGTGAAGACGGGTTCGTAGCCCAGTTGTTGGCGGGCGCGGCGCAGGTCGCACGGCCCTCGCAGATGGCCGTTTGGGGACAGCCCCGGTCCGATTTCGACTCGGGCACCGGGCACGAGCTGTCGCACAATGGCGGCCAGTTCGCCCCGTGTGCGCAGCGCGCCGCCCGTGACGTTAAGCAGCCGGTCGTGCAGCGGCCGCCTGCTATGCGCCAGGAGTAGCCCGCGCGCCAGGTCCCGCACGTACGTGAAGTCGCAGGGGTGGTCGGCGCCACCGGTGATCAGCACCGTGCTCATCGTGCCCGGCCTCTGCTGACTCTCGCCGCCAACGGGCCGCCGACGGGCCCGGCTACTTCGTGCCGTACTGCTTGTTGAACAGTTCCCATTCCTGCTGGGCGCGCTGCGTCGCCGAGTCCAGGGCCTGTTTGGCCGTGATCCTGCCGGCTTGGCCGTCACCTTGCCGTTCTTGACGTCCACCAGTTCGCCGCCGAAGGCCTGGCCCCACGTGACGATCGTGTTCGCGGTGCCGTAGGCGATCCAGGGCGTGTGGCCGCCGCGGGCGTAGCCATCTCCCTCTCGCTTGGTGATGCGCTCGGCCCATTGGTCGTACTCGTCGATCGGCGGCCGGCGCCTCGATGACTTCGTAAGCGTGCAGCCACTGCCCAAAGGCGTGACGATACTGCAGTGGGGCGGGTAACGGTGGCGCGGCCGCGTGCGGTTCACGCGGCCGCGCTGAGCGCTTCCAGCGCGATGGCAAGCCCGGTGGCGTGGGGCGTCAGGACGATCCGGACGCCGAGCCGTGACGCCAGCAGATCGAGCGTGGCGAGAGTTGGGTAGACACGCCCCGCCTCGAGGCGGGCCCATTGCGGCTGATCCCAGCCCACCAGGCGAGCTGCCTGCTCCTGGGTCAGTCCGCGCTCCTGCCGCAGGGCGTGCAACTGGCGGCCAAGGGAGATGGCCGTCCGGCGAGCGGCTGGCGTCTTGAGGGCCGGGTCGGCCCGGCGCATCCGCATCGTCGGATCGCCGTCGTGGTAGGGACGGGGCTCCTCGGTGCGCGGCGGCCAGGCATTCGGCGGTGCAGGCGGCACGCTCACGTGCTGGACCTCGGGGGCGGCTGCGCGGTTACTCGTCGTCATCGTCGTCACCTTTCTCATTGCGCTTCCACTGCCAATAGCGCCGCTGCTCGGACTCGCTACTCACCCAGACCGTCACCGGGCGGAACCGGCCGTCGTCGAGGATGTCGCAGGCGACCGTGAGGAACCGCTCCCCGGGCGTCCGGCCGATCAGCCGGGTCTGAATTTCCCACCCGTCGCGGGTCAGGTACTCCACGTCCCGCGTGGTGTAGTCGGCGAAGTCGTACAGGGCATCGATCTCCTCGCGCGTAATCTCCCGCTCCCCGGCCGCGCGCCGCGCCGCGTTGCGGGCGTCCAGATGCTCCAGGTTTCCGTGGTCCCAATGGAGCGTGTCCACGGCGGTGAGTATGCCATCTTACACATATGGGCGGGCAGCCGCTTCAGCGCGTTTTCGACGATGCCGGCGTGCAGTGTGGGGACCTGCGCACCTACCGGCGGCGTGACACTAACGCGGCTTAGTGAGATGCTCCTAGCCCCCAGGGATCGGCACGTGAGCCGGCGTCCAGCCAGATCACCTGAGGCATCCGTTCTTCCCCGCGCTCCGGAGGGTCTTCACAGGAGCTAGAGGCCGCTATCACACCGCCGGCAGCTCGCTGCGCTCTAGCGAGCTCTGTTACTCGTCTCCATCGACGCTTTGAAGTCAGCATAACAGTTGATGGAAGTGCAATACCGGTTGCCTCGCCGGCGCGGCCGGCCCATTCGTCATGCACACGCTGATATGCTGCGTCATCAACGTGCTCCTATCGCCACGTGATTCGCTATCGAGCTTGAGGCCGACCACCGTCGGTCGCGCCCTTGGCCTGCCGCTTACGGTGGAATATCATCTCCCACGCGCGGGTGTACCCAATTGTTCCAGATGTTCGACCGCTCGCCCTGAGCGTAGTCGAAGGGCTCCGCTATGTGCTCGGCCATCCCGTACTGCGCAACATCTCGATAATGGTGGCGCTGGTCAATCTGATAGGCACAACCATCACGACGCAACTGGTGCTGTTCGCCAAGCAGCGCCTTGCCGTCAACGATACTCAGGTTGGTCTGCTATTCGCGGCGGGGAGCGCCGGCGTCGGATGCGTGTCGAACATGATCCCGAGGCGGACGCAGTCTACGTCTACCTCACCGACGACACTGAGACACCAGTAGCGGAAACGCGGGAACTGGATGACGCTCGTATGATCGATTACGCAGCGGACGGGACCGTTGTGGGCGTTGAGTTCCTCGGCGTATCCGAGGGGGTACTCCTCGATGGAGTACCACAGGCCGATGAGATAGCCGCCGCCCTGCACTCAATCGGGATTGCCACTAGCCAGCCCGTACCGTAGTCCACAGGCCACCGCATCCGTGCATTAGGGACCGAACCGGATCTCGACCGGCAGCGCGGTGCGTGCCCAGTTGCTGAGCGGCCGGCCCGCGCGCCAGCCCTGGTACTTCGCGGCCAGCAGCCGGCGACCGATTCACTCGCTCAGCACGCCGAACTTGCCGGAGTCCACGAGGCCCTTTATGGCGCCGGCGAAAACATCGGGCGCAGCGTAGTCGGGATGCGACCGGAAGACGGCGGTGATCTTCTCCAGCGTCTCCAACTCGCGCATCCGCGCGATCGCTTGATCGGACCGCTCGGGCGGCCGCGCTTCGTCGGGCCCAGCGGGCCCAGCGCCGTGTCGCATGCGGACCGGATGCGTCGCGAACCGCGGACGGGCCGGATCGACGATGCCGGCATGGACGGCGAACGGAATCTGAACCGCACAGCGGCACGGTCTTTCGTGGTTTACCAACCCACACTGCCGCGACATGAAGGCGCAGAGCCGTGCACGGGCGCGCGAGAGTCGCTTTCGGAACGCCGGTGGGGTAACACCAAGAATGGCGGCGCCTTCTTCGCCGGTGAGGTCGAGGACCTCACCTAGGATGAATGCCAACCGGTGCTCCCGGTCCAGGAAGAGCAGCATCGACTGCGTGCAGCCGATCTTGACCTCCTCCTCCAGCACGCGCTCTTCGGCCGGAGGGGGTTGCGGTGCCGCCGAAACCGCCGAAAAGGCCAGGCCTTGCTGCAGCATCTGCTCCAGAGTGTCGAAAGTCAGTCCCATCTGTTCGGCACGCTCTTCCGCACGATGCTTGCGTGCACTAAGCAGGTGGTTCGCGGCCACGCGGTACACCCAAGTCGCGAACGCGCTCTCGCCGCGGTAGCTCGCCAGGTTGGCGACGACCTTCATGAGGATTTCCTGCGTCGCGTCCTGCGCGTCCGCGGGATCGGCGAGCATGCGCATTGCCAAGCCATAGATGCGGTCCTGGATGGCCCGAACGAGCGCTTCCACTGCGGCCGAATCGCCCATCTTAGCCCGGCCGACATAGGTGTCTGCCTCGTTTGTGACTGCAACCACGCTCGTAGTCCCTTCTTCGTAGTCATTACGCGCTGCCAGGCTTCGCAAGTGACAGCCGAGCATACACCTCCGAATGTCGGTTTGGCTGCGCCGCAGAGGGTCAACACCTCCGCAAGTGAGCATTTCGCCGGGATGCCGTCGCCTGTCGGGGCGAGTCGCGGCGCACAGCCGGTCACACTTCCCCGCGAGCGGTTGTCTAAATGAGTGGAGCCGAACGTCGATGCGCGCGCCGGCGGTCGGCCCAAGCAACAAGTGCAACGCACGTAGGGAGATACGTCACATGTCCGTCGAAGAAAACAAAGCCATCGTACGGCGCTATTTCGAGCAGGTGGTCAACAAGGTGGATCGCGCAGCCGCCGAAGAGTTGGTGGCCGCCGACGTCGTGTTCAACAGCCCGTACACGCCGCAGCCAACCCACGACCGCGAGAGCTTCTTGGGCATGCTCGACGCCGTCCACGCCGCCTTCCCCGACTTCAGCCTGGTCGATCATGAGATGGTCGCAGAGCGGGACCTCATCGCCAGCCGGTGGACGGTGTACGGCACGCACCAGGACGAGTTGGGTGGCGCTCCACCCACTGGCAAGCGGCTAGCCATCAGCGGCTTGAGCATCTACCGCATCGCCAATGGCAAGATCGTCGAGGGTTGGGTCCAGGACGATACGTTCCAACTGCTCAGCCAGGCAGTGGCGGCGAGCCAGGCCGAAGCAGCAGCGGCAACCGCATAGTCGTGTAGCCACACCGTAGCGCAACTGCCGCCGGCCACCGTGACGGTGCAGACGCGCGCTCCGGGTGGCCGGCTGCTAGGTGAACTCGACCCTGGTGATCGCCGGACGAGCGCGGCTGGATCAGCCGGTTCGCCCGTCAAGCACACGCCATACGCCGCGCTGTCGGGCCAACTCATCGGCATCACGGTTGCTCGACTCTCCCGCTACCACCGGCACGACCGGACGGCCTACCTTCGCGAGTGAGGCGGCGCGGTCGGAGGCACGTTCGACGTCGTACGGACGGATGCCGGCCGAGACCTCGACGAGTAAGTACACCTCGGCTTGATCCTCTCTACGCTGTCCCCTGAGCACGAGATCGGTTTCGAGTACGGCATCCCGTTCGGCCTCGGTAAGGCGGCCTTCGGCAACAGCATCGTCGAGCACATCGGCAAGCCTTGTGTGTTCGACAACCCGCAGCCGCCTCGCGATCCGGCTGAAGTACGCCGGCGCCCGAGTGCGGTAGCGCTGCTCGAGATCGCTTCCTTTGAGTTGGCCGACATCAATCCTTAGCTCGTCTACATCTTTCCTGAGCAGGCGTACTTCGCCCGTGAGCGCCTGCACCTGCTCGGTCAACTGATCGACCCGCGCAGTCAGTTGGTCGACCCGCGCGGTGAGAGCGACCATCTGCTCGACCAACTGCTCGATCCGCGCATCCGTGCGCGCCTGCGCCTCGACCAACTGCTCGATCCGCGCATCCGTGCGCGCCTGCGCCTCGACCAGTTGGCGCACCAGCGCCGGCAGCTCGAGCAGTTGGTCGGGAAGAACGTGGCGGCGCAATTCGGCCCGCCATTCGGGATGCTCCTCGAGCAGGCGCAAGAGATCGTGGAAATCGGAGACGGTAAAGGCCATCGTCGTCTCTAGGTCGTCTTTAGGTAGAGTATAGGCGAGTCAAGGAACGCCTACGTGTCCCTCATCCGTCCCAACGTCGATTCCCTGGAACCCTATGTTCCCGGCGAGCAGCCACAGGAGCCGGGCTGGATCAAGCTTAATACTAACGAAAACCCCTTTATGGCGCCGCAGATTGCCGTCGCCGTCGCCGAAGCGGCGACCGACCTGCTGCGCCTCTACCCTGATCCCCTCTGCGTCGCGCTGCGCGAGAAGCTCGCCGCACGCTACGGCCTCCCGGCCGCCCAGATCATCTGCGGCAACGGCTCCGACGAGCTGCTCACGCTCGCCGTGCGCGCCACTGCCGGCGAAGGCGATCGCATCGCCTTCCCCACGCCGAGCTACTCGCTCTACGACACGCTCGCCCGCATTCAGAACGCTTTCCCGGTTCCCGTCGAGCTCGGTCCCCGCTGGGAGTTGCCCGTCGACGAATTGGGAGCTGTTGGCGCAGCGCTGACGCTCGTCGCCAACCCCAACGCGCCCACGGGCACACCCTACTCGCTCGACGCCCTCGACGCGCTCGCCCGCGCCGTCGAGGGCCTCCTGCTCGTCGACGAGGCGTACGTCGACTTCGGCGGCGAGACGGCGCTGCCGCTGGTGAACCGCCATGAGAACGTGCTCGTCCTGCGCACGATGTCCAAGGCGTTTGGGCTGGCCGGCGTACGCCTCGGCTACGCTTTCGGCTCGCCCCGCGTGATCGAGGCGCTCAATAAGATCAAGGACAGCTACAACGTCGACCGCCTGACGCAGGTCGCCGGCATCGCGGCGCTCGACGCCTACGACGCCGCGATGGCCCACAACCGCGAGACCGCGGCCCGGCGCGACCGTCTGGCCGAAATTCTGCATACGCGCTTCGGCTTCCGCGTCTGGCCGTCCGCGACCAACTTCCTCCTGGTCGACACCGGCAGATACCCGGTGAAGGCGCTCTACGAGGCGCTGAAGCGGCACCGTATCCTCGTCCGCTACTTCGATAGGCCTCTGATCGGCAACTGCCTGCGCATCACGATCGGCTCTGAACCAGAAGTGTCGGCCCTACTCCGCGCCTTGGAGTCTCTCCTCCTCTAGAATCCACGCTCCTGCTACCATAGCTAGCTGCTGCTCGTTCTGCGTGCACGTGAGCGCCCCGGAAGCGCCCTGTGAGGGAGACATCAGCGAGCGGAGGGAGCGGGGCAGAACAGTTCGGGACAGAGTAGGAGTCGTTCGTGGAATTCATCTGGATCGTGCCACTCTCCGGCGTGCTGGCGGTGCTCGTCGCCGCGTACTTCGCTTGGGACGTCCTGCGGCGCGACGTCGGCTCAGTGGCGATGCAAGATGTCGCCGGCACTATCTACGAAGGTGCCATGGCCTTCCTCAACCGGCAGTACCGCACGATCTACGTCCTGGCGATCGTTGCCGCCATCGTCATCGCCGGTCTGCTGGGGTTTATGCGCGGCGGCGAGGAGGGGCTTAGTCTCGCCTGGCACACCGCGGTCGCGTTTATCTTCGGCGCCATCGCCTCTGGTCTCGCCGGCTTTATCGGCATGATCGTCGCCGTCAGATCCAACCTCCGCACCGCGGCCGCCGCCGCGCGACTATCGCTTGGCGATGCGCTCACGATCGCGCTGCGCGGCGGCGCCGTCTCCGGTCTGCTCGTCGTGGCACTCTCGCTCCTCGGCGTGTGGGGGCTGTTCGAGCTCTTCGGCGGAATCGATCGAGTCGACGTCAACGGCACACCCATCGCACCCTCGCTCATCGTCGGGTTCGGCTTCGGCGCCAGCTTCGTCGCGTTGTTCGCGCAGCTCGGCGGTGGCATCTACACCAAGGCAGCCGACGTCGGCGCCGACCTTGTCGGCAAGGTCGAAGCCGGTATCCCCGAAGACGACCCGCGCAACCCCGCCGTCATCGCCGACCTCGTGGGCGACAACGTCGGCGACTGTGCCGGCCGCGGCGCCGATCTGTTCGAGTCGACGGCGGCCGAGAATATCGGCGCGATGATCCTCGGCGTCGCGCTCTTCACCGCGACCCTTGCCCGCGGCGCTACCATCGCCGAAGCGGCGGTGTGGATCTTTTTCCCGCTGGTGGTGCGGGCCTTCGGCCTGATCGCCTCGATTGCCGGCGTCTTCGCCGTCCGGCCGGGAGGAGTCAGCAACGCGCAGCGCGCGCTCGACGCCGGCTACTGGGTAACCGCGATCCTCAGCGCCATCGGCATGTTCGTCGCCACCCAGTTCATGCTCGGCAACCTCTGGTTCTTTTGGTGTGGGGTCGTCGGCATTCTGACCAGCGTCGCCTTCGTCTACATCACGCAGTATTACACCTCGGGCACGTGGCGCCCGGTCCAGGAGATCGCCAACGCGTCGCGCACCGGCCCGGCGACCAACATCATCGCCGGCTTCGCCATCGGCCTCGAGAACACCGCGTTGCCCGCCATCACGATCGCCCTCGCGCTGCTCGCCTCGTTCTACCTGGGCGCGCAGGCCGGACCCGCACTCGGCGTGCCCGTCGGCAGCGGCGCCGCCGGCATTTACGGCACCGCCATCGCCACGATGGGCATGCTGATGAGCGCCGGCTACATCCTGGCGATGGACACCTTCGGGCCGATCACCGACAATGCCGGCGGCATCGTCGAGATGAGCGACCAGCCCGAAGATGTACGCCACATCACCGACGCGCTCGACTCGGTGGGCAACACGACCAAGGCGCTCACCAAGGGCTACGCCATCGGCTCGGCGGCGCTCGCGGCGTTCCTCCTCTTCTCGGCGTTCCTCGACGAGGTCGGCATCATCCTCGGCGGTCGCGCCGTCGAAGGCGTCAATATCGCCAAGGTCGAGGTCTTCGTCGGCGGCTTCCTCGGCGCCATGCTCGTCTTCCTCTTTAGTGGGTTCGCCATCCGCGCGGTGGGCAAGGCGGCCGGCGACATGATCGACGAGGTGCGCCGCCAGTTCAAGGCCGATCCGGGGATCATGGCCGGCACGTCGCGCCCGAACTACCGCCAGTGCGTCGACATCTCCACCCGTGCCGCACTGCGCGAGATGGTGCTTCCCGGCGTGCTGGCGGTGGCGGCCCCGATCCTCGTCGGCCTGATCCTGCGCTGGGAAGCCGCAGCCGCCTTCCTGATGGTCGGCACGATGACGGGTATCCTGCTCGCCACGGTGTTTAATAACGGCGGAGGTGCCTGGGACAACGCCAAGAAGTTCATCGAGTCGGGCCAGTTACGCGACATAAAGACCGGCGATGTCCTCGGCAAAGGCACGCCCGAGCACGCGGCTGCGGTCGTCGGCGACACCGTCGGTGACCCCTTCAAGGACACCGCCGGCCCATCGCTGCACGTGCTCATCAAGTTGCTCAGTACAGTGACGTTGGTGCTCGCGCCGCTGTTTGTGTAGCGAACCGATGGCGCACCGTGCGCTATAGTGACTCATCCTATGTCTCCCACCTACGATATCGAGACCTTCTCTGCGGACGTCACCGCCGCGCGAGGCTTTCTGGCCGACGGCGGCACCTGTGGATTGAAGACGAGTGGCCGCCGAGACGTCGGCGCCGTGCTGTCAGCGCATCCCGCCACCGCGGCCGGGACGTTCACCACGAACAAAGTAAAAGCGGCGCCGGTGCTCGTGTGCCAGGAGGTGCTTGCCCGCGACGCCGGCCCCGGCAGTCACGCCCGCGCCATCGTCTTCAACAGCGGCAACGCCAACGCCGCCACCGGCGAGCAGGGGCTGGCCAACGCCCGGCGCATGCAAGCGCTTCTGGCCGCAGGCCCCGGTGCGGCGCCCGGTATCCGGCCCGAAGAGGTCTTCGTCGCTTCGACCGGCGTCATCGGCATGCAGCTCGACATGGGCAAGCTCGCGGCCGGCATCCGCGGCCTACGCCCGTCGAACGACGGCGGTGGGCGCGCGGTCGAGGCGATGATGACGACCGATACGGTGCCCAAGACCGCGGCCGCGCGCTTTTCGGCCGGTGGCGCCCAGGTGACCGTCGCCGGGATGGCGAAGGGCGCGGCGATGATCGCGCCGCACATGGCCACGATGCTCGCGTTCATCGGCACCGACGCCGCCGTCGAGCCCGCCTACCTCCAACACGCGCTGTTGGACGCCGTCGAAGATAGCTTCAACATGGTAATCGTCGACGGTGACATGTCGACCAACGACACCACGCTGCTCCTGGCCAACGCCGCCGCCTGGCCGGCTGGATACACGCCCCTCGACGGCTCGCAGCCCGAGTGCACCGCCTTCGAGGCGGCGCTGCGCAGCGTCTGCCTGCGGCTCGCCCAGGCGATGGCCCGCGACGGGGAGGGTGCGAGCAGATTCATGGAAATCCGGGTCGAGGGCGCCGCCAGCGTCGAGGACGCCCGCAAGGCGGCACGCTCGATTGCCGGCTCGAACTTGACCAAGGCCGCCGTCCTAGGTGCCGACCCCAATTGGGGGCGCATCGCCTGCGCCGCCGGGTACGCGGGCGCCGAGCTCGATCCGTTGAAGTTCGACATCGCCATCGGCAACGTCGTGCTCGTGCGCAACGGCCTCGCCGTCGATTACGATGAATCGGCCGCGTCGGCCGAGATGAAGGGCAAGGAGGTCAACATCCACATGCACCTCCACCTGGGAGACGGCGCCGCCACCGCCTGGGGGTGCGACCTCACGCCCGAATACGTGCGGCTCAACAGCGAATACACAACGTGAACCCACAGTCAAACATCCAAGATGCCGTTCGTCCGGTCGTCATCAAGCTGGGCGGCGCCGCGCTCCCGCATCGCGACGCCGTTCTCGAAGACCTGCGCGCCGTGCGCCGCGCCGGCTTCCAGCTCATCCTGGTCCACGGCGGCGGGCCGGTGATCAGCGAGTGGCTCAAGCGCGTCGGCAAAGAACCGGTCTTCGTCAACGGTCTGCGGCAAACCGACGCCGAGACGCTCGAGATCGCCATCATGGCCCTGGCCGGTAAAGTGAACAAGGAGCTCGTCGCCGTGCTCCAGCAGGGCGATACGCCGGCGGTGGGGATCTGCGGCGTCGACGGCGGGTTCATCCGTGCCCGGCGCCAGGCCAATCCGGATATCGGCTTCGTCGGCGAAGTCGCCGGCGTCGATCCTCGTCCCCTCGAAGCGCTCGCCGCCGCCGGCTACGTGCCGGTGATCGCGCCGATCGCACTCGGCCCCGATGGGCCGCTCAACATCAATGCCGACACGGTGGCCGGCGACATTGCCGGCGCCGCCGGCGCTACGAGCCTGATCTTCCTCACCGACGTCCCGGGGGTGAAAGACAGGGCGGGCAGCGTGCTGCCCGCCCTGGACCGAGCCGCCGTCGAGGCGCTGAAGCGTGACGGCACGATCTCGGGCGGTATGATCCCCAAGGTCGATGCCTGCCTGAGCGCGCTCGACCGCGTTCCCCGTACCTCGACCGTCGCCATCGTCGACGGTGGCCATCCACACGCCATCGTCGAGCACGTCCTCCACGGCCGCACTCACGGCACCCTGTTCACGGGGTGACAAGCGCGAGGGCGAGTGGGCGCCAGGGCGAGTGGGCGCCAGGGCGCGAGGGCAAGGGAGTAAAGGGGTAAAGCGGCGCCCCGTCGTCCCCTCTCCCTTTGGGAGAGGGCCAGGGTGAGGGCGGCGGATGTTCTTAGCACGCACTGAAAGGAATCGCCTCAATGGCTACAACGGCTACAACAACCACCGGGACCGCCACTGTCGGCGGGCAGGACGTCAAGACGCTCGAGCACAAGCTCTACATGCGTACGTTTGCGCGTCAGCCGATTACCCTTGTCCGGGGCGAGGGCGTGCGCGTCTGGGACGACCAAGGCAAGGAGTATCTCGACTTCCTCGCCGGGATCGCGGTCAACATCCTCGGGCATTGTCCGCCTATCCTGGTCAAAGCCGTCCAGGAACAGGTGGAGACGCTGATCCACACGACCAACATTTACTACACCGCGCCGCAGATCGAGCTGGCCAAGCTGCTCGTCGACCACTCGGCGCTCGACCAGGTTTTCTTCACCAACAGCGGCGCCGAATCGAACGAGTGCGCTATCAAGCTCGCCCGCAAGTGGGGCAAGCTGCATCGGGACGGTGCCTACGAGATTATCACCACCCACAACTCGTTCCACGGCCGCACGCTGGCCACGCTCGCCGCCACCGGCAACCGGCACTACCAGGAAGCGTTCGATCCGATGCCGGCCGGCTTCACGCACGTCACCTACAACGATCTCGACGAGCTGCGCGACGCCGTGACCGACAACACCGTGGCGATCCTGCTCGAGCCGGTGCAGGGCGAAAGCGGCGTCCACCCGGCGAGCAAGGAGTACCTCCAGGGCGCGCGGGCGCTGTGCGACGAAAAGAAGCTCCTGTTCATGCTCGACGAAGTGCAGAGCAGCATGGGTCGCACCGGCACGCTGTGGGCGTACGAGCAATACGGCGTCGAGCCCGACGTCATGACCCTGGCCAAGGGTCTCGCCGGCGGGCTGCCGATCGGCGCCTGTCTGGCCAAGAAGCACGCGGCGGTGTTTGAGCCGGGCGATCACGGCTCGACGTTCGCCGGCAACCCGCTGGTGTGCGCCGCCGGCCGGGCGGTGCTTCAAGAGGTGCTCGACCGCGACCTGGCCGGCAACGCCAAGCGCAAGGGCGAGCGGCTCGTCGCCGGCCTGCGCGAGCTCCAGTCCGAAAGCGACAGCGGCATTTCCGAGATCCGCAGCGCGGGGCTGTGGATCGGCATCGAGTTCGACCAGGAGAAGGCGACCGACGTGCTCAACCGCTGCCGCGAGATGGGCGTGCTCGTCAACAAGACCTCCAACACCGCCATCCGCCTCGCGCCGCCGCTGATCGTCACCGAGGCCGACTGCGACCAGTTCCTCGACGTCTTCGGCCGGGCAGTGAGTCAGTAGAGGATAGGTCCTGCAGCCGGTAAACGGGGTACATCGTGCGTCAGGCCCCAACGCCGTGGGCTGAAGCCACACGGCTGAGTCTGCGAAGGACGCTCAAGCGCCCTGAGGAGGAACGGGCGCACGCGGAAGGGCGTTCGTACGGGCACACCTGGGTGTGCGCCCGCGGTCCCTGGGCCGGCACGCAGGTCGGCCCCTACGACACCCAAAAGTCCGCAAGGCAGGCGTGCACCGGAAGGAGCACTACGGAACGTGTCTTGCGCACTCAGGCGTGTGGCTTTCACCACTTGACCACTTGACCACTTGACCACCCATGATCACACTCCCTTTTCGCGGACCCAGCGCGATCGATTTGGCCACGATGCCTGATCTGGCCGGCCTGGGGTCGCTCGGCACTGTGACCGGCGCGCGCGTCGATCCGGCGGTGTTCGACTACACCGCCAGCATCCGCTTCGACTGGCGGCTCTACCGGCACGACGTCGCCGGGAGCATCGGGCACGTACGGATGCTGGCGCGCGCCGTGCCGGAGATCATGCCGCCCGCCGATGCCAAGGCGATCGAAGACGGACTCCTCGCCGTCTGCGCCGAGATCGACGCACAGCTTCACCGGCTCGTCCCGCTGGGCGAGGACATCCACAGCCATGTCGAGCTTCGCCTACGCCAACTGCTCGAAGAGCGCTTTCCCGGCCGGGGCGAAGATATGGGGCGGCGGCTGCACACCGCGCGCAGCCGCAACGACCAGGTCGCGACCGACGTGCGGCTGTGGTGCAAGAACGCCTGCGTCGAGTTGGCAGGCGCCGTGCTCGACCTGCAGGCCGCGCTGCTCGACCGCGCCAATCGCTGGCCCGACGCCGTCTTCCCCGGCTACACCCACCTCCAGCCGGCACAGCCGGTCCTCTTCGCGCATCACCTGATGGCCTACTACGAGATGCTCGCGCGCGACCTCGAGCGGCTCGAGCGCGCCTACGTGGCCGCCGACGTGCTGCCGCTCGGCTCGGCCGCCCTCGCCGGCACGACCTTCGCCATCCAGCGTGATCGCACCGCCGCCGAACTCGGTTTCTCGAGAGTGAGCGCCAACAGCATGGACGCCGTCTCCGACCGCGACTTCGCGGTCGAGCTCCTGGCCGCGGCCGCGCTGCTCATGGCGCACCTGTCTCGCCTTTCCGAGGACCTCGTCGTCTGGGCAAGCGACGAATTCGGCCTGATCGCGCTTTCGCCGCGCTGGGCGGAGGGCAGCAGCATCATGCCCCAGAAGCGCAACCCCGACGCCGCCGAGCTGACGCGGGGCAAAGCGGGCCGCGTGTTCGGCCACCTGCAGTCGCTCCTCACCGTGCTCAAAGGGCTCCCCATGACCTACGGGCGCGACCTCCAGGAAGACAAGGAGGCGCTCTTTGATGCGGCCAAGACGGTGCGCGGCGCGCTGCACGCCCTCACCGTCGCCGTCGAATCGCTCGAGCTGCGCGCCGATCGCGCCGCCGAGCGGGCCGCCGCCGGCTACTCGACGGCGACCGACCTCGCCGACTCTCTCGTGCGCGCCGGCGTCCCCTTCCGCACCGCCTACGATGCCGTCAAGCGCCTCGTCCAGCACTGCGCCGCCACCAACCGCCCCCTCGACGCCCTCACCGTCGACGAGCTCCGCCAGTTCCACCCCGCCCTTGGCCCCGAAGCCCTCGCCGCCGCCCCCGTCGAGCGGTCGGTCGCGGCCCGCAACGTGCCCGGCGGCACGGCACCGGCGCAGGTGAGACAGGCTCTCGTCGCCGCCACCGCGCGAACCGCGGTGCAGCGGCAGCGGTGGCAAAGTCTGCCATGCCTGACACAGCCCAGCGCGTGAGGTACGCTGTACATTGTGGACCTATGAAGACCATGACCTGGGGTGAAGCACAGCGGCATACTCTGGCTGAGGCGGCAGAGGATGTCCTGCACGGGGGCGGTGAACCAGTTCTCGTCGAAGACGAGCGCGGCGGCACCGCCGTGCTGCTGGTACCGGTGCCGGAAGACTGGCCAGACAGGGAAGTAGAGGCGCTTTCACACAGTGAGCGCTTTTGGCAACTGATCGACCGCTCTCGCCGACGCGGCGATGACGACGCCGTACCTGCCGAGCAGGTCTGGGCTGAGCTAGGCTTGGAACCGGAGCGAAATGCGGCAGAGGCATGACTGGCACAGGCACGACCGACGCGCGGCAGGAATGCAACACCGCGAGTTCTGAGGCACACTTGACCATCCACGATGCCCAGCGACTGGTCGACGACTGGATGCGCGAGCAGGGTTGGACGTACTGGCACCCCCTGGCGCAGCTCGCGCGCCTGACCGAGGAGCTGGGCGAGCTGGCCCGGCTGGTCAACCACCTGTACGGCGAAAAGCCCAAGAAGGCGGGCGAGGCCGAGCAGGACCTCGGCCTGGAGATGGCCGACCTGCTCTACACGATGATCTGCCTCGCCAACTCGCAAGGGATCGACCTCCAAGACGCCTTCGAGCGAGCTCTCGCCAAATACCGCGCCCGCGACATCGGGCGCTATCCCTCGACAGAATCGTCTGTCCCACAAGATAACGGGGCCAGGCAGTGAACTTTCGGCACCAGGAGCCCTTTTTACTTGACGCGGGCGGCCGCACCCGCTATCCTAATGTCAGGTGGAAAGGAGGTGATGTTGAATGGGTATACGCTGCGCTGGCAGTACTATCCACCGTGCCCATTCGGCTGTTTTAATCTTGGGTAAATCACGTTCGGGGGTTCACCTCCGTTAAAACCGCCGTAGTGCGAGAAACGCGGCTGGCTGTTACTGGCTAGCGCAACAACGGGCCCTCCCGCGGGAGGGCCCGTTGCTTTTTGTACAGGCTCTGTGGATAGCGAGACCGAACGAGGAAGGAGGAGGGGAAATGGCAGCGCTGTTTCCGATCGAACGCCTGGAGATCTTCACCAACTGTTACGGACACTTCGGCGTGGCGGCGGCGATCGAGCACGTCCCCACCATCGGCGTCACGGCGCTCGAAGTGGCGCTCAAGCCGCACGGGGGGTTGCTCGAAATCCCCGAGTCGGTCGTCGCCAGTGAGAAGATGAGCGCCGCGGCCGTCGCCGGGCTCAAGGCCAAGCTGGCAGAGCGCGGCGTGCGGCCGACAACGGCGAACGGGCTGCAGCGGATCATGACGGCGGAGGGGTTCGAGACCAGCAAGGCGCGCATCAACCTGGCGCAGCAGTTGGGCACGAGGGTGATGACGGGGAGCGCCGACAATGTGCCGGAGGAGCAGCGCAACGCCCTCTACGATCGGCTATTGCAGTTGGCCGACTATGCCGGCGAACGGGGGATCACGTTCGCCCTGGAGACACACCCCGGCATCGCCCAGAACGCCGAGGCCATCCGGCGCGCGATGCGCGACCTGAACCATCCTCGCATCCGCATCAACTTCGACACCGCCAACATCTACTACCACAACGAGGGGATGCAAGACGGCGAGGCCGAGCTCGAGCGCGTAGCCGAGTACGTCGTGCACCTGCACTTGAAGGATTGTCGTCGCGGTTACCACGATTGGCACTTTCCCGCGCTCGGCGAGGCGGGTGGGGTGGATTTCACCCGCGTGGGAAGCATCCTCGAGAGCTCCGGTTTTCAGGGGCAGATGAGCATCGAGCTCGAGGGGATCAAGGGAGAGCCGGAGCTGACGCTGGAGGAGCGTCAGGCGCGGGTGGCGCGCTCGGTCGCGTACCTACGGAGTGTTGGCTTCGTCGGGTAACCGCGCGACGACGCGCGGCGCGGTGCTGCGGTCGAGATCGGCATTCGCTGCACCAGGGCACTCGCGGCCTGATGTGGCGCCGACGAGCGGGTGTTGCTCCTGCGTCTTCTGTGCGTCTTCTGGCCCAGCTCCTACAGCGCAGGGCTTTCGTGGGACGGGGAGCGGACATAGCCCGTGCCTCCCATGCGGCCGCCAGAAGCCCTAGGGGCACCGGTAGCATGGCAATGACCTATGGCGCGGATGACGAGTATCGCCTGCCCCGTGTGCGCCGCCCCGGCCCGCGTGGGCACGAGGTTCTGCGCCCGCTGCGGCGCGGCGCTGCCGCAGCGTGTCTGCACCCGCTGCGGCAGGGGAAACCCGCGGCACGCGCTCTTCTGTGCAGCGTGCGGCACCCTGCTCGGGGCCCCGATGCTCGTGCGCACCTGCCGGCACTGCCGGCACGCGAACGCCGCGCACGCAGTCATCTGCGCCGCCTGCGGCACGGCGCTGGAGGCGGACGCAGCCTCGCTCGCCTGGCAAGCGGCCGCGTCCCTGAACGGCACTCAAGCGCCCCCTGATGCCAAAGGGGAGGCCCCGGAGGCGTCGGAGACCTTGGCGACGTCGGAGACAGGGGAGGCACCGGACGACAGCTCCGCCGAGTCCGAGAGGCGAGCCTCTCGACTGTTCGCGGTGATTGAGAAGCTGGCGGTCATCGCCTGGGTCGTGCTCGGCGTCATCGCGGTGGCCAGCTTCCCCGCGCTCGCGTGGCTGCCGGACCACCTATTGCATCTGGTGCCGATGGCGCTCGTCGGCGGCTTTGCCTTGGCGACTGGAATAGCCCTGATTTCGGTCCTCGGCTCGCTGCTGAGCGGTGACTGAGTCGCGCTATCCGACCTATGCACCGTCTCTCGACGTTCACCTGCTCGTCCTGAGCGCAGCTAAAGAGCCGGTCGAAGAGCCTGCCCTGAGCCCTTCGGCTGCGCTCAGGGTAAACTGCACCGAAGGGGGTAGGGCCTGCTGGTGAATGATCCGGGCTAAGCCGGGCCGTCCAGTCGTAGACGCACGCGCTTGAGCAGCTCGATTGGGCTGAACGGCTTGAGTACGTAGTCATCCGCCCCGGCTTCCCGAGCGCGGCGCACGTCCTCTTCACTACACCTGGCACTCACAATAAGGACCGGAATGTCACGCGTCACCGGATTGGCCTTGAGCAGGCGGCATACGCTTAATCCATCGAGCACCGGCATATCGATGTCCAGGAGCACGAGGTCTGGGCGATGCTCGCGTATGGTGGCCAAACATGACTCGCCATCGTCCGCCGTGAGGACGGCAAATGCCCCTTCAAGCGTCATCACCAGAAGGTGTCTCACCCGGTAATCGTCGTCGACGGCGAGGACGGTCTTCCTGCTTGTACCGGCTGCGCCGGCCGCCTCGCTTGCCACCGGCTCCGCGCTTTCCGTCTTTACTGTCTTTACCGTCTTTACCGCCGCCTTTGTCGCTCCCACCGTTTCCGCCGTCTCCGCCATAGTTTTCCTCCACCGGTTGTGCCTCTGCGACACGCTGGACACGTTGCTCACGCCCGCTACGGGCCTGCAGAATCCGCTGGGCGCGTGGCGCCCCAGTGCTCTGGGGGCTCTGAGCGCTCCGGGGACTCCGAGCATTCTGTAGGTGCGTCGCTGAGTGTAATACATCACTATTGGAGTTCGGCTGACGCCGGTACTTGAGCGGATCGTGGCTCCGCTTTTCAGGATTATTCAGGTATGCGGCGACGGCGTCGGGCGTGGTCAGCCAGAAACGCCCAAACCGCCAGGCTTGCAGCTTTCCCGTGCGTACGAGGAGGGCGAGATGCGAGTAGCTCAAGCCGGACTGCGCCGCCGCGTCTTTGAGAGTGACGAGCCGCCCCGGCTGCACCGGTCTCCTTTTTGTGCGACGTATTCGGTTGTAAAAGCTGTGCGACGTATTCGGTTGTAAGAGGCGTGCTGTAGGAACGAGGAACCCGCCAGGCAAGTGCCGCGCCGGCCGGCGCGGTCCACCGTGGCACCCCGCACCAGAAATCTTACCCGGCCACGGCAGGGAGATGTGCCCGACGGTAGACTTACACCGGTCCAGTAGGGTTTTCCTGCCTGGGCGGGCCAGTGACGAACCACTGTCAGCGTAGCACGCAGCCGGAGAGACGATTATGCCCGACACCGCCACCACCGCCACCGAGCGTACCGATTACGCACCGCCGGCCGCTGAACCGTCGCGGCGGCGCCTACCGCGCAACGTCATCGCCGCCGGCGTGGTCAGCTTTTTCACCGACGTCTCGAGCGAGATGATCGTGCCGGTGCTGCCGCTCTTTCTGACGCTGGTGCTGGGCGCGCCGGTGGCGGCGATCGGGTTGATCGAGGGTATTGCCGAAAGCACGGCCAGCGTGTTGCGCGTCTTCGCCGGCTGGCTCTCCGATCGGTCCGGCAAGCGCAAGCCGCTGATGCTGCTGGGCTACGGCGTCTCCAACTTGAGCAAGCCGCTGCTGGCGCTCACGGTCGCGTGGCCGCAGGTGCTGGCCATCCGCTTTGCCGACCGCTTCGGCAAGGGCATTCGGGGCGCTCCGCGCGACGCGCTGATCGCCGATTCGGTCGATCCGGCGATCCGCGGCCGCGCCTTCGGCTTCCACCGCAGCATGGATACCGCCGGCGCCGCCGTCGGGCCGCTGCTGGCGGCCGGCACGCTGGCGCTGACGGCCAACGACCCCCGGGCGGTATTCTGGCTGGCGAGCGTGCCCGGACTGCTGGCCGTGCTCGCGGCCTGGTGGCTCGTACGAGACCGGCCGGCGCCGCCCAAGGAGGCGCCGCCGCCCCGCCTCGGCTTCCACCACCTGGGACGGCCGTTCGTGCTGTTCACCGCCATCTCGGCGCTGTTTGCGCTGGGCAACTCCTCGGATGCCTTCCTCATTCTGCGGGCGCAGAACGTGGGCATGGCGGCCGCGATCATCCCGCTGGCGTACTTCGCATTCAATGCCGTCTACGCCGCGCTCGCGATCCCGGCCGGCGTGCTTTCGGACAAGATCGGCCGCCGGCCGCTGCTCGCCGCCGGCTACGCGGTGTTCGCGGCAGTATACGCCGGCTTTGCCGTCGCGCCTAACGCGCTCGCGGCCGGCGCGCTCTTTGTCGTGTACGGCGCCTACTACGCGCTCACCGACGGCGTTGCCCGGGCGTTCGTCGCCGATATGGTGCCGCCAGCGCTCCGCGCGACCGCCATGGGAACGTACGCCACCACCACCGGCGTTGCGCTGCTGCCCGCCAGCATCGTCGCCGGCGCGCTGTGGCAGGAGGTCGCTCCCTGGAGCCCCTTCGTCTACGGCGCGGCGCTCGCCGCCACGGCGGCGCTGCTGCTCTTGGTGGTTCGACTGGAGCCTGCGACCGAGGAAGGATGACCACCCCAACCATCGGCCACGCTGTACCGGCGCGTCGTTGGCTTCCATCGCGCCTGTATTACGGCTGGGTGCTGGTGCTGGTCCTCGGCATTACCGAGACGGTGTCGTGGGGCATCCTGTACTATGCCTTCAGCGTCTGTCTAAGCGGCAATCGCCTCGACCATGATGTAGGTCCAGTACAATAGCCGGCATGGTGGGGCAACGTCATTCAACAACGTCGTTCAACAAGGAGGGCACGGTGGACACAGCAGTAGTGACGAGCAGATCAACGTCGCGTCGGGTGTTGGTTGGAGATGCCGCGCGCTTGGCGGCCGGGGCCGGTAGTGCCGCCGCCATCGCGGCGTGCGGCGCCCCGACCGGCAGCTCGGACACGAAAGAGGCGAAGTCGGCGGCGCCGGTGACGTTCCAGTACTGGGATTGGGCGGCGGTGTGGAAGGAGTTGGTCGAGCAGCTTGCCAACGACTTCTCGGCGAAGCACCGCAACATCACCGTCCAGTGGGAGGTTGCGTCGGACTATTGGACGAAGCTCCAGGTGGCGATCGCCGGCGATACCGCGCCGGATAGCTGGCGAATGAACGGACCCAACCTGCCGTCGTGGGTCAGTCTGGGGCTGATCGAGGACATCACGCCGTACGTGAACAAGGAGAAAGGCACGGCGGCCGATCTCAAGGCGATGGCGCCGGGCATCACGGAGTACACCAAGCGGGGCGGCAAGCAGTGGACAATCCCGTTCGGCCAGGCAATTTCCGGGATCATTGCCTACAACGAGGAGATCCTGAAGGCCGAAGGGCTGAAGCCGCCGGCGGAGGCCTGGCCGAACTGGACCTGGGCGATGCTGCAGGAATACGCCGTGAAGCTGACGCGGCGCGATGGCAGCCGGCACGGCTACTTCGTCGATAAAGGCTCGGAGGTTGGCTGGCTGCCGTTCGTCTACGCCAACGGCGGATCGCTGTTCGACAAGGAAGGCAAGCGCTCGGCGATCAACAGCGCGGAGGCACGCGAGGCGCTGGAGTACCTGGCCAATCTCTCGGCCAAGCAACTGGTGACGCCGACGAAGCAGGAGCTGGCGCAGGAGAACGCCGAGACCAGGTTCTTGAACGGACGGCTGGCGATGTGGCCGCAGGGAAGCTGGCAGATCAAGGACCTCAACCGGAAAGCCAAGTCGTTCAAGTGGGATCTCGTCCCGGTGCCGGTCGCACCACGGACGCGTAAGAACGGCAGCACGAATCAGATGGCGAGCATCGCCATGTCCAAGTCGAGCAAGCACAAGGATGCGGTGTGGGAGTGGCAGAAATTCATCGGCTCGAAAGACGGGCAGGACATCATCGCCCGAGCCGAGTTCTTCCCCGCGCGGATCGACAGCGCCGAACAGATCTACTACAAGCCCGAGCTCGGGCCGGCGCACCGGCCGCTGCTGCGCGAGGTGCTCAAGGTGACGCAGCCGCTCCCGTTCCTGGACATCGCCGGCAACACGAGCGGCTGGAATCCGATCGTCAATCCGCTCATCGACCAGATGTTCGAGGGCATGCTCGGCATCAAAGACGGCGTGCAGCAGATGCACGATCAGCTCAGCGCCGCGATCGAGCGCGGGTTCAAGTAGCGGCCCGGCTTCGACCCGAATCCTCAGCACACACGCCGTGAGGCGGACCGTACTCTCCTTCTATCCGGCGTGTACTCGCGGATAGAAGGAGAATGCTGCGCCGTGGTACTATCCCCCTGTGGGGGATAGCGTGGCTGCGACTCCGGAGGTTTCGCTGCGTGAGCCGGCGGCGACGCCGCCGGTTGGACACGGTGTCGCAGCAGGGCGCGCGCGGTGGTGGGCGCACTACCGGCCCGCGCTCACCACTCGCGAGTTTCTCTTTGCGGTGGCGACAGGGCTGTTGACGCTGGTCTCGTGGGGGCTCTGGCTGGCCGGGGCCTCTCCTTGGCTGGCGAACACGATCGGGATCGCCGGAGCGCTCGTCGGCGGCGCGCCGATCGCCTGGGGCGCGGTGGCCGGACTGCGCAGCCGGCAGCTCAACGTCGACGAGCTGGTGGCACTTGCCATCGTCGCGTCACTGCTCGTCGGCGAATACTGGGGCGCCGCGCTGGTGGCGTTCATGATGCTCTTCGGGAAGGTGCTCGAAGATGTCACCGCGGCGCGCGCCGAGCATGCGATCGAGGGATTGGGCCGGCTCGTGCCGGCGCTGGCGTGCGTCAAGCGTGCGCCATCCGCGGACAGCCGATCGCCGACGACCGACGGCCGATCCGATCGGCCCCCTCGAGTGACACCTGAAGCCGGCGGGTACCCGCCGGAGGAGGCGCGATGGGTACCGGTCGAGCAGGTGCAGGTGGGCGACATCGTCGTGGTACGCCCGGGTGAGCGCATGCCGGTCGACGGCGTGGTGCTCGGCGGGCAGGCGGCCGTCGAGGAGGCCGCGATCACCGGTGAGCCACTGCCGGTCGAGAAAGGCGCCGGCGACGAGGTGTTTGCCGGGACGTTGGCGACGGCTGGGGCGCTCGAGGTACGGACGATGCGCACCGGCGAGGCCACGGCGCTAGGGCGCATCGCGGCGCTGGTGGCCGAAGCGACGGCGGAGCGAGCGCCGATCGTGCGGCTGGCCGACCGCTGGGCGAAGTGGTTCACACCGGCGGTGCTCGTACTGGCGGCGCTCGTCTTCGTCGTGCAACGCGAGCTCATGCCCGCGGTGACGGTGCTCGTCGTGGCGTGCCCGTGCGCGCTGGTGCTGGCGACGCCGACCGCGGTGATCGCGGGGATCGCGCGGGGCGCGCGGCGGGGCATTCTGATCAAGGGCGGCGCCCGGCTCGAGGCCGCCGGGCACATCGACGCCGTCTGCCTCGACAAGACGGGCACGTTGACGCTCGGCCGGCCGCGGGTCGAGCGCGTGGTCGTGTTAAGTGGGGCCACCGGTCATGCCACCGGCGGCACAGGAATGATCGGCGAAACGGAGCTGCTGGCGTACGCGGCGGCGGCCGAGCGGCTGTCAGAGCATCCCCTGGCGCGGGCGGTGGTCGAGGCGGCGCAGGCGTACGGGGCGCCGGTACCGGTCGTCGACGCGCGTGAGGCGTGTTTCGTAGCGATCGCCGGCAAAGGAGTACGGGCGCACGTACCCGGCATCGGGCGACCAACGCTCAAAGACGCCGGAGGCACGAATGTCGGGCCGTCTTTTGTCGAGTGTCCAGGAGTAGCGGCCGGCCTGCCGGACAAGCACGATCCGCGTACCTCCGTTGAGGTGCTGATTGGGCGGCCGGAATGGCTGTTAGAGCGCGGAATCGTATGGCCCCCGGAAGGGCAGCAGGCGCTTGATGACCTGGCGCAGGCGGGGCAGACGCCGGTGGTGGTGGCGATCGACGGGAGGGCGGCGGGGGTGATCGGCATCGCCGACACGCCACGGCCCGAAGCAGCCGCCGCGATCGCGGCGCTGCGGGCGGCGGGCATACGGAAGGTCGTGTTGTTGACCGGCGATCGAGAGGCGCCGGCGCTCGCAATCGCCGCGGCAGTGGGAATCGCGCCGGAGCACGTGCACGCCGAGCTCCTGCCGGAGGAAAAGGTGGCGTGGGTGCGGCGGCTACAGGCCGAAGGCCATCGCGTGGCGATGGTAGGAGACGGCGTCAACGATGCGCCGGCGCTGGCGGCCGCCGACATCGCGATCGCGATGGGTGTGGTGGGCACCGACGTGGCGCTGGCCGCGGCCGACGTGGCGCTGATGACCGACGACCTGCACCAGGCGGCGGCCGCGATCGTGCTTAGCCGTAAGACGTTGGGCACGATCCGCCAGAATCTGGTGTTCGCCGCCGTCTGGAACGTGGCGGCGGTGGCGGTCGCCGCGCTCGGCGGCTTCGGGCCGGTTGCCGGTGCGCTGGTGCACAATGTCGGCTCGGTCGGCGTCGTGGTCAACGCGGCGCGGTTGGTCAACGCGCGTGTGGAGTGAGTCGGGCTAACGCTCTCCCAGGGGGAGAGGGCACTTTCATCGGATAAAGCTCTGTAGCGCGCGCTCGAGGTCGGCCCAGGCCTGGTCGGCATCGCCGTTGCGAGCGGCGTCGCGGACGCATGTCTCCATATGATCGGCCAGGATGACTCTAGCGGTAGCGTCGAGCGCGGCGCGCACGGCGGCGAGCTGGATCAGGACCTCGGGGCAATCGCGCCCCTCTTCGACCATGCGGCGGACGGCGGCGAGGTGGCCTTCGGCGCGCGCCAGGCGGCGAGTGACCGCCGCCGTGCGCTGATGCGGCCGGTGTGCGTACTGGGCACCGCGTGCCTGCTGCGTTTCTGCGGCAGGGGCTGCGGTGGCGCCATCACGCTCATCGTGGGGATGCTCCCTCCCGGGTGAAAGCTGCGTGCTCACGGACTTTGTCTCAGGCTACCACGCGGAGTGCTTGTAGCGTTCGGCCCAACTGCCAACCCAGGTGGTGATCCGCTCGGGCTCGACGAAGAAGAGCCAGCGGGGCTCGTGCATCGTCTTTTCGAGGTAGGCCGGACCGCGTTCGCCCATGTAGCGCTCGGACATGCGCCGGGCGATGGCCACCCACCGGCCACCGACGTTCGGCTCTTCGATCACGCCGGCATGGCCCTTGACGAGGACGCGCTCGGTCTGTTCGGTATCGATGCAGAGTGAGACGCGGCCATTGCGCTGGAGGTAGTTCGCCCAGGCGGAGCGGGCACGCGGGATGATGTAGAAGCCGCCGTCGGCGTACTCGAACCAGCACGGGACGACGTACGGGTGGCCCTCGTCGTCGAGACACCCCAGCCGGCAGGTGATCCCGCGGGCAAGGAAGGCTTCCATCTCCGTGCGGCTCAAACGGTGTGGCCGGTCGGTCCGGTCTGACTCGAGCGCCACCGTCGCATCGGGGCTGCGTTCTGTCATTGGCTACTCCTTTCGGGCGTCATGGTAGCGAGTGGCGATACCCTATGGAAGCAACGCTGCTGCTGGCCACGATTGCGCAGCGGTTTAGGCTCGAAGCGGTACCGGAGCACCCGGTCGTACCGTGGCCGGTGGTAACGCTGCGGCCACGGTACGGGGTGAAGATGGTGGTGAGGCGGAGATTGACCCCTCACCCCCTAGCCCCCTCTCCCACAAGGGGAGAGGGGGAACGGTCCACTGCCGCTAGGCGTTTTGCTGGAGGATCAGGTTCGCTTCACGGGCGGCTTCTTCGAGCGCGGCCTTGCTGGTCGTCTTGCCATCCATCACCGCCTGCAGCGCCTTCTGGATCACCGGGCGGATCTCCTGCGCGCCACGGACGTTCGGCTCGAGCTTGGCGTGCCTGTTGATCTCGAAGGCATCCTTGCCGCGTGGATCGTCCTTTTCCCAATGCGCCTTGAGCCGCGGGCTCTCGGCGGCCGAGCGGCGCACGGGCATGTAGCCGGAGACGATCGACCATTCGACGTTCTGGTCGCGCTCGGTGAACCACTTGATGAACGCCCACGACGCAGCCTGCTTGATCGGCGTCGTGCGGAAGATGGCGATGTTGCCGCCGTACATCACCGTGGCAGGCTTGGACGGATCCTTCTGCGGAATATTGGCGATACGCCAGGCCATGTTCTCCCGGCCGTTGTCCTTCATCGTCCGCTGGAAGAACGGCCGGCCGGTGCTCGACTGCATGATGAACGCCATGCGATTGGAGGCAAAATCGATCTCGTTGGCGCCGCGCGGCGGGTTGTAGGCGTGCCCACGCTTGAACGCCTCCTCGGTCAACTGGAACGACTCGAGGAACGGCACCTCGGTGAAGCGCACCTGCTTATTGTCCGCGGTGAGCATCGTGCCGCCGCGCGAGTAGGCCCAGGCGTTGATCGTCGAGGCGCTGGCGTAGTTGCCCCAACCGTAGGTGCGACGCCGGTTCGGGTCGGCAACCGCGCCGAGGTTCGGGTCGACGACGAGTGAGGCGTCGTTGCGCGAGACCTGCTGGATGGCGGCGGCGAATTCGTCCCAGGTCTTGGGGATGCCCTTCACGTTCGCGCGCTGCAGCAGCTCCTCGTTGACGTACATCACCACCAGGCTCTTCGTGAAGGGGAAACTGAGCAACTGGTTGCCGTACTGCGGGAAGCGCAGCCCCTCGAGGTAGGCGGGGAAGATGTCTTCGAAGCTTTCCTTACTCAAGCCGAGGGTCTTGTCCTTGATGTAGTCGTCGAAGTTGACACAACCGTTGCCACGCATGTAGTCGGCGACCATGTTCTCGTAGGCGACCGAGAAGTCCGTCGGCGTGCCGGCGCTCAGCGCAGCCATGTTCTTCTGGTGCAGGAACGTGTAGTCGGCGGATGTCGACGACTGGCCCTGAAACTCGGCCTGAACGGTGATCCGCTTGTCATTGGTAGCGTTGAACTTGTCCACCAACGCCTGGAGCGCCTGCCCGGTGGTGGTCGGCTGAGGATGCCAAAAGCTCACCGTCACCGGCTGATCGAACTTCACCGCCGCCGGTACCTGGTCCTTCTTGTCGTCTGCCCCACCTGATGTACCGCACGCCGCCAGCACCGCGCCGGAAGCGACCACCACGCCGGTGCGCAGCAGCGCTGACCGCCGGCTGTGCCCCTTTGATTCCACTTCGCTCATCGCTTCAGTCTCCTTGGTATCGCCTGATGACTCGGCGGTCCAACCGCCCTCGATAACAGCGGCCGCACCTGGCCACATTCAGGATAGCGCAATCTGATGCCCCTCTGCGCCGTTGCGGTACCGGGTGCCGTATGCTTGAGGCCAACACGTCGTGAGAGGCGAGAGGCAAGAATGGAAGACCGCCGATGACCGCAGACGGAAAGGCGGGGGGAACACTTGTGGATCTGCGGGATACTCCACTAAGATGCAGGTGATATGGCGATTCCGCTGCCGTTGCCACTACCTACCACAGAAGCCCACGGAGACCGGCCCACAAGCGCTCCACATCGTCGATCCTCAGGCGGTTCCGTTCGAAGACGCGATGACAACCGCCGCAATCGCGTGCTTTGAAGTAGGTACCCAACTCGATAGGATCCAGCTTCGCCTGGTCAAGACTCTGAATGAATTGCGTGAACTAAGCGCAGGATACGCAGTGCCTCGCCGGACGTTCCTGGAAGCGCCGCGGTGGACGCCGTTGCTGCGCAACGGCGAGGCGGCGGCCCAGCGAGGTGATCGGGTGCGGTTGCGCCAGGTCGCACGCGTCCACCGCGGCGTTGTGACTGGGGCGAACGACTTCTTCATCCTGACGCCCGAACAGGCGCACGAGCACGGCGTGGCCGAATGGTGCCGGCCGGCGATCACGCGCGGTGAAGAGGTGCTCGAGTCGAACGGGATCGTGCGCGCCGGCCCTGGGCGGCGGCTGTTGCTCGATCTGCCGCGAGATATCGACCGGCGCGCGCACCCGCGACTCGATGCCTACCTCCGCAAGGGCGGGATTGCGGAAGCCGGTAAGGTACCGATCACACAGCGGTATATCGCCAGCCGACGACGGCCGTGGTGGTACCTGGGCACGCTGCCCGCTCCGCCGATCGTCGTGTCCTACATGGCGCGGCAGGCGCCGGTCTTCGCGCTTAATCCGGACCGGCTCGCGGTGGTGAACATCGCGCACGGGCTTTACCCCACCAAGCCGCTCACCGAAGACCAGTTAGCTGCGCTTGTCGAGTACCTGAATCGCGTTCGCGATTCATTCCGCGGCAGCGGCCGCACCTACCATGGCGGATTGGAAAAGTTCGAGCCAGGTGCGCTCGAAGCATTACTCCTTCCGTCGGACGGCCCCTGGGCGGAGGAGCCCGCGCCGGACAGCTACGGGGGTTGACCGTGCGTCCACCTAAGTTTCACCCACCACCGATCTGGGATGAAGGACGGCTCGAAGCCCAGCGCCGGCGAGCGGGCAGTCACGGCGGCGGTCCTTGCTGGCGTCTACAAGCTGAGGAACCTCGAGGATGCCCAGGTAGTCGGCGTTATTCTATTCTGGGAGTATGATCTTGCGCCGCTTGCCGAGTTCCTGAAGGCAACAGCGTAGTTCATCGCCGCACCGATCAATCAGGAGGCGCGTACGGCGTGTGCCCGCCGTACGCGCCTCGCTCGCCTCACTATGCAAGCAGCCAGCGCGGACCCAAAGCTCAACCAGGTACCTACCTTCAACGACTGCCTCGCAGGCTCAGGGAGCGTGGCGTGGAAGATCAACAGCGAGATCGTGCTCCTGCTTGGGTGGGGGCGGGCAATCCTGCTGCAGTTTGCGCACCCGCTCGTGGCGGCGGGCGTCGCCGACCACAGCCTGTTTGTCGCCGACCGCGGCGCCCGCATGCGCCGGCTGCGCCAGACGCTGCGGGCGATGCTGGCGATCACCTTCGGCACCATGGACGAGGTGGAGCGCGCCGCCGGTGGGATCAACGCCATCCACGACCGCGTGCACGGCCGGTTGCGTGAAACAGCCGGCAAGTTCCCCGCCGGCACCGAGTATTCGGCCCACGATCCGGCGCTGCTCCGCTGGGTGCATGCGACGCTGCTCGATACGCTGCCGGCGACGTACGAGCAGTACATCGGCCCGCTGAGCGCGGCGGAAAAGGACCGCTACTGCTTGGAGGCGACCGGCATGGGACCGCTCTTGGGCATCCCAGACGGTCATCTGCCGCAGAACATGGCGGCGCTGCGCGCCTATATGGACGAGATGCACGCGAGCGGCGATATCGTGGTGACCGATACGGCGCGGACGCTGGCGCGCGAGTTGCTCTATCCGCCACTGCCGCCGGTGATCGGGCCGTTGGTCCGGCCACTGCTGTGGTGGGCACGACTCCCGACGATCGGAGGCCTGCCGCCGGCCATCCGCGAGGCGTACGGCTTCTCCTGGAGCGCGCGCCACGAAGCGGCGCTCCGTCTTTCCACCCGGGTCATACGAGCGCTTACGTCCGT
>JACQGX010000353.1 GCA_016199265.1 Chloroflexota bacterium | reverse complement strand
TCCTGGGAGAGCGTGAGCAAGCCATACAGGAATCGTTCGTCGGCCTTGAGCATCTCGACGAATTCCATGATGCCGCGGTTGGCGATGTTGAGCTCGCCGTCGAAGCGGTAGGCGCGTGGATCGCTCTCGACGCCGTACTCGCCGATCTTGGCGAGGTCGATCGAGCCGGTCAGCTCGGTGATGTCCTGGCTCTTGGGATCGGAGGGCGAGAAGGTACCGATGCCAATGCGATTCTTCTCGGAAAAGACGATGCGCTGCACCGGCATGTTCTCGGCGACGTCGCCGTAGTCGTCACGGAGCGTCTGCAGACAGACAGGGCACAGGTCACCTTCGATGTACACGCCGTACTCCCGCTGGATCTCGGGACGGAGCGATTCGGGGATCAAGTGCAGCGGTTCCTCGTGCATGGGACAGCCCTTGATCGCGTAGACCGCGCCGTCGTCGGTGCGGGAGTAGTTTTCGAGCCCGCGCTTGAGCATCGCGACGATCGTCGACTTCCCGCCGCCGACCGGCCCCATGAACAGCAGGATGCGCTTGCGCACTTCCAGGCGCTTGGCCGCCGAGTGGAAGTACTCCACCAGATGATCGAGAGTCTCGTCCAAGCCGTAGATCTCGTTTTTGAAGAAGTTAAAGGTCTTTTGGTTGTGCTGATCGACCTCCACGCTCGCGGACATAATCATGTCGTAGATCCGTGCATGGGCGAGGCGAGCGACCTGCGGCTGTCTCACAACAAGATCGAAATAGTCCGCAAACGTGCCTTCCCAGTTAACTTTCTTTTCCTCTTGACGATACGCTTCTAACCGCGCGCGGAGGTCCATCACCATCACCTATAGTCCTTAACCCTTCAACGCCACCGTAATGCGACTACGCGGGCGTTGAAATCATCTACACGAGTGGTTCGTGCAGTTCTATATACTCCTTCTGCGAGCTTGAGTTGTTATGAAAGGCTCAAAAGCCACCCACTCGGACTGAGTTGAGGTTGCGAGCCGGCCCTGAAGCGTTTACTCGGGAACAGAGCAACTCTTCTGAATCGAGCGGAGATTCTGCGAAGAGCAGATATGCCGATGTGGTGGGTCGTTACGGCTCGCAACCCGCCCGAACGGGCGCTCTGCGGCAGGCTATTGCAAGTTCTGTGCCGTCGGCCGATCACCCTCCCTCACTAGATTCAACGTCGCGCGGGTATGCCGCGGTTCTCCGGCCGTTGTAGCAGTGAACCGGCGGCAGCGGTGGCAAACGCGGGCGCGGCCGCGCCGTGCCGCAACTGCTTGACGGAATGGAACTTCTGTTCTATGATAGCACCTAAACCAAAGCCAAGGTGGAATCCGCAGGCCGCCTCACTTTGCATGTTGCACTTGGTTTAGGTAGGTGAGGGTGATGACGAGGCAATGAAGCGCGAATTTGTGATCAACCGGCACGGCAAAGACTACGTGCTCTACGCTGGGCTCCTCGACGAGGCGCACCAGCAGGGACTCAAGGCAATCAAGACACAGCTCGTGCAGGCGCCCACGGCCGAGAATGGCAACGTCGCCATCTGCATGGCCGAGGTGACAACCGAGAAGGGCACGTTTACCGGCATCGGCGATGCCGATCCGAGCAACGTCAACCGCATGCTGACGAATGCGCTGATCCGGCTGGCGGAGACGCGCGCCAAGGCACGCGCATTGCGCGACGCCGTCAACGTCAGCATGGTTGCCATCGAGGAGCTGGTCGACGGCGCGTCAGAGACGCTGTCCCTCGAAGACGTCGAGGGGCCGGCGCAGGGTCACGCCGGGGTCGTGTCGCTGGCAAGCATGCGGCAGGGTGCGCGTGCGGCCGCCGCAAACGGCGCCGGCACGGCTCATGCGGCACACGTACCGCCGGCCGCATCCAGCTCCAGCGCGGCACGGCCGGCGCCGCCGGTACGGCCGGCGCCGGCCGCACAGTCAGCGCCGCCGGTACCGGACGAAGCGCCGGCGGCGCCGGCGCGCCCGCCACTCACGCGCAGCAGCGCTCGTGGCGCCGGCACGAGCGCGACGAGCGCCTCGGGAGAAAACGCGCCGCTGCCGGCCACCCAAACGCAACTGGAGACCATCGCCAAGCTCGCGCGCAGCGCCGGTAAGGATGTCTCGACCGAGGGCCTGACGCGTGCCGCCGCCTCCGAGCTCATCACGCGGCTGAGCGAAGAGCGCTACGGCACGCGGCGCGGAACGTGAAACGTGAAACGTGAAACGTGAGCTACGAGGCAGCATCATGCCGCAGCGGGCCCCGTCTACAGACGAGCGCCGCAGCAAGGTTCACGCTTCACGTTTCACGTCTCACGCCTCATTCGGACGCTCACCTCGCCGTGGCCAAAGATGCGCCGTTCGCCGGATGGGAGGCGCACGATCAGCGCGCCGTCGCGGGTGAGGTCGACGGCGACGCCTTCGATTGCATCGGCTTCGGCGGTCGCCTCGCGAATCCGGACGTGCGCGTTCAGCGTCGTCAGGGCTGAGCGGTAGCGTTCCCAGATTGCCTCGAACTCGCCACGCCGCAGCGCGGCGTACGCGCTGTCGAAGGCGCGCAGGAGCGCGATGACGATTGCCTCCCGGCCGACCGGCGCGCCCAGCTCCTCCAACAACGACGTCGGCGCGACGGCGGCGTCGGGAAGCGGGCCGAGATCGCTCGCACGCAGATTACCGTTCAGCCCGATGCCGGCAATCACGCAGGCCACCGAGCCACCGCGAATGACCGACTCGACCAGAATCCCGCCGAGTTTCCGGCCGCCGGCGACCACGTCGTTCGGCCATTTGAGCGCCGGCCGCAGGGCGGTGGCCGCCTCGACGGCATCGATCGCCGCTACACCGGCGGCCATCGAGAGCCTGCCAAGTTGCTCGGGCGGCAGGTGCGGATGGAGAAGGATCGAGAGCGCGATCGACGTGCGGGGCGGCGTCAGCCACGGCGATTTGCCGGCGCGCCCGCGCCCCGCCGTCTGCGCGTCGGCAAGCACCACGGTGCCCTCGGACGCCCCCTGCTCCGCCAGGCGCCGGACATCGTCATTCGTCGATCCCGTGACCTGCAGGTAGCGCACGTCGCAGCCGACCGTCTGGCCGGCGACGGCGCGGGCGACGGACCGCCAGTCCAGCGGTGCGTGAGACGTGAAACGTGAAACGTGAGCATTCATGTTCAGCGCCGCCCAATCACCTCGCGCCGCGTCTTTGCGTACCACTCGACGACGTTACGGAAGCGGTCGGCCGGGCCGGCGACCACCCCGGGACGTACGCCTTTGATCTTGGCGCTGATGGCGAATTCGTACGTCGGGTAGTACAGCGGCAGGCTGGGCAGGTCCTCGGCAAACGTCTGCTGGAACTCTACGTACAACCTGGTGCGTTCTGCCTGGTCGGTGCTGCGGCGGCCCTTCTCCAGCAGATCGTCGGCCTTACGGCTCACATACCCGGCGATGTTGAGCCCCTGCGGCGCAAGCTGGCTCGAGTGCCAGAGCGCGTAGGGGTCCGGATCGAAGCCGTTGAAGTCCCAACTGTAGAGGGCCAGCTCGAACCGTCGGGGCAAGAGGAAATCCTGGACGAGCCCGCCGGCGCCCGTGGCCTGCACTTCGACCTCAAAACCGACCGCGGTGAGCTGCTGCTGGATCTCTTCGGCCAGCCGGATGCGCTCCCGGCGATCGTTGGTGAGCAGCACGAGGCGCAGGCGCTTGCCGTCCTTGACACGTACGCGGCCATCGGCGCCCTCCGCTTGGTCGACCTTCCAGCCCGCCGCTTCGAGTACCTCACGCGCCTTCGCCGGATCGAAGTCGTAGCGCCTCTGATCGGGGCTGTACGCCCACGAGCCGGGCAGCACCGGGCTATCGGCGCGCCGCGCACGACCGGAGCGGCCGATCTCGATCAAGCGCTCCTTGTTGATCGCGTACGCGATGCTCTGCCGCACGGCACGGTCGGCGAGGATCGGGTTGGCGACGTTAAAGAACAACAGCGTGAGGCTGGCCTGCGGTGCATCGTACAGCGTCACCCTCTTGTCGGTCGCCACCCGCGACGCGTCCTGCGGATCGACAAGGGGCACGCCTTCGACCTCGTGGCGCTCGAGCGCCGTCAGAATGGTCTTGTAGTTGGGGTAGATACGAAACAACACGCGGCTCAGATACGGCCGTGGCCCGTACCAGTGCGGCGACGCCTCGAGCATGATCTGGTCGGGCCGCACCTCCTTGACGCGGAACGGGCCGGTACCGATGGGCTGGACGTTGAACCGGTGGCTCGGGAGGTCGCGCGGATGAACATCCTGCAAGACGTGCGCCGGCAACAATCCCAGCGTCGTGTACTCGAGGAACGGCGCAAAGCTGTCTTTCTGAAGCATCAGCTTCACCGTGCGCTCGTCGACCTTTTCGACGCCGACGTCCTTCCAGACGGCCCCCAACTGACCGGTATAGGCCGGGTCTTGCAGCAGCTTGAACGTAAAGACGGCGTCGTCCGCCGTGACCGGTGTGCCATCGTGCCAGCGAGCGTTATTCCGCAGCACGAAGGTGTACACCTTGCCGTCGGCGGACAGCGACCACGATTCGGCCAGGTCGGCGACCGCCTGGCCCTTCTCGTCGGTCTTGGTCAGCCCGGAAAAGACCAGCGCGTTGACCGCGTGGCTGGCGTCGTCGTTCGCCAGGATCGGGTTGAGCGCCTGCGGGAAGCCGGGCAGGCCTTCGACGTAGGCGCCGCCGTAGTCGGGCACCTCGGCCACGACCGACTTGAGCGCGAACGACGCCAAGACGACCGCGACCAGCAGCATGCCGGATACGGCGATGGTCAGTTGAGTCGCCAGACGCCCCACAGGTCCGAGTTCCCAGTTCCGAGTTCCGAGTTCCTGGTTGAGCAGCGTGCCGTTCACCCCGAGCAAGAACGAGGAACCAGGAACCAGGAACTCGGAACTCACGCTACACGCGCGTCACCATCAGGATGATCAGCGACGTGACCAGGAAGATGGCCGAGAGCGAGATGGTGAAGTTGAAGAGCACCTTGTCGACGCCGCGCCGGCTGGTATAGATCGAGGCGTCGGTCCCGCCGAAGGCGCTGCCGAGGCTCGCGCTCTTCACTTGCAGCAGAATTACGCCGATGAGCGCCAGCGCTAGCAGGATCTGGACGACATAAAACAGGCTTGCCATGGAATTCTCGTCGCGTTTCCTTGTCGATATCGATTATAGACCTGCCGCCGCGGCTGCCCGGCAAATGGCGAAGAAATCGGGCGCTTTGAGCGATGCGCCGCCGACGAGCGCGCCGTCGATCTCCGGCTGGGCGAACAACTCGGCGGCGTTGGCCGGCGTCACGCTGCCGCCGTATTGAATTCGCACCGCGGCCGCGGCCGCCTCTCCCAGCAGCTCGACAAGCGTCCGGCGGATGGAGCCAATCGTCGCGCCGGCGTCCTGCGCCGTCGCCGGCCGTCCCGTCCCGATCGCCCACACCGGCTCGTACGCGACCACCAACTTCGCGCCCGCATCGTCGCCCAGCAGTCCGCCAAGACCGTGCAGCGCGGCGCGCAACTGGCCGCCGACGACCTCGGTGGTTCGGCCTGCCTCGTTCTCGGCCAGGTTCTCACCGGTGCACACTATCGGAACGAGGCCGTGCGCCACCGCGCTCTCCAGCTTGCGCCGGATGAGGGCGTCGTCCTCTTTCAGCAGGCGGCGCCGCTCCGAATGGCCCAGGATCACGTACCGGCAGCCAACGTCGACGAGCATCGCCGGCGACACCTCGCCGGTGAAGGCCCCCTTGGACTCAACGTGGCAGTTCTGGGCGCCCAACGCCACGTTCGACTGCTCGATCACCTCGCCTGCCGCTATGAGGTACACGAACGGCGGACAGAGCACCGAATCCACACCGTCCAGACCGGCAAGCGGCTCACGCAGCGCCGTCGCCAACTCGCGCGCGTCGCGCAAGGTGGTATTCATCTTCCAGTTCCCGGCCACAATCGGCCGGCGCTTGTCAGTCATCTCTTTCTCTACGCGTCGTTGAGGGCGGCGACGCCGGGGAGTTCTTTGCCTTCGAGGAACTCGAGTGAGGCGCCGCCGCCGGTGGAGACGTGTGTCACCTGTCCGGCCAGGCCTGCCTGCTCGAGCGCCGCGACCAAGTCGCCGCCGCCCACGATCGTCGTGCCCTGGACGCGGGCCAGCGCCTCGGCGATCTTGCGGGTGCCTTCCGCAAACGGTGTGATCTCGAACACCCCCATCGGCCCGTTCCAGATCACCGTCTTCGCGTCCTCGATTGCTGCCGAGTACGCGCGCGACGTCTCGGGGCCGATATCCACGACCATGCGATCGGGCGGGATCGAGTCGACTGGCACGATGCTGTATTCCGCTGCGGCGTCGAGCGCGGTCGCCGCCACGCCGTCGGCCGGCAGCAGGAGGGGCTTGTTGGCGGCCGACGCCTGCGCCATCAGGTCACTTGCGGTCTGGACGGCGCCGGCCTCGTAGTACGACGTACCGATCTCGCGCCCCTGCGCCTTGAGGAACGTATTGGCCATCGCGCCGCCGATCAGCAGACGATCGGCCTTCTCGAGCAAGTTGTTGAGGACGCCTATCTTGTCCGAGACCTTCTTCCCGCCGATGATGGCGACAAAAGGGTGCTCCGGATTCGAGAGCGCCCGGCCCATGATGTCGATCTCGCGCTCCATCAGGAAGCCGGCGACGGCCGGTAAGTAGTGCGCCACCCCCTCGGTCGAGGCGTGCGCCCGATGGGCGGTGCCGAAGGCGTCGTTGACGTACACGTCGGCCAGTGACGCCAGCCGGCGCGCAAACTCGGGGTCGCTATCCTCTTCCTCGGGGTAGAACCGCACGTTTTCGAGCAGAAGCACGCCGCCGGGTGGAAGCGCCGCGACGCGGCGTTCGGCATCGGGGCCGACACAGTCGGACGCCGTCGTCACCGGCGTGCCGAGCAACTCTTGCAGATGCGCGGCGATTGGCGCGACGCGCAGCGTTTCGACGACCTTTCCGTCGGGACGCCCGAGGTGGGTAATGAGGATGACCTTCGCGCCCCGCTGCTGGAGGGACCGAATCGTCGGCAGCGCGGCGCGGATGCGCGTGTCGTCGGTGATGCGCCTACCGTCCATCGGTACGTTGAAGTCCACCCGGACGAGCACGCGCGCGCCACGCACGTCGACGTCTCTGACTCTCTTCTTACGCATGGTTGACTAGGGATGAAACCACTACCGAGCGGCGGCGGCAGCGGCGGGCACTTTGCTCGAGACGAAGCTGGCGAGGTCGGCGACGCGGCAGGCGTAGCCCCACTCATTGTCGTACCAGGCGGCGACCTTGACGAGGTTGCCGGCGACAACCATTGTCACGAGCGAGTCGACAATCGACGAATGCTCGTTGCCCTTGAGGTCCATCGAGACGAGCGGCTCGTCGGTCACGGCGAGGACGCCTTTCATCGGCCCGTCGGCCGCGCGGCGCAGGGCGCCGTTGATCTCGTCGACCGTCGTATCGCGCTCGGTCAGCGCGACGAACTCGACAATCGAGACGGTCGGCGTCGGCACGCGGTAGGCGAGCCCGTCGACGATTCCCTTTACCTCCGGGATGACGAGCGACACGGCGCGCGCCGCACCGGTCGTCGTCGGAACGATATTGATCGCCCCCGCACGAGCCTCACGCATGTCCTTCGACGCGAGGTCGAGGATCTTCTGCGAGTTGGTGTACGAGTGAACGGTCGTCATCATGCCTTTGATGACACCGAACTCGTCGCGGACGACCTTGACCACGGGCGCGAGGCCGTTGGTCGTACACGACGCGTTGGAGATCACGTTGTGCTGCTCGGGGTCGTACTTATCCTGGTTGACGCCGAGCACAATCGTGATGTCCTCGCCCTTGGCCGGGGCGGTGATGATGACCTTTTTCGCGCCCGCCTCGATGTGCTTGTCGGCGTCGGGTCGGTTGGTGCCGACGCCGGTTGCCTCGATCACGAGGTCGACGCCGCGGCCACCCCAATCGAGCTTCGTCCAATCCCGCTTCGCCGTCACTTCGACGCGGCGGCCATTGACGGTCAGCGCGTTCTCCTCAGCCTCGACGGTGCCGCGGAACGCGCCGTAGTTGCTGTCGTGCCGGAGCAAATGCGCGTTGGTCTGCGTATCATAGAGATCGTTGATCGCGACGACCTCGAGGTCTGGGTGGCGCTCGAGGATTGCCTTGAACGCCTGCCGGCCGATGCGGCCGAATCCGTTAATGCCGATTTGCATTGGTCCTCCTGTGGCGTGCTACGAGCAGCGCCATTCCAGACATGATACCGAACGGGGTATTCTTGGAAGAGCAGGCAGTGACCCACTAGGCAATAGACAGAGAGTGCGAAGTGGCAGTTGGAACCGATCGGGAGTCAAGGCGCAGAGTCGCCACAACCCGTAGAGCGAGTAGGCCAGGCGGGCGGCGGCGCCGGCGGGCTTGGTCGTACTACATCATCACCGCCGTCAGCTTGCTCGTCGCGTTGAGCATGGCGCTCCCCTTCTGCAGTCAGCCGCTCAACTAGCCTCACGCCTCAGACAGGCGTTCGGCGTGTTCGCTTGCTTCTCCATGAGGCGCACTGCGAAACTCTCCCGACAATGGACGAACGACAGACACCAGTCGGAGGAAAGAGCACGCCGGCCCAGGTGATAATTGTCACCGGCGCAGCGGGGTATATTGGAAGCCACGTCTGCGAGGCATTGCTGCGCCGAGGCGATGCGGTCGTCGGCGTCGACGCGTTCACGCCGCACTACGATCCCGCGCGCAAGCGGGCCAATCTCCACGCGATCGAGACCACGGCGGCTTTGCTTGGCGTCGCCTTTCGCCTGATCGAAGGAGACATCCGCCGCGCGGACGTGCTCGACGAGGCGTTCTCCCTTGCGCGGCGCCTTGGCGATGATCGGCCGCCGCGGCGCGTGCTGCACCTGGCGGCGCGCGCCGGCGTGCGCGCCCCCCTGGCCGAGGCGCCGGACTACGTGAGCACGAACGTCGTCGCGACGACCGAGGTGCTCGAAGCGTGCCGGCGGCATGGGTTTGGCGGCGAGGGCGACGATCAACCAGTCGGGCATTTGGTGATGGCGTCGAGCAGCTCAGTCTACGGTGCGGGACCGGCGGGATGGGACGGGCCATTCTCCGAGGCGCTCGCGGCCGACCGGCCGCTTTCGCCCTATGCGGCGACGAAGCGGGCGTGCGAGTTGCTGGCGCACGTCTACGCCAACGTGAGCGGGATGCATGTGACGTGCCTGCGGTTCTTCACCGTCGTCGGGCCTCGTGCGCGGCCGGACCTGACACCGTTCGTGTTTACGGATGCGGTGTGGCACGGCCGGCCGATCACGAAGTTCGGCGATGGCACGACGGCGCGCGATTACACCTACGTTGGCGACACCGCCGCCGGCGTGCTCGCCGCCCTCGACCGCTTCGAGCGTGCCGCCGCCGGGGAGGTCGAGCCCGGCTTTCGGTACGAGTGCATCAACCTGGGAAGCGATCGCCCAGTCACTCTCAACCGGTACTTGGAGACGGTCGAGCGCCTCCTCGGGAAGCCGGCGACTATCCGTCAGGCGCCCGAGCAGCCGGTCGATCCCAAGCGCACGTGGGCCGATCTGGCCAAAGCCCGCCGCCTCCTTGGTTACGCGCCCACGACCTCCTTTGAGGAGGCGTTGGGGAGCTGTGTCAAGTGGTATCTGCGCGAGTTTGCCCGTCCAGAAAGCGCGGGCGCTGACCCAACGCCACCGTTTGGGCAGTGACGGCGAAACGCGCGCAGACAGCACAGCGAACCGTGTACGATTCAAACGGTATGGCAGCGAAACGGCCACGTTATGAAGTCTGGGATGCCGGGCGCGTGCGCGCCTTGCGCCGGCATCTGCAATTCACTCAACAGCAACTCTCGGACGAGCTCGGCACCCGTCAGCAGACCGTCAGTGAATGGGAGACCGGCATGTATCAGCCGCGGGGCGCCTCGGCGAAGCTGTTGAGCATCATCGCCGAGCGAGCCGGCTTCGGCTACAGCGCCAAAGCCGGCTCGCCGGAGGCGGCCGAGGCATCTTTGCCGGAGGCACCTCTAACCGAAGAGGGAGAGCAGCACACCTCGGACGGCGGCCAGCACTCGGTTGAGGAATAATGGCGAAGGCCACACGGCAAGCCACAAAACCGGCCGCCTCGACCGAGCCACGCGCCATCGTGCTGCGCTGGGGCGCCATCCTCGGCGGTCTGATCGCGGCGTATATGCTCTCGGTCGCGTTTGGCGCTATCCTCGCCGCCACGGGGCTGGCCGCCAGTCTCGCCGTGCTGCCGCTCGTGCAGTTCGCCTCGCTCTTTGCCGGCGGCTACATCGCGGGGCGTTGGGCGCGCGTGTCCGGCTTCATGAACGGCGTCGCGGTGGCGGTCGCGTTCATCGCGGTGTGGGCGGTGCTCAATGCGGTCTACGAGGCGCAACTCGTGCGCATGAACGGGCCGCTGGCGCTGCCGAGGATGAACACGGGCGGGGTTATTCTCGGCGACCTGCTCAACCTGAGCGCGGCAGCGTTCGGCGGGTGGGTGAGCGAAAGGAAGGGGAAGTAAGCAATGGCGAGCACGGAAGCGACCAACGCCAGGGAAGCCACGGGGAGCGCGCTCGGTTACGGAGCGGCGGTCACGGCGACGGCAGGAACAGAGGCGGCGGCACGCGCGGCGGGCACGCTCGCGCAGGTCGATCCAGAAGTCTCTAACGCCATCGTCGGCGAGGCGACGCGACTGCGCGAGACGATCCAGCTTATCCCCTCGGAGAACTACCCCAGCCTGGCGGTCATGGAGGCGACCGGCTCGGTGCTGACCACCAAGTACGCCGAGGGGTATCCCGAGTTCCGTTACTACCAAGGGTGCACTTGGGTCAACGTCGTCGAGGACCTGGCGCGCAAGCGGGCGTGCGCCCTCTTCGGTGCCGATCATGCCAACGTCCAGCCACACTCCGGCAGCTCGGCCAACATGGGTGTCTACTTCGCCGCACTCCAACTCGGCGATACCGTCATGGGGATGGAGCTCAACGCCGGCGGCCACTTGACGCATGGCTCTCCCGTCAACTTCTCCTCCAAGCTCTACCACTTCGTCACCTATGGTGTAGCTCCCCAGACCGAGCGCATCGACTACGACCAGGTCGCCGCGCTCGCCAAAGAGCATCACCCCAAGATGATCGTCGTCGGCTCTTCGGCGTACCCGCGTATCTTCGACTGGACGCGCTTCCGCGAGATCGCCGATTCGGTCGGCGCGCTCCTACTCGCCGACATGGCGCACATCTCTGGATTGGTCGCCGGCGGCGCGCACCCATCGCCCGTGCCGTACGCCGACTACGCGAGCACGAGCACGCACAAAACGCTGCGCGGCCCCCGCGGTGGCATGGTGCTCTGCCGGCAGCAGTACGCCGAGGCGCTCGACAAGGCGATCATGCCCGGCATGCAGGGTGGACCGCTCGAGCACGTCATCGCCGCCAAGGCGGTGATGCTCCACGAAGCGGCGCAGCCCGACTTCCGTGATTACGCCCACGCGGTCGTCGACAACGCGAAGGTGCTGGCCGACACGCTGTTGTCCGAGCGACTCACCCTCGTCTCCGGCGGCACCGACAACCATCTTCTCCTGGTACGCCTGCCGGTCGACGGGCCCAGTGGCCGGCAGACGGCGCAGGCGCTCGAGCGTGCCGGCCTGGTCGTCAACGCCAACACCGTGCCCGGTGAAACCAAAGGGCCGGTGCGCACCAGCGGCATTCGGCTCGGCACGCCGGCGACGACGACGTTCGGCTTCGGCCCCGACGAGTTCCGCGAGATCGGCCACATGGTCGCCGCCGTCGTCCGTGACATCCGCAACAGGACGCTCCTCTCGCAAACGGCAACCCGCGTCAAGGAGCTCTGCGCCACCGTGGAAGCGCGCCGCCGAGCGCGTGAAGCTACTCGGCAGCATCCGGCGCACGTGCCGGTCATGGCGTGAGCGACGTGCACCCTCACCCCCTCACCCCCTGACCCCCTCTCCCACTAGGGGAGAGGGGGAATGGTGGTCGGGGGACCGCCTACTCCCCTTTCTCCCCTGGTGGGAGAAAGGGGCCGGGGGAGAGAGGGGGACCCGCAGAAGGCACGCGCGCTAATCGCGCAAATGGTAGGGAACACTCGTGACCGCGGTACGTGGCCGGAAGAGCAGCGCGCCTTTGAGCTGGAGCGCCGTCTGCGTGTGGAGCAGATGCTCCCACCAGTGTGCGGGCAAATACTCGGGCAGCAAGACGGTGACGTGGACTGTCGCGTCGGGTTGCTGGCGCTCCAACGCATCGAGGTAGCGCAATAACGGGCTCACCAGTGTACGGTAGGGCGACTCCAGTATGACGAGATCGACCTCCACGCCGGCACGGACCCATCGCTCTTTGAGCGCCTCGCCATCGTGGATATCGTCGGTCACATGCACCGCCACAATTCGGGCGCGCCCCTCCTCATCTGGGTGGGCGCTCTGCCCCGTGAGCGACTGGGCGTACGCGACGGCACGCAGCGCGGCACGGTTCAGGTCGGCCAGCGGGATGATGATGACGTGGTGCAATTGCTCCGGGTTCAAGTCCGGCCGAGTGAACATCTCCTCGTCGCTGACAGCCAGTTCGCGCTGAGCCCGACCATAGTGCCGGCGAATTCCCAGTAAGACGAACACGATCATCGGCATGAGCACGAGCACCATCCAGGCCCCAAGGGCGAACTTGGTCACCCCGACGACAACCGCCACCACTCCCGTCGCGGTCGCACCGATGGCGTTAATGGTCATACTCACCCGCCAGCGGGGTGGCCGCAGCCGCCACGAACGCCGGACCATGCCCGATTGGGAGAGCGTAAACGCGACGAACACGCCCACGGTGTAGAGCGGAATGAGGTTGGTCACACTGCCCTGGAAGATGATCACCAGGAAGATGGCCAAGGCAGCCAGAACGCCGATGCCACTCGTAAACGCCAGGCGTTCGCCGCGAAACGAAAAATGGCGGGGGAGGTAGCCATCCTTGGCCATGATGCTCGCCAGCCGCGGAAAGTCGGCGAAGCTCGTGTTCGCGGCTAAGATCAGCAGGAGCGTCGTGGAAAACTGAACGAGATAGTAGTACCAGCCGGTGCCCACCACCGTGCGGGCGAGCTGGCTGACCACCGTCTCGACTTCGGTCGGATCGGGCACGATGCCGATCTGGTTGGCCAGGAAGCTCATACCCAGGAAGATCGACCCGAAGAACGTCCCCATCAAGATCAAGACGATGCCGGCATTGCGGCTCTCCGGCGGCTTGAACGCCGGTATCCCGTTGGAGACGGCCTCGGTACCGGTCAGCGCGACCGAGCCAGATGAGAACGCCCGCAGGATGAGGAAGAGGGTGAGCGCCTGGCCGGCGCCGTGGAACTCGCCTTCCGGCGGCGTATACGGCAGGAACGTGCCAGTGGCCCAGCGGAACAGCCCGAACGCCAGCAGCCCAAAGATGGCGAAGAGGTAGATGTAGCAGGGCGCCGCGAACATCGTGCCCGACTCCCGGATGCCGCGCAGGTTGCCGAGGGTGAGGATGACAATCGCGCCGACGGCAAGCAGCACGCGTTCCGGGTACAGCACCGGGAATGCCGACGTGATCGCCGCGATTCCCGCCGAGATCGACACCGCCACCGTCAGGACGTAATCGATGAGCAACGCCGAACCGGCGATAAGGCCCGGCAAGACACCCAGGTTGTCGCTGGCGACGATGTAGCTGCCACCACCGGAGGGATACGCCCGGATCGTCTGCTGGTACGACGTGACGACAATCGCCAGCATCGCCACAATCGCCAGCGTGAGCGGCATCGTCAGCGTGAGCGGCATCGTCAGCGCGAGCGCGCCCACGCTGGCGAGCACCAGCACGCGCATGATCTCTTCGGTGGCGTACGCCGACGACGAGATGTTGTCGGACGCAAAGACGGCCAGCCCCTTGATCTTGGTCAGC
>JACQGX010000352.1 GCA_016199265.1 Chloroflexota bacterium | reverse complement strand
GTCTCGGCGCTCTCTGCGTCTCTGCGGTGAACGCTAACGTCAATAGAGGGCCTCGATCGCGCGCCCGCGGGCATCCTCGATGCGCAATTCGATGAGGAACCGGCCGTGCATCGTCTTGCCCGGGCTGGACCAGGTGCTGCCGTCGAATCGTGAGCTGCTCTCGATCCCAGCGGTCGGCCGGTAGCTAAATGTGCCGCAGACTTCGATGTCTCGGCTGGTCGCGCCGGCGGCGCGCCGCAGAGAAAACTTGGCCGGCTGTTGTCGTTCCAAGAGTTCGCGGCCGACGGGCAGCCGGTAGAAACCGACGCTCGTCGGTTGCGGGCGCGGCCCAATGGCGTGGGCCTGCGTGATCGTCGCGACCATCTCGTCGTTGACGAAGAGCTGCAGGCCGTCCTCCTCGCCGAGCGGCCCTCGGGCGCAGACGTACGCGGCGGCTCCCGCCGCACGCTGCCACAGCCGCGTCCACGATGGCCGGCCGGTGGGGAGCGCGATCAGGTGCTGGATCTGCTGATCCGGAGCCCGCAAGGGCGCCGTCCACTGCGACGATGGGGGATCGGTAAAGGGGCGGTCGATCGCGCGCTGGCCGGCGACAAGGGCGACCAGGCTGAGTGCGATCAAGAGCTGAGCGGTCAGACCGATCAGCCGCGCCGCGGCGACGATGGCGCTGCCGATGACGAGCACGAAGAAGAGACGTGCCCACGCCGTCGGCGCCGGCGCGCCGGCCAGACCAACGGCTATCGCCAGCGCAAAGAGCGCCCAAGGCGCAAATGGGTGCGCCGCCGCTGTGCCCAGCAGCCGACCCGGCGCTCGAATGGGTGTGGTCGGACGGTGCGACTCCAAAGATGCATGCATCGCCCCGCCTGCGCCCTTACCACGCATTGCCTTGTGAGTAATGGAACCACAAGTTGAACTGTTGCATTCCCACAAGATCGAGATTGGCGAGAAGCACCAGGAAGACGACGACGGCGACGATGACCGCGACCTGCGCTGTATCAAGTCGCCAACGCAGTAGACTGCTCTGGGATGGCAGAGCTACCGCGCTCGAGGCGGCGGTGCCGCTCACGTGAGCCACCGTTGGGCTACCGGACGTGGTAACCGACGTCTCGATGGAGCGGGCGCCGGTCGGCTGCCGCCAAGGACGCGCGCAGATTGCGCCAATCACCTCGATGCCCCGTGCCGCCAGCAGGTAGACGGCTGGGTACATGAGGTAGCCCACGCGAGGCAGATTGAAGCGTGTGGAAAAGGCAATCGCCGGAATGAGGACTGCCAGCATGATCGCGAGCGCCCACCGCCGGTTGGGCGGTGAGCTGGCCACGAGGCCAACGGCTGCGAGCGGCCACCAGGGATAGTAGAAGGCCGCGCCGAGCAGTCCTCGGATCGAGCTCGCGTGGAGCTGGCCAAGCATGTACGCCGGGCCGGCCTGAGCCAACCGCAGCCAGCCCGCCAGCGCGACGCCTGCCAGGTCGTTATTGCCGCCGTCGAACCGGAGACCCAACAGGAGCGAGCCGTAAAGCTCCCACGCCGTGGTGATCGAAAGGGCGACCGCTGTGGCAAGTGCCAGATCACGCAGGCGGGTTCGGCCGATGCCGTACAGCCAGAGAAACAACAGCGCGGGAATGTGCACCAGGTAGATCAATCCGGCGGCGCCGATCGCCCAGCCGGTTTTGGCCCAATCGAGCAAACGTGCCTTGGCGCTCCAAATATGTAAGGCGTCACAGAGCGCAATCGTGAGCGCGAAGGCGGCAAACGCCGGCGCGTGTGCCTGTGGCGCCGCGCCCATGAAGATGAACCCGTGGCCCGTTGCGGTCAGGAGCGAGGCGATCCAGGGCACCGCTGTTCCCGGCCAGCGACGCTGGCCCAGCCACCACACGGCGAGCGCCGCCGCCCACCAGCTCAACAAGTTGACGGCCGCGAACGACCAGTACACACCCAGCGGCCGGGTCAAGAGCGAGACAAGGAACACGTGACCCGCGCGACGGTCGAATTCGCTCGGCGATGGCGGCCTATCGCCGAGAAAGAGACCGAGCAACCCGAGCAGGTGCAGCCCATCGCCCTGCGCCGGGATGCCGTCAAGCAGCACGGCGTACCCGTCGGCCACCGTCCATGTCTCTACACCCGCTGTTGGGCGGCTCGTCGCCAGAAAGCCGTTGCGCTCGCCCGCATGCGTCAGTAACTCCAGCGTGCAGATTGCGAGCAGCGTGGCTGCCCATAGCGGTGATGGGTGACACCGGCCGGCAGACTTCGCCGGCTCGCCAGCGGTGGACGGCCTGGCGGAAGTGTCGGGTCGGAAGCCGGCAACAGCGGCGAGTGTCACCCACGAGACGACGAGTGCTGCGGCAAAGGTGCCGGCCCATACCGACAGGAAGAGGTCGAGCAGCGCGCGCCACGACGCCAGCCATTCCGCTGAAGGCAGTACAAGCAGTGATGCGCTCGCCACCGCGCATGCCACCGCGGCGGCCGTAAGCGGAGGGCTATAGGCGGGGCGTGGTGCCGAACCGTCGGTGCGTGCCATCGTCTGCGATGCCGGCCTGCAACCATGCCATAATTGCGCACTGTCCTGCACAACGTTGGCAGGCGGTATCACATGGCTCCATCGATCCCGAATCTCGCCGACCCATTACCTTCAAGAACGGCTGTTGCCCGCGACAGGCAGGCCGTCCCCTCTCAGGCTGCTCGTGGCGCGCGGTTCGATCCTGCTTGCACCGCGGCGGCGATCGCGTTAGGTCTGGTGTTCCTCAGCACATCGGTACATCCCTGGGTGCCGGCGGGCTCGTGGCTGGACGCGGTGATCAACGAGTGGCTCATCTGGTTCGCCGGTCTGTTCCTCGCTTGCCACTTCGCCGCCGCCGCCGTCGAACGCGTGGCGGTCTTGTTTGGCCGCCGGACCGAGCGGCTCTCCGTACAGCGGCCCGGTGTGACGCCGAGTGCTACGGCGCATCCGTTTGAGGTGTGACGCTTGTGTTGAGATAGGCAGTTCAACTCGTCAAGGGCGATCACGTGTTTGAAACCACTACGGCAACTCCCAACGCTTCCGCGGCACAACAGGTCGGGGTGACGCCGCCCACGCCATCCGATTCGGTCGTGGAGGCGTCACACCGGCGCGCGCGGCAGCGCATCGCGGCGTGGTTCGATCGCTTCGCCGGCGAACGTGCGGCGTGGCGGGCGCGCAACCGCTACTACTACGACGAGATCGAGTGCCTCGCCCAGGCCACGATCCCGCCCGGCTCGCGAGTGTTGGAGCTGGGATGCGGTATCGGCGATCTGCTCGCCGCCGTGCGTCCTTCGTTCGGCGTCGGCGTCGATCTCAGCGAGCAGATGCTGAAGGAGGCACGCAGCCGTCATGCGCGCCCGGCCTCGGCGATTCCTGCTGCCGGTCGCGCCGGCCAGACCGGCCAGGTCACGAGGGTGGGTGATGGGATCCTCGTCTTTGTTCGCGGCGATGCACAAGAGCTCCCACTCAACACGAAGTTTGACTACGTCATCTGTTCAGATCTTCTCGGTCACGTCAACGACATCCAAGCCTTGCTTGACCGCCTGCACGCCGTCTGCACGCCTGAGACGAAGGTGCTCATCACCTACTGGAATTTCGCCTGGCAGGCGGTGCTGTCGGCCGCCGAGCGGTTTGGCCTCAAGATGCCCCAGGGACAGCAGAACTGGCTGGGGATGACCGACGTCGACAACATCCTGTTGCTCACCGACTTCGCCACCTTGCAGCGGGGGACGAGTCTGCTGCTGCCCAAGCCTGTGCCGGTGCTTGCGCCGCTCTTTAACCGCTGGATCATGCGCCTGCCGTTCCTTTCGCTGATGGGGCTGGCAACTCATTGGGTGGTGAAACCCGCTGCCGGTAGACGTCAGGCGGAGGCTCTCCGCTGCACGGTGATCGTTCCGTGCCGCAACGAAGCGGGGAACATCGCCGACTGTATCGATCGTCTGCCCGACTTGGGCACCCACACGGAAGTGATCTTCGTCGATGGCGCCTCCACCGACGGCACAAGGGAGCGGATCCTCGAGCAGATTGCGAAGCACACCGGCAGTCGAGATATCAAGCTGCTCGACCAAGTGCCCGACCCGCACAGGCCACCGCCGCCGGAATGCGCGCCTTTCGCCGCGACGACGGTCGCCTCGACGATTTCGGCGCTGTGGTCCGCAGAAGGCGGGAGGCTCCCAGATGGCTTACCAGCGGCGCCGGCAACGAATGGCCGTGGCCACAATGGAAAGGCCGGTGCATCCGAAGCCGCCGGACGGCCTGGGCATGCCGGCATGCAAACCACGCAGGATGCCCCGGTGAAGATGCTACGGCTCGGGAAGGGGGACGCCGTCCGTAAAGGCTTCGCGGCGGCGAGCGGCGACGTGCTTTTCATTCTCGACGCCGATTTGACCGTTCCTCCTGAGGAGCTCCCCAAGTTCCTCGAACCGATCGCCACCGGCAAGGCCGACTTTGTGAACGGCACACGGCTGGTCTACCCGCTGGAAGACGAAGCGATGGGCTTCCATCGGCTACTGGGGAATAAGTTCTTCAGTGTGGTTTTCACCTGGCTCCTCGGCCAGCCGATCAAAGACACACTCTGCGGCACGAAGGTCATGCGCAAGCGGGACTACGAAGTGCTGGCCGCGAACCGCAGCTACTTTGGGGATTTCGACCCGTTCGGCGATTTCGACATCCTGTTTGGCGCGGCTCGCCTGGGTCTACGGATCGTCGAAGTGCCGGTACGTTACCGTCGCCGAACTTCGGGCTACTCCAAGGTCCAGGTGCTGGAGCACGGTCCGTTGCTACTGCGGATGAGTCTTATCGGGTTTCGCCGGCTTAAGCTGGCCCGCTGGCTCGGCCGGTCGAGCCAGGTGCGCGTACCCGCAAGCCCTCGATAGCTCAGTAGTCGTGCGGGGGAATCGCGGGAACAGCACACTGCAACGCTCATGGCCTGGCGATACGTCGAATCCCCACACACCGCCGCGCCGCTGCCCGTGCGCCTCATCGGCGTATGGCGGCACCGGCGGTTGCTGCGCCGCATGGCCGAACGCGACCTGCGCCAGCGCTACGTCGGCTCCACTCTTGGGCTGGCTTGGGCTGCGGTCAATCCGCTGCTCTTCGTCGGCATCTACACGGTCATCTTTGCCGTTGTTTTCGGCGGACGGCTGAGTGCGAGTGCGCCAACCACCCAGTATGCGCTCTACGTGGTGGGCGGCTTGCTGCCGTGGGTGGCGTTCGCCGACGTCGCGGGGAAGGCGACTCAGACGATGTCCGAGCACCGCAATCTGGTGAAGTACGTCGT
>JACQGX010000351.1 GCA_016199265.1 Chloroflexota bacterium | reverse complement strand
GCCTTCGGGCCCGCCCACCTGACCGAAGCGGTGGCAGCCTTCCGTGGCCGGGAACGGCGGTTCGGACGGATTCCCGCGCGAGCGGGGGCGGCGTGAAAGGAGTGCTGGGTGCTAAAAGTGCTAAGTGCTAAGTGCTAAGTGCTAGGTGCTAGGTGAGGCGGCCTGCGGGGTTCACCTTGGCTTTGGTTTAGTCTTAGGGGTTGTGGTGCAACGCCACCACCTGCTCGTCCCGGCTGGTGAGGTGCTCGACGGCGGCGGTGCCGCTGACCTGTTGGCTCGACTCGACGGCAGAGGATATGGACAGGCAGAGAAACGGGACCGGGCCCGAGGAGGTTCGGCGCTTGGGGGCCGAGCCCGGACGGTTGTGGAGCTCGCCGCAAGAGCAGGCGCTGTACCAGGAGATCGTCGACAACGCGCTGGCGGCGACCGGTGCGCATCTGGTGGTCCTGGCCGAACTCGACCCCGCCCGCCAGAGATCTCGTATGGTCGCGCAGGCAGGTGTGCGTGACGACCTGGTGCAACGGGCGCTCACCGCCGTCCGCCGCACGATCCCAGGCTTTGACCCGATGCAGGTCACGTATAGCGCGCGAGCAAACCCGCTGCTCCAGAGGATGTACGAGACCGGCACGCCGATTGCCGGGCCATTCGAGGAAATCACCGCCGGAACGGTGGATGCTCGCATCCTCAGGCTGGCCAGCACACTTGTAGGTTTCCGACAGTCGTACATCTGTCCGCTTCACGTTGCCGGGGCCATTGCCGGCTCGCTCGCCTTTCACGCCCGGCGACCACCGACGGCGGCGATGCAACGGGTATGCCAGGCATTCGCGCGCCAGGCGGCGCTTACGCTGGAGAACGCGCAATTGATGGCCCACGAGCGGCGACAGCGGCAGACGGCCGAGACGCTGCACGCGGCCGCACTGCACCTCGCCATGCCGGTGTCACTCGAGCCCGCGGCCGTAGTGCACCTCCTGACGACGATAGTGCAGCAGGCCGCGGCGGCACTTGGCGGAGTCGACGGGGCGCTGGTGCTGGCCGAGGACGCCGCGTGGTCGGCGCTCGCGCCGAACGAGGCGGGCCAGGGGCCGGACGCCGGCCTGATCACGCTGACCAACACCGGGCGGCTGACGCGCGTACCGTGGCGGCCGGAGGGCTCCACCAGCTACGTTCTCACGACAGGCGAGGCCGTCGTCGTGCCCGACACACGGGGCGGCGCGCTGTTCAGCCCGTCACCCGGATTGCACGTGCAGGGCGTACGGGCGTTCGTGAAGGTGCCGCTCGCCGTGTCGGGTCACGTCCTCGGCTCACTCGCCGTCAACGTCGCCACCCCCGGTGAGCCGTCCCGAGCGGATCGCCAAGTGCTCGAGCTCTTGGCCGCGCACGCCGCCTACGCGCTGGAGCGCCTGCGCACGAGCTATCGCGAACAGCGCCGGCGAGCGCAGGCCGAGGACGTGGCGGCTACCCTCGCCGCGGTGGGCGCGGCGGACTCGGTAGAACGCGCGGTGGCAGCGCTGGTGCGTGGTGCCGTGGGGATCTTCCAGGCAGACAAGGGGGTGGGCCGTCTCTTCGACCCGCACAGCGGCGCGCCGGTCCTGCATCTGCGGGTGGACTTGGACGGTCAAGCCCGCACCTGGGCCAACCCCACGCGGCCACAGCCCGGCAGCTTCGCCGATCGCCTGCTGGCCGGTGGCGCGGCCGTGCTTGTCGACGACTACCAGGCGCTCGCCCCCGGCGACTATCCATTTGTGGCCGACATGGCAGCATTGGGGAACCGGTCGGCGCTGCATCTTCCCATCGACGCTGCCGAGCAGCGGATTGGCGTGCTCCACCTCGACCACCATCGGCCCGGTTGGTTCAGCGCAGCGGATCTCGCCCTTGCCGAAGCGCTGGCAGCCCACGTCGGCGCTGTCATCGAACGAGCACGAACAGAGGCGGCCCGCCGCGCCGAGCGCAAAGAGGCCGAAGCGGCGCTGTGGGAGAGCGAAGCCCGCTATCGCGCCGTCGTCGAGCACTCGCTTGATGCGATCGCCATCGTCGTCGGAGCCGACCACCTGGTCTACGTCAACCCAGCCTTTCTGCGGCTGGTGGGAGCATCGCTTCTTCAAGACGTGCTTGACGCACACCCCTCGCACTATGTTCACCAAGACGACTGGCCGCGCCTCGTCGCCTTCGCGCAAGCACGCCAGCGGGGCGAGCACGCACCGGAGGTGTACGAGTACCGGCTCGTTCGTCCTGACGGGAGTGTTCGCTACGTCGAGCAGTCTGCCGTCGGCATTGCCTACAGGGGACAACCCGCCTCACTCGTCATGGCCCGAGACATCACCGAGCGCCGGCAGCAGACGAGGCTCGAAGGCGCCCTGTTGGTGGCTCGGCGGGTGGCCCACGACGTCAACAACGCGCTGATGCCCATCAGCGGCTTCGCCGAGCTGCTCATGCTGCGGCCCACCGTCGTCAACGATCCGACGGTCGCGACGTACGTCGAGCTCATCCGCCAAGCCGGCGACGACATCGCCGCCAAGGTGCAACAGCTCCAGCGCATCATCCGCCTGGAAGAGGACACGAGCGTCCTTGGGCCCGACCGCCCCGTGCTCGACCTTGAGCGGAGCACGACACCGCGCAGCGACACCACCTAAACCAAGTGCAAAGTGCAAAGTGCAAAGTGCAAAGTGCAAAGTGCAAAGTGACGAGACCTGTGGGTCCCACTTTGGCTTTAGTGTAGGCTGGTGCTGTCGACAGACCACAGTTGGCTGCCTCGTGGCGTCCGGCAGGCGCCGCTCTCGCGGCGCGAGGCCTCGCGCTGCGGCGTCGACCGTGCCTCGGCGGCATTGTTCATCGCGCGGGTGCCGCTTCCGATTGTTCGCAACTTCCGGTTGGAACGTCCGTTCGGAGAGGAGAGGCACCCTGCCATGCCCGTGCTTACAGCCGTCGCTCGACCCGTACTCAGGCTGCGGCAATCAGCGTGCCGCCAAGGTAACGCCATGGACACCACGGTCCAACAGCTACTGGCCTCCGAAGAGCCCTCCGTCCGCTTCAGAGTCCTGGTCCACGTCCTTGACCAGCCGCGCGACTCCCCTGAGATCCGCGACCTGCAGGAGGAGATCCGCTCCTCGGCCCGCGTGAGGACACTGCTCTCCGACCGCGCGGCAGACGGCACCATCCCCTACCACCCGTACGCCAAGTGGTACGGCGCCCACTGGGTGCTGGCCGCGCTGGCCGATCTCGGCTACCCGCCCGGCGATGCATCGCTGGTCCCACTGCGCGAGCAGGTGCTCGCTTGCTGGCTGTCGCCGAGGCACGTCGCCGGTGTGCCGGTCATCCAGGGGCGGCCGCGCCGGTGCGCTTCGCAGGAAGGCAACGCGCTGTGGGCGCTCCTGACCCTCGGCCTGGCGGACGAGCGGGCGGACGCGCTCGCGCGCAACCTCCTGCGGTGGCAGTGGCCCGACGGCGGGTGGAATTGCGACAAGAGGCCGGAGGCAGCTAGTTCGTCCTTCCACGAGAGCCTCCTTCCCCTGCGCGGCCTCGCCCTCTACGCGCGCAACACGGGCGCGCAACACGGGGTCTGAGGCGGCGCTGGCGGCCGCCCGCGCCGCCGCCGAGATCTTCCTCAAACGGAGGCTCTTCCGCCGGCAGCGGGACGGGTGCGTCATGAGCGAGCGCTTCCTGACGCTACGCTACCCCTCGTACTGGCACTACGACGTTCTGTTTGGCCTCAAGGTGCTGGCCGAGGCGGGCTTCATCGGCGACGAGCGCTGCATCGAGGCGCTCGACCTCCTCGAGTCGAAGCGGTTGGCTGATGGCGGGTTCCCCGCCGAGGAGCGTATGTACCACTGCTCAGAAAACAGACGGCCGACCGGCGGCCGCCTCTCGCTCGTGTCCTGGGGACCCGTGAGCAAGCGCCGCCCGAACGAGTTCGTCACCGCCGACGCCCTCTACGTCCTTCGAGCCGCGGGGCGGCTCGATTAAGTGGAGGCCGGGAGCTGACG
>JACQGX010000346.1 GCA_016199265.1 Chloroflexota bacterium | reverse complement strand
TCAGCGGTCAGCTTTCAGCAGCAGGAAGAGAGCGCTGCTTGACCGCTCCGAGCTGACTGCTGACCGTTCCCTGGCATGGTACCCTCATCACCCAAGCGGAGGGCCAGATGATAGAACCAACGCCGATAGGCCGCCGGATACGCACTTTTGAAGACCTTTCGCACGTCAGCGACGAACTCCTACGCCAACTGGCCGCCAGAGTCCACGTCGTCGACCTGGCGTACGCCTTCGGCTCGGCCGACGAGGCGTTGCGTGAGCGGCTGCTCGGCGCGGTGCGCCCCGGCCTGGCAGATGACATCCGTGTGACGATCCAGAGTGTTTTCGCCAGGCGCGAAGATAGCTATCCCCCGCCCGACGAGCAGATTCGGTCGTCACGCGCCCAGGTAGTGCAGGTCATGCGCGCCCTCGAACAGGACGATTACTGATCGGGTGGTGGTCAAGTCGTGATCAAGTCGTGATCAAGTCGTGATCAAGTCGTGATCACGTTGCACGCGATCGGGATCACCACCTGATCACGACTTGATCACGACGAATGCCGAGTGAAGGAGCAAGGCAGACAGACGATGGCAGTAGCAACAAAGACGTATGGTGTGGCCGTGATCGGCACGGGCCGCATCTCCGGCGCCCACGCACGGGCGGCGCTCAACGTCGAGAGCATTGAGAACGACACGCCCGAGGTGGTCAGCGTCGAGCAGGCGCGGCACATCGTCGCCGTGATGAACGCGTGCGAGGAGTCGTCGTGCACCGGTCGGGAGGTACGGCTCGATGCCTGATCCGATTACCGCTCCGGCGATCGAGCGCTACATCGGCGACCTGTTGCCCAGGCGCGACCCGCTGCTGGCGCGCGTTGAGACGCATGCACGCGAGCACCGCCTGCCCATCGTCGGGCCGGCGGAGGGCCGGTTCCTCTACACACTCGTGCGCCTGAGCGGCGCGTGGCGCATCCTCGAGCTCGGCGCCTGTTCCGGCTATTCCGCCCTCTGGATCGCGGCCGCGTCCGAGCCCGGCGGGGGCACGATCGAGACGATCGAGCTCGATCCCCGCCGAGCGGACATCGCCGAAGCCAACTTCAAGGCCAGCGCCTACGCCGATCGGATCAAGCTGCTGCGCGGGAACGCTCTCGAAATCCTGCCGTCGCTCGAACGCGGCGCGTACGACCTGATCTTCAACGATCTGCTCCGCTCGGGCGCCGGCGAAACCGGCGGCGTGCCGAACCAAGTGCGGTTCCTCGAGCTCAGCCTCGATCTGCTCCGTTCCGGCGGCGTGTTGCTCAGCGACAACGTGCTGTGTGGCGGGCAAGTGGCCGAGCCGTCGCCTAGCGGTGCCGCCGCCGGCATCGCCGAGTACAACCGCCGCCTGATGAGCCACCCGGCGCTCGAATCGTCGATTGTTCCCATCCGAGATGGCGTCGCCATCAGTATCAAACGCTAGAATCCAGAAGAGATCGTTGTGGCGGCACCGGTAGGTCCTTCGGCTGTGGCGCGGGGGCTTGCCGCGCGCCGGCGGGCGACGAGCCCCCGCGCAACGCGGCTGAACCGTAACCCTGCGAACTTGTGAATGGATCGGACCAGTCCACAGAACGGTCGCGAAAGAGGGCGAAAAGAGGGCGATAGGAATGGGCTTTCTCAATCTGAGTGCGTGGCGATCGGTCGGCGGCCGGTCGGTGGCGGAGCGGCGCGCAACGGCGGTGCAGGCACCACCGCCCAAGTACTACTACGAACACATCCACGAGATCCAGGGAATGATCGACCGCTACTTTGAGACGCACGGCCACCGCCCGCCTGACCTCACGGCACTCTATCTCTGGCAGCTCGAGCAAGAAGGCGCGCTTGGCGATGACGTCCGCGCGGCCGATCTGGCCGACCTCTTGAGCTACTACGATATCGAGCCGAACTCGCTCCTGGCGATGGTGTCAATCGATCCCAATAAGCCGGCGCGGGCGCGTAAGCTGCTGGAGGCGCGCCGGTTGCACCTGGCGAAGCGCCAGGCGGTGCAGCGCCGCCCATCGAAAGCACCGGCCGCCGCCGTGCGAGCGGCGGCGACGCCAAGTATGTCCGGTTCGGCGGAAGTGGCAGCGGTATGACGGCAACGGCAGTCAGTGGACCAGCAGTCAAGGGTCACGTCGACCACCGGCATACGTGGGAGACGCCGAAGGCAATCCTCGTCGGGGGTATCTTCAAGGAACTCGACGGCCTCCTCGATTCGCTGCGTACGATGCGGTCGGCCGGCGCCACCTCGGACGTTATCGGGTTCGCCATCCCTCTGGGAGGCGATCCGACCACCCCCGAGGGCGTCGCCTCGCTTAAGCTGCCGCGGGGCCGGCGGCGTTTCGACGTGCTCCAAGCAATCCTGGATTTCATTGACCCGCACCGGCCGCCGGCGGAGATCGCTCAACTCAGACGCGGCCAGAACACCGTGCTCGCGACGCCAATCCTGGGCAACCTCAAAGACTGGCTCGTCGGCGTCAGGACCTTCCGCGTGCCCGTGACAGAACAGCCCGACGGCGGCGTGTGGGTGCTCGGCCGGCCTAACCACGCGGCCGCCGTCGCCGGCGCCGAAGGCGCGGCCGCCGGCGGTTTCCGCGGCGCACTCGCGGCGCTGGGCATCCCCAAGCAGCACATCCCCACCTTCGCCAAGCGCCTTGGCAACGGCGAGTGCATCATGACGACGTGCGAGACCGACAAGGGCCGCGCCAATCGCGACGAGCGGATCATTCGGAAGAATGGCGCCGATCTCGTATTCAAGGAGCTTATCTTCAGCGAACGGCGCAAACAGACCTAGACCAAGTGCAAAGTGCAAAGTGTGGCGGTGAGGCGGCCTGCGGATACCACTTTGGCTTTGTTGAGGGCTCGACTGACCGCTGACCGCTGACCGCTAACGATCGCAGAGACTTGTGATGATACCGCGAAGCCACCGTGGGGGCACGGTACCCCCCGATCATCCGGCAGCCAAGCTGCCGCGGCGGCGCCTCGCCATGTTGCGCCCTGGTATGGTCGTCGAAGGCGTGATCACGCGACTCGTCCGCGGCGGCGCGCTGGCTGACATTCTGCTCGAAAGCGGCGAGCCGGCCTTCATTCCGCTTGCCGAGATCCCCGCCAAGGCGATGCCGAAAGTCCGGCAACTGATCGAGAAGGGCGCGATGCAGCCAATCCGCATTACGCAGCTCGACCGCGCGAGCGGGACCGCCACCGCCTCGCTGCAGGGCTTGATCGAAGTCCCGGGCGAGCGGAAAGCGGAGCGGCGCCGCGCGCCGGTTCCGGCGCCCGAGCCACCCCCCACACCCAAACCCGCTCCCCGCCCCGCGGCGCCGGCCAGGCCCAGCGCCGGCGAGCGCGCCCGCAAGCAGCAGGAGGAGATCCTGCGCCGCATGCGCGAACAGTACGGATCGCAGAAGTGACCGCGTGCGCGAGTGCGCGCTCGTAGGCCACAATCTGCGGGTAATGGCAAGTGGAAAGGCGCCGCCCAAGAGCGGCACAATCACCGGCGGCGTGAGCGCGCCCGTCGAGGTACGGTGGGACTCGTGGGGCATCCCGCACATCCGCGCGCAGACGCGACCCGATCTCTTCTTCGCGCTCGGCTACGTTACCGCGCAAGAGTGCCTCTGGCGGCTCGATTACCTGCGCCGCACCGCGCGCGGCGAACTGGCGGCGATCCTGGGACGTGAAGCCCTCGAGTCCGACCGTACGGTGCGCACCGTCGGCATCGGCAAGCACGCCGATGCGCTCGCGCGCGAGCTGCCGTCGGGTCAAGCCGAGGTGCTCGACGCCTACGCCGCCGGCATCAACCGCTGGATCGACGAAGCCATCGATTCCAGGCGGCTGCCGCTCGAGTTCGACTGGCTCGACTACCAACCGGCGCGGTGGACACCCGCGGACTCGATCGCCTGCTGGAAGTACCGCTGGTGGGGACTCACCGGACGGCTGCAGAACATTGCCATCGGCGAGGCCGCGCTGCGCCACCTGCCGTCGTCGCTGAACGCAGCGTTCATGGCCACCGAGCTGGGCGGCGAGACGATCGTGCCCGGCGATGGGGCGGGCAGCGCGGGCGGCGCTGCGGGGCTTCCCGGAGGCGCCGACGACGGCGAGGGGAGCAACAATTGGGTCGTCGCCGGCTCGCGGACGACGACCGGCCACCCCGTGCTGTGCAGCGACCCTCACAACGCGTTCGAGCAGCCGGGGCAGTGGTTCGAGGCGCAGCTCAGCCTCGCCGATGGCTCGCTGGACTTTGCCGGCGCGACGTACGCCGGCTGGCCGGCCGTCTATATGGGCCGCAATCGCCACGTCGCCTGGGGCTTCACCAACCACGTCGCATCGGCGCGCGACCTGTACGTCGAGACCGTCGACCCGGCACGCCCCGGCCGTTACCTCGAGCACGGCGAGTGGCGCGCATTCGAAACCGAGCAAGGGACCATCGAAGTGGCCGGTGAAGCGCCCGTAACCCACGAAGTGCGCCGCACCGTGCGCGGTCCCCTCGTGGACCACGTGCTGCCGGCCCTCGGGGGCGAGAGCACGCCGATCTCGCTGCGCTGGACCGGCGTCGAGGCCGGCACCGGGCTCGACGCCATCCTGGGCCTCAACGCCGCCCGCACCGTCGACGAGGCGCTCGACGCGCTCGCCATGTGGCCGTGCCCGATCCTCAACGCGCACGTCGCCGACGACCGCGGCCGGATCGCTTACCACGCTGTCGGGTTCGTGCCGCGGCGCGTCGAGGCCACGCGGCGCTACCGCCGGGCCGGCGCTCCGGACGACGCCTGGCAGGGCTTCCTCCGCTTCGACGAGCTGCCCCACCTGGTCGACCCGCCGCGTGGCTGGCTCGCCTCCGCCAACCAGTCGCCGTGGCCGGCCGACCCCGCGGGCGTGAGCTACCTGGCCGGCGGCGCGTGGGCCGACGGCTACCGCATGCGCCGCATCCGGCTGCGCATCACCGCGCAGCCGAAACACACGCCCGCGGCGCTCGGCGCCATCCAGGCCGACGTTGTAAGCCTCCGCGCCGCCGAGCTCGCCCCGGCCGTGGTCAGGCTGGGCGAAAACTCCCCTGACGGCACCGTGCGCCGGGCCGCCGAGCTGCTCCGCGGCTGGGACGGAGCATACACCGCCGAATCGCTCGCCGCCACCGTCTGGACGGCATTCTGGGAGCAGTGGATCAGTACCGTTGCCGCCGCGCGGTTTCCCGAGCGCGTCGTATCGCTCGTCTCCGGCCAGGCCGGTGCGGTCGCCCGCCGCTTGCTGCTGGGCGACGATACGTCGCCGCCGTGGTTTGCGCGCGGCGATGTCGCCGCGCACGTCGCGGACGCGCTGTCCGGCGCAGTGCGCTGGCTCGAATCACGTGTCGGCCCCGACGAGAGCGGCTGGGCGTGGAGCGCGCTGCACACCGTGACCTGGGAGCACTCGCTTTCCCATCACGGTCCTGCCGAACAGCGCACGCGCGCGGCCGAGACGTTCGACTTGGGCCCCTTCCCTACCACCGGCGGACCCACCGTTCGTGCTGCTGGCTTCAGCACCGCCCGCCCGTTCCACGTCACCGGCGGCGCCACCTACCGTCTGATCGCCGACCTCTCGCCCGACGGCGGCATCGTTTCCACGACCACCACCGGCCAATCCGGCCACCCCGACAGCCCCCACTACGCCGACCAAGCCCGCCTCTGGCTCAACGACGAATACCATCCCCTGCCCATGGACGATTTCGAGCCCGAGGGCGTGATGCATGTCGTGCCCTCTGCCAACCGTCAGTTTCAGGTAACGGTGACGGATTGAGGGGCGAGAGTAACCGTAGTTCATGACAGGGGACAGCAGCGGACAGTGCTCTCCTGGAGACACCCACGCAAGTGATTAAATGGCCGTGCTGGTAACCGTCGGCTATTGACGAATTTGACAACTTACCGCATAATTTGGCCAGAGGCTGGGGACTGCGAAGCGGGCCCCGGCCTATTCCTTTGCCCGCCGTCCGGCATCCTCGCCCCCGGTCAGTCGCGGGGGAGCACCACCAGTCCTGCGCCTCGATAGCTCTCGTTGCGTCGGCGGAGCTTCGACTCGACGATGTTCCAGTCCTCATGTGTGGGCTTGCCCAGCACGAAGCGCCCGATCGGCGACACCACCAAGTCAGCGAGCTGCAGCCCGGCGATGTTCTCCTGCTTGGGTCGCGGGTGGAGCCCGGTAATGCGGCTCTGCACCACGATAGCTCGCAGATAGTCCGTTCCCCGGTTCTTGAGCGTCTCCCACGCCAGCATGAGCTGTCGGTCCAGGGTCGGATCGCGTTGCTCAACAAGCATCCGCCCGCCGCCCGGCTGGTTGCTGATCTCGAAGCAGAAGCGCTCGACCAAGATCTCCAGGCTAAAGATGTACGGATCCACCGCCGCGGACTGGTAGCGCAGGACGTGCTTGTCCTTGCGGATCGCACACGCCACCACGGTGTACTCGAGCGTGCGCATCAGTTCGTTGAGCCGCGCGTAGACCTCCTGACGGAAGGCGTCGTCCTTGAGCCGCTCGAACCCGTTGCGGGTGCGGGTGATGTCGGCCGTGTGCAGGATCAGATCATCGCGCCCGAAGAGGTCAAGCTTGAAGCGCCGGACGTGCTCCTCCATTTCGCCTCGCGCGTACTCGGCGTCGGCGATCACCCCGCCGAGCACGAATACGGGGTATTGCGGATCGATCACCTTCAGGCTGTGATCCCCCGACTCGTCCAAGAACATGATCTTCGTTGAAGCCATTGTGGTAGTCCCACGGCTCACGCAGCACCCGCCGAGCACCAGCCCGGCCGCTGCGAGCCCACACGTCCCGGCTCTGGGCCGGCGAACCGTGTATCGGAACACGATACAGGGTTGGGCGTCGATCCCCACGACCGCTTGCACGTAACGGTGGGCACCCCTTCACGCGGAGGTCATGCAGATCACCCCAGCCCCCGTCTACCACCGCAGGCGCAGGCACGCCGCTACCGCGATGCCTCGACGTGCACGCCGATGCTGCGACGGTCGCACGACGCACGATCACGTGGTAGGGAGACGCATGAGCCCAACTCACCATCGTACCGATGATGTGGGGCCTGACAACGAGCTCCTGCTCGAGGGCTCGAGGTCGGCTGGGGACTCTACGCCCGGTGCCGGGAATTCTCGCTGGTCGTGCGCGCCTACTGCGGTGAGATGCCCTGCCCCCATTGCGGCAAGCTTGCGAAGTTACCTTAAGGACGACGCGAGCGGCTCGGCAGTGCCCGATCGATGCCAGTAGCGTCGCGCACGGGCAAGCGGCCCACTCCTTCCACAGTACGACACTCGGTGCACTGCGGGAACGCCGGGTCTGGCCGTCTCATATGCGGACTCTGGCCGCCAGATGGGCCCAGATCCGGCTGCCGGCGGCATCACTGCCTGGTACCATGACGCGGGCGCATGAGTTCACGCCTGCCAAGAATCACCGCTGCAGGGATGCTGCGTGCGTTGCGACGCGACGGTTGGGTGCTTGATCAGCAGAGCGGTAGCCATGCGCATCTGTGTCATCGCAATAAGCCTGGTCTCGTCACAGTCCCCAGGCACGCCGGAGTTACGTTAAGCCCGAAGACGGTCGCCTCCATTCTGGACCAGGCGATGCTCACCACGGACGAGTTGAAGGAGTTGCTGTAGCCATGCCTGAGCGCGAGTATGCGTACACCATCCTTCTCGATCCCGATCCGAAAAGCGGTACGTATACCGTAACGGTGCCGGCTCTGCCCGGGATTGTGACGCAAGGCGTCACTATCGAAGAGGCAATTGCGATGGCCAAAGATGCAATCCGGCTTCACGTCGAGGCGATGATCGCGCATGGTGAGCCCGTACCGGAAGAGCGCAGCCGCCCGCAACTCATTACTGTACCGGTGCCGATCCGCTCGGCCGCGTAGGCCCATACGCCCAGGGCGCGAGTCCTTTCGAGCCCGCTTGGGCACTGGCCGTCAAGGCCCCGTTTCCGTCTTTCTTGATGTTAGTGCTGGTGAGGTCTACTTCTTGACTATTTCCGTCTCTCAGAATCCACCGCTCGCCCAGGACATGCTGGCCGAGCATCTCTACCGCGTTTTCGTCGAGCTCTCGGCCGCCAACGCCGAGCGACGCGCCGCCATTCGTTCGCCCGAAGACTGGGAGCCCGAGCGGCGCCGTCTGCTCGAGGCGTACCAGCGCATGCTCGGCCGCTTTCCCGAGCGCACGCCGCTCAACCCGCGCGTCACCGGCCGGCTCGAGCGCGACGGCTACGCGATCGAGAAGCTGATCTACGAAACGCAGCCTGGGCTGCTGGTTTCCGCCCTCGCCTACGTTCCTACAGGGGGCTCGTGGCCGGTGCCCGGAGTACTTGTCCCGTGCGGTCATTCGGAGAACGGCAAGGCGGCCGAAACGTACCAGCGTGTCTGTATCGGCCTGGCCAAGAAGGGCTACTTCATCCTCTGCTACGATCCCATCGGCCAGGGCGAGCGCAAGCTGTACTGGAACCCGGAGGCGGGCGCCTCCGACCTGGGCGGCAACACCACCCAGCACTCGTACGCCGGCAATCAGTGCACGCTGCTCGGCATCAACCTGGCGCAGTACATGGTCTGGGATTCGATCCGCGGAATCGACTATCTCTGTTCCCGGCCCGAGGTCGACCCGGCGCGCATCGCCATCGCCGGCAACTCCGGCGGCGGCACGAACACGGCGTACACCGCGCCGCTCGACCCGCGCATCCAGGTGGCCGTACCGTGCTGCTACATCACCACGCTCGCCTGGCGTCGCCGCTCGTGGACGACCGGCGACGCCGAACAAGACCTGCTCGGGCAGCTTCCCGAAGGGCTGGATCACGCCGACATGCTCCGCCTCGTCGCGCCGCGGCCCGTCCTCGCCGGCTCGGCCGCGTTTGACTACTTTCCACTCGAAGGCGCGAAGGAGAGCGTCGAGATCGCCCGCGACCTGTATACCACGCTCGGTGTGCCCGACCGCATCGCCCACGCCGTCGCCAACGCACCCCACGGCTACTCGATCGAGCTGCGCCGCGCCACGTACCGCTGGCTCAACCGCTGGTTTGGCAAAGAAGCCGAGGGCGACGTCGAGCCGGAGTTCGACGTCGAGCGCGACGAGGACTGCCGGTGCACGCCCGACGGGCAAGTCGCGCTCCTCGGCTCCGAGACGATCTACTCGCTCAACCTGCGCCGCCTCGGGCAGCCGGTGCCGCCGCGCGCGATGCCGGTGCGTGACGCGATCGTATCCCTCACGAAGTACGAGGGCCCGGCGGCGCGGCTGGCGGCCCGGCCCGCGGCGACGCGCCTCTTCCGGCACGAAGGGCTGCGGCGCCACGAGCGGGTCGAGCTCTGGCCGGAGCGCGATGTTGCGGTTCCCGGCAGCGTATTCACGTGGCGGCAAAGGAGCGGCCCGCGCCGCGCGCTGCTCTGGATCGACGGCGGAGGTGTGCAGGCCGCGCTCGAACGGCCTGTTCTCAAGGCCGCGCTGGCCCATCTGCTGCCCGACAACTGGCTGATCATGGCCATCGACGTGCGCGGCATCGGCGAGACGGCGCCCCGCTCGACGGGGCGCGGCACCAACCCGGCGACCGGCTGGATCATGGACCCCGAAGCGTTCCTGACGTACGAGTCGTTCGTCGCCGGCCGGCCGCTCTTCGGTATGCGCCTGCGCGACGTCGCGTGCGCCGTCGACTACCTGCTCGACCGTGCCGACGTCGACAGAGTCGCGAGGATCGCGCTCGCCGGCTGGGGCGCCGGTGGCCTGCTCGCCCTCCACGCCGCGGCGCTCGACGACCGCATCTCCCGAGTCGCCACGCTCGAAACGCTGGCGAGCTACCGTTCGATCGTCGAGCACGAGCGCTACGCGCACCACGTCGGCAGCTTCATTCCCGGCGTCGTCCGCTGCGCCGACAGCCCAGACGGCTATGACCTCGGCGACGTCGAGGCGCTGATTGCGCCACGCCCGGTGCTACGTCTGCGCTCGGTCGATCACTTGCGCCAGCCGCTCACACCTGAAAGTGACGAGCAAGCTCGCGACGCGCTGCTACGCTGGCTGGCTGGGTAAGCGCAGGAGAAGCATGGAGACACAGCCGCCTCGTCTGCGTGCCGGTGGACACCATCGCCATTGCCCATCGTGATGTGTGGACGCCGTACACGCGCGTCCCCGATGGCGCCGCAGACCTAAACGAAATCGTTTGCCGCTGCTAGCATACCGCCATTCGTGGCAACCATTCCTTGTACCCGCCGTCAATTGCTTACGATTCCGTCAATGGGAGTACAACTGGGGCAGCGGGCCAATCCGCCCCTCCGGGTGCTGATGTTCATGGGCTACTACTTGCCGTATGTGAGCGGCATGACTATCTATGCCCAGAGGTTGGCAGAAGGACTTGTGGCGCGGGGCCACAAGGTGACCATCCTCTGCTCTCGTCACGTGAAGTCGACTCCTCTTGAAGAGACGATCAACGGAGTCCGGGTCGTACGGAGCAGAGTGCTCTTTCGCTTTCGGAAAGGAGCCGTGATGCCGCTCTTCTGGCACGACATCCGGCGGCTCCTGCGGGAACATGACGTGTTCCACCGTCACTTGCCGGGGCTTATGGACGCGTATGTGTCAACCAGAATCGCCAAGTCCATGGGCAAGCCGGTGCTCATCACACATCATTGCGACATCTACCTGCCATTCGGCCTGCTCAACGACGCCATCGAGGCGGCAATGCACACCGAGATGCGCTACGCCGGTGAGCTGGCGGATAAGATCATCTCGTATTCCGAAGACTACGCCTCGTACTCGCGGTTTCTTTCGCTGTACCGGCATAAGGTGGAGACGGTCTACCCGCCGATCGCCATTGGCGAACCCGACGGCGAAAAGGCAGCCGCCTGGCGCGCGCGCCTTGGTCTACAAAATAAACGCATCGTCGGCTACGCCGGGCGGTTTTCGTCAGACAAGGGAGGTGACACTCTGCTGCGCGCCGTCCCGCTGCTCCTTCAGGAAATACCCAACGCGCACGTCGTCTTTGCCGGCGAGTTCGAGCACGTCATGGGAGAGACGTTCTACGAAGAATGCCTGCCCTTAGTCGAACGTGTACGGGAACACGTCACATTTCTGGGCAACGTGCCGATGAGTGAGATGCCGCACTTCTACCGCATGTGCGACGTCGCGAGTGTACCGAGCACGAACTCGACCGAGTCGTGGGGCATGTGGCAGTCGGAGAGCATGCTCTGCGGCACGCCGGTCGTGACGACCGATCTGCCGGGCGTGCGCGAATCGATCCGGGTGACCGGCATGGGCGAACTCGTGCGTCCCTACGACGAGGCCGGCTTGGCCAGGGCGCTCGCCAAAGTCATTAGAGAGCTCGACTGCTATACACAACCGAAGCAAGACCCACACACCGTCTTCGGTATCGATCGCACGCTTGACGCGTATGAGCGGTGGTATGGGGAGCTAGTGTGTTAGCGCCAGAAAGCCTTCAATCGCACTGCGACAGACCAACTCCGCAAGGTACGCGCACCAATGAGGGTCCCTGAGAGCTCGGCAAGTGGCATAGCCCTTGATCCAGTACAGCCGGACGGTGCTTTGGGCCAGCCATCTGGGGCACCTGAAGTCATGGACACCGGGCGGTCCCCTCTGCCTGGAACGTCCCGCGACTACGAGCGCCACCTCTTTCACCAAAAGAGGCGAGCGTACTCGCTCCAGAACGCTACGCGGTGGCTTCAAAAGTTGACGGCGCTCGAGATTGCCGTGATTACTGTGTGGACCCTCGTTGTCACTGCACCGTATCTCAACTTTGATCCCGCGGCCGTACCGAGCGGGCGCGAGTACCTGTCCACCATCCAGCACCACCACTTCTGGACATGGGTCAAGCAGTGCGGCCCGTGCGCCTTCTGGAACGGAAGCGTCATCGGCGGCGTGCCGGCCCTTCCTGACCCGTACGGCAGCACGTTACACCCGCTGGTGGCGACCACGGCCCTGGTCTGGGGCGTGCCCAACGGCGCCAAGCTGGCCTTGGTGGGCGCCTTCCTCATGGCGGGGCTGGCCCAATGGTGGCTGGGGAGGGTGTTCGGGCTGGGCCGGCTGGCCTGCGTCTGGAGCGCCTGCATGGCGGTGGCGGCCGGCAACCTGGCCGGGCGCATGGACCTGGGGGCCTTCGCCATGGTGGTGTCCACGGCAGCCTGCGCCGTGGTCTGGCCCCCCTTGGTGCTGGTGATGCGCACCGCCAGCCGGCGGGCCGCCGTCTTGCTGGGCGTGGCCCTGGGCTTAGCCATCATCTCCGGCCAGGGCTACATGCAGATTGCGCTGGCCTTCACCCTGCCGGTGGCCCTCGTGCTGCTGCCCCGGGACACGGCCCAGCTCCGCCTACGAGCCAAGCGCCTCGCCCTGGCGGCGGGCATCGCCCTGCCACTGGCGGCGCCAATGCTGGTACCGTTCCTGCACTTCCAGCCCTACTTCTACAAGGACTCGGACGCCACGTTCAAAAGCGCGCAGCCCCTGCAATACGCTCCGCTTAACCTGGTCATCAACGACAAACAGTACTACTTCACGGAGAACCTGGGGCGTCTGCCTTACCCCACCGTCTACGTCAACTACGTGGGCTGGATTCCCGTCATCCTGGCCGTGGCGGCGCTCGGCCGGCTCCGCGCCAGCGCCAGCGCCGAGCAGCGAGTCATCCTGTTCCTGGCGGCGCTGGCGGTGATAGCGTTGTGGGTCTCCAGCGCTGCGCCGTTCGCCCTGCTGGCGCAGCTTGGCGGCGGCTCTGCCGCGGCGCGCCTGTTCACCTCCATTCGCTACCCGTCCATGATGGCCGGCCTGGCCATCCCAGGCGTGCTGGGACTAGCCGCCATCACCCTCGACCGGATCGTGCACACCCCCTGGCCGCGTCTGACCCTATCCCTCGGCCTGACGCCGGGCGCGGGCGGGCGGGTCGAGCGCACTTTCGCGCCGGACCTGCGCTGGGTCCTGGCCCTCCCACTGCTCTTCGCCCTGGCCAACGAGTGGGCCTTCAGCCGGGCCTGGATCGCCACGGAGCGCCTGAACCCCAGCGTGACGCGTGTCCTGGAGGCCTTGCGCACCCCGGACCTGCAGTGGGTGGATCAGCCGTTTGGGGAGCACTTCTGGGTGGAAGCGTCCACCGGGATGGGCCTGAAGCTCTCCAGCGGTATCCACCGCTGGAAATGGAACGGTCGGGCGCTTCCGGAGTCGGCGCTGGTGGCCAGCCGGGAGGGACCGCGGCCGGGGATGACCCCCCTGGCCACCATGGAAGGGATCGTCATCAGCGCCGCCCTGGCCGGCCGCGAGTACGCCGCCGTAGAGGGTGCCGGCCAGCGGACGGTGTGCGCGGCCCATGGCGTGGCGGGGGACGTGGACGTGGTTTGCGACGCGCCGCATCCGGGAGTGCTGACGGTGAAGGAGAACAGTTGGACCGGCTGGGGGGCGCGGGTGGAAGGCAGACCGGCGACGCTCCTGCCGGGGCAGTGGCTGGCCCTGGAGCTTCCCGCCGGTCGGCACACCATCAGCTTCCGCTACCGCCCGTGGGACGCCTTCCTGGGGCTGTTGCTGTGCCTGGCCGGCGCCGTCCTTGCCGCCTATAGCTGGTGGCGGGGCGAGACGCCGGGGGGCTCAGCTACCGGCGGGGATGGCCGTCCGTCCCGTCCGGCGGACGCGGTAGAGGATGTACAGCGGGTCCCGGCTTAGAGGTGAGGGGACCTCCTCCAGCTCCCCGCCGGGGAAGGTCTGGCGCACCAGGTCCAGCTCCCGGCGCCGATCCGGCAGGAAGACGAAGGCAGCGTCCTTGTCCGGCGGGGCCAGGTTGGGAGGCGGCGGGGCGGTGAGGGGCTGGGCCACGTCCACCCCCTCCACGTCCGGGGCCAGGAAAGGGATGGAGCCGAAGCCGACGTGCATCCGGGGCGGCCCGAAGAAGTAGATGCGCCAGCCCGGTCCCAGCGACTGGCGAGCGTACTTGCCCAGGGCTGTGGCCACCACGGCGTTGGGGTTGCCATAGACCAGCAGGGGGGTGTACTCAGCGAAGTACCAGCGCACGCTACCCGTGCCGAAGGCCAGCACGGCCGCCCCCAGGAACAGGGTCAGCCGGCGTACGTCGTGTCCGCCCAAGGCCCGCTGGACGAGCTGGGCCAGGCGCAGAACGGCCAGGGCGACGAAGAAGACCGCCGGCGGGGCCAGGGTGATCAGGCGCATGCTGGACGGCGGGCTCTCGGTCAGTGCCCCCCCCAGGAGCACTGCCCCCCACCACCAGGCCACCATCGGGAACAGCCGCCGGTCGGCCAGGCGCAGCGTGGCGTAGCCCAGCCCGAGCAGGAAGAGGGCGGCCGGCGCGAAGTCGAACAGGGGCTTGGGCGAGCCATACCAGGCGGTGCGGTCCGGGTAGGCATTGAAGGCCAGCCCCGCCCGCTGCACCTGGTCGAGCAGGATGGGCAGCGCCCCCTGGTGGCGCAGCTGCGTCTCCCGCGCCAGCCACCCGCTCTGGATGATGCCCACCTGGTTGAGGCGGGTGTTGTAGTCGTTGGGGGACCGCAGGGCGAATTGGATCATCGGCGCGGCCGTGAGTAGGGCGGCGCCGAGCATGACCAGGGCCCCGCGGCCGTGCTCCCGCCAGAACCGTCCGCGGTCGCGGACCGCGAAGAGCAGGATCACGGCCGCCACGATGACGGCCGTGTAGCGGGCGCCAGCGTAGGAGTACTGCGCCACGCCCACCACCACGCCGCACAGTGCCCAGTCCAGCGGGCTGCGCCGGTCGCAGCCCCGGTACAGGAAGAGGAGGGCCAGGGCGACGAACAGCGGGTCGGCGATCTGGTTCGACCCCAGGCGTGAGAAGTGGATGTGGTAGTGGTAGGTGGCCAGCATCCCGGCGGTCATCAGGCCGAGGGCCAGGCCGTGCAGGCGGGTCACTAGCCAGAAGACGACCAGCACGGTGGCCGTCCCCACCAGCGCCCAGGGCAGGCGCAGGGCGAAGATGGTGTTTCCCAGCCAGGCGATGGTGGGCGTGTTGAAGAAGAAGCTCATGGTAGGGACGCCCAGCCAGCCCGTGGTGAACGGGTTCCGCAGCTCGCCCTTTAGGATGCGCAGCGCCTCCAGCCCCTGCGAGCCCTCGTCGCCGCCGAGCGTGGGCGGGATGCCGCCCAGGTTCCAGACGCGCATCCCCAGCGCGACTAGCACGATGGACCCTAGCACCGCCACCAGGACGCGGGTGGCCGGGCGGCGCCACCAGGTGTGGAGGTTCAGGCGCGGCCGGCCGGCCGGGGCGATGGCGACCAGGTAGAGGGCGATGGCCCCCAGCCAGAGGAGGAAGGCCACCCTGTAGTCCGCCGTGGCCGGCGCGCCGGCCAGGAACCGCCGCAGCAGCAGCGCCTGCACACCGGCCACCAGCAGAGCGGCCGACCGCCAGCCCCCGCGCGTGGCCGTCCGGGGGGGCCGGTGGGCGGCGGCTCCCGGCGCAGGAGCGGCCCCCTCCCGTCGGCGCGGGGCCCGATCCAGGCCGGCCAGGGCCGCGCCCAGGCTCAGGGCCGCAATGCCCAGGACGAAGAGCGACAGGCCGCCGGCCAAGTCCGGCGGCCGGCCCAGGAAGGCGGACTGGCCGGCCGCCGCCAGGGTCACGGCGGCCCCGGCCAGCGCCGCCAACATGGCCGACTGCCGGGCGGCCCCCCGCGCCGCGGCGGCCAGCGCGCCGTCCACGGCCGCCCGCAGCGAGGCGACCGCGCCGCGGGGCACCGCCCAACGGATCTCGCCGCTGGCGGGCCGGTGGTGCTCCCGCCGGCCGGTGATGTCCGGCGGGGTCAGCCCGGCGCGGGGACCGGAAGCCACCGCCGGGTGCGTCTCGGCGGGCTGCGGGCGGTGGGCGGCCTCCTCCGCCGCGGTCGGGGGAACAGACAGGCCGGTGACCTGGATGCGGGCGGCCAGCCGCCAGCCGCCGTCCGCGTCCAAGATCAGCCGATGGACAGCGCAGCCGGTGCGAGCCGTCCCGCCAGGCGTCACGCCGCCGCGGCCAGCGGGGCGCTCCCCCGCCAGCACCCAGGCCACCTGGCCCAGCACCCACACCTGGAAGCCGGCCGGCGCCACCAGGCCCGGCGCGGCCCGCCACAGGACGCGCTGGGCGCGGGGGATGGCCGGGAAGCCCAGCGTGGCTAGTGCCACCGGTTCGCCGGTGGCTCCGGCCCTCGCGTCCGGGACCAGGATGGCCTGGAAGGCCCACGGCTCGGCCACCCACAGCGCGTCCGCGGCCTCGGCCTCCCCGCGGCTATAGGCGGCGTAAAACTGCTCCACCACCGCCCGCACGGCCTCGATCTGGCCGCGCTCGCCGGCGCCGGGCTGCGGCCCGGGCGGGTCGCCGGGCGCCAGGTGGTCTATGGCGATGCGGGCGGTGAGGCGCCACGCCTCGTCCTGCCGCGACAGGTGGTAGATCGCCGCCAGCGCCCCGCCACCGCCGTCCAGCCCAGCGGCGCTGCGGCCCGGCTCCACCGCCAAGGCCCAGGCTTGGTCGCCCAGCACGTACACGTCCGCGGCCACCGGCCCCTGCCCACCGAGCAGGGGGCGGCGCAGTGCCGGCGGGTAGAAGTCCGCAGTGACTCCTCCCAAGGTCTGCGCCGACCCCACCGGTGGCGGGGCGTCTGTCCCGCCCGGCGGCGCCCAAAGCCGCTCCTGGGCGCCCCACTCCCCGGCCGCGGCGGCGGCCCACAGCCGCTCCAGGACGGATCGCACGGCCGCCGCTGCCGCCCCTGTGGGCGTGATGTAGTTTGCCGGGGGTGAGTCGGCGACTGCGGGCGGAGACTCACCATCGGTCGGCGGGATGCCCGTCGAGACGTCCATGGCTGAGGTAGATGGCCCCTAATGGATAGCAAATACGAGGAAATGTGTCATGCGCTGCACGCTCACGGGCCACACATGACGGTGGCGGAAGCCGGTGGGCGGCCGTGGTTCGTGATAGTGCGCGTGCCACCCGGTGCGGTTGCCGCAAGCTGACGCCGGCAAGCTGTTAGACTTGGCGCGAACTGGTCTCGATGGTCAACTGGCGCTCCCTATTTGTCGGCGGCGTGATCAGCGCCGTTAGCTTGTACTTCTTGCTGAACCGCGTCGATGTGGGTAAGACCCGCGATGCCTTGGTTCGGGCCGAGCCGCTTTTGCTCTGGCTCTCTCTGGCGGTGATCCTTGCCTCACTGATCGCCCGGTGCTGGCGGTGGAAACTCCTCTTCCTGCCGCAGGACCGAGTCGGACTTTGGGCCACTACATCGAGCACGCTGATCGGCTACATGTTCAATACCGTCCTGCCAGGGCGCGTTGGCGAGCTGGTTCGAGCGGCGCTTGTGGCACAGACCGAGCGAGTCAGCACGGCGAGAGCGGTCGGCACGATCTTCGTCGAGAAGGTCTTGGACGTGCTTGTCCTGCTCGTGTTGCTGGGGATTGTGAGCGCCGCTATGCCGCTGCCGGCGTGGATTGGCGCTACGGGGGTGAGCGCCTCCGTGACGTTTGGCGCGCTCGCCATCACGTTCTTTGCGCTGAGCGGCCGCCGCGGCACTGTCGTCAGACTGGTGCGCCGCTACGTCGACGCGCTGCCGGTGATCCACCGTGCCCGTCCGTCACAAACCGTAGACATGCTTTTGAGCGCGGCGGATGGTCTCCGCCACCCCCATCTCCTGCTCATCCAGCTCGTGAGCTCTACCGCGCTGTGGGTGCTGGCACTCATCACTGTCTGGGTCATGATGCAAGCCTTCCATCTGCAAGCTACGTGGACGGCAGTAGCGCTTGTGCTGGTCACGACCAATCTGAGCATGACGGTGCCGTCGGCCCCAGGGTACGTGGGCGTCTACCACGCGGTGGCAGTCGGCACGCTGGGGCTGTTCGGAGTGGACGAATCCGCCGGCTTGGCGTTTGCCGTGACGATGCACGCGATTGCGTTCGGCACGTTCACGATTGGGGGCGCAGCGTGCCTGCTCACCGGGTTGAGCCGGCAGACGTACCGGCTGAGCGATCTCTGGCGCTGGCAGACCGGCACGGCTTCACCCGCCGCCACGCCGCGCACAGATGCTGATGAGCTCGCCGCCCGGCCGGCGGCGCAGGCCGGCTAATGTCGAAAACCGGCGCAACCGGCACCGCGCCGGAGTTGGTGCGCCCCGGACCGGAGGTGCTCGCGCGGCTGCCGCAGATCGTGCAGCACCACCTCCAATCGCTTCCCGTGCACCGCGCCATCATTCGAGCCGCGGAATGTGCGCTCGTGGGCAACGAGCAGTTCCCACGACCGCTGCTCGACGTTGGATGTGGCGATGGCCACTTTGCCGCCGCTTGTTTGAGGACTCCGGTAGAGGCCGGCATCGACCCAGATCCGGCCAGCGCACGGGAGGCACAGCGCAACGGTGCGTACCGGCTGGTAACGGTAGCGAGCGCTGCCAACCTGCCGTTCCTTGATGGTGCATTTGCGAGCGTGCTCAGCAACTGTGTGCTGGAGCACATTCCGCCGTTGGACAGCGCACTCGAAGAGGTCGCGAGAGTCACTCGACCCAACGGCAAGCTGGTCATCACCGTACCCAGCGAGCGCTTCGCCACATCGCTCTTCTGGCCGCGCGCTCTGGGTCGAGTTGGGCTTGGCGATCTAGCAGCCGCCTACGGCCGCTGGTTCAACCACATCTCCAAGCACTACCACACCCACAGCCGCGACGAGTGGATGCGCCGACTGGAACAGGCCGGTTTCCGGGTCGAGAAATGGAGCTCTTATCTCCGACCGGATGCGATGGGCGTTTTCGATCTCAGCCATTACTACGGCGCGCCGACGCTCCTCTCAAAGCGATTGACCGGTAAATGGGTGCTCTGGCCGCAGAAGCGCCGGTACCTGCCGTGGGAACGCTGGCTCGAAAGGCGGCTGACTCACTTCGCCTCACAGATGGGCGTCGACGACGGCGCGTACTACTTCTTTGTCGCGCGAAAAGTGGATTGACCGTGGCCGGCGATCCACCAGCGTGACGCCCGCCGGTGGATCACCCGCGCGCTGCCGGCGCTCCGCGTCGCCGCGCGGCAAATGGGCAAACGTCGTTCGGTATCTCTAGCATTTTGCTAATCTTGCACGTGAACCCCCCACTCCAAGTGCCTGAAACGAGTGCGCCACCCAAGGCCTTGAGATGATGTCCGACGCCTCTCGGCGTGGCGAGGGTGACGTACCCGCCGCGCCGCATACCGCAGGACCCCAGGGCGATGAAACCATCGCCGAGCCGACGAGAGCTGTTCTGCCAGAGCCTGACGATGTGCCTGTGCACGCACAGGTTCGTGCAACGGACTCCCTGTCGAAGCTCGCAGCCGGTTCGGTGACCCAGGCAACACCGGGAGTGGTCGACAGTCCCCCACAGACACCGGATGCTGCGGTCGACGACGAGGCGCCGGCAAGCTCTCTTCGGGACTACCTCCCCGATGTTTGTCTCGAGTGGACGCCGCGCTACCGCGAGTGGGTGCTGCTCGCGGCGATCTTGGTAGCAGGCGCACTGCTTCGGTTCACGGGCGTGAACTGGGACGGCGGCCATCACCTCCACCCCGACGAGCGTTTTTTGACAATGGTCGAGGGCGCGATCAGGCCCGGCATTGCCGTACCGGGGCCCGGCGGGTCGGGTACGCAGGTGCAACCGGCAAGCATCACCGCGATCTACTTTGACACGGCACGCTCCGCGCTCAATCCCCACAACGTCGGCTACGGCTTCTTCGTCTACGGCACGTTCCCGTTGTTTGTCGTGCGCTGGATCGCGGAGATCACGCACCACACCGGTTACGACAAGATACACGTGTTAGGGCGAGTCCTCTCGGCCATCTCTGATCTGATCACCGTGGCGCTGGTGTACGTGATAGGCCGGCGGCTTTACGGCGCTCGAGTTGGGCTCCTGGCAGCCGCGCTATCTGCCTTTTGCGTGATGCAGATCCAGCAGGCGCATTTCTTCGTGTTCGACAGCTTCTTGCTGACGCTAGTGGTTTCGTGCTTCTTTTATTGCGTCGACATCGCTGAAACGGGCCGCTGGCGCTCGTTCTTTTTCGCGGGCATATTCCTTGGGTTGGCACTGGCGACGAAGCTCTCGATAGTGGTGTTCGCCCCCATCATCGCTCTCGCCGGGCTGATCTACGTATGGCGCACCGAAGTCAACCAAGAGGCGACTGGTTTCCGTTCGCTTACGACGGTGTGGTCGAGCGGCGCGCTCAGTCGCGTTGTCACCGCGGGCGTGATGAGCGCGTTCGTCGCGTTTGTCGTCTTTCGGATTTTCCAGCCGTACGCTTTTGCCGGCCCCGGCTTCTTTGATCTTCGCCTCAATCCACGCTGGCTGGACAACATTGCCTACCAGGCAAAATCCCAGGATGGCACCGTCGACCTGCCGCCCAGTATTCAGTGGGCAGGCACCGAGCCACTGCTCTTCCCCTGGCGCCACATGGTGGCCTGGGGCATGGGTATCCCACTCGGGCTGACGGTGTGGACCGGATTTGCAGCCGCGGCTGCCGTGGTGCTGTGGCGTGGGCGCTGGCAACACCTGCTCGTCATATCATGGTCGGCGCTGTGCTTCGTCTACTTCGCATCGGTGCTGAACAAGACGATGCGATACCTGCTTCCGGCGTATCCCTTCCTCATCCTCTTGGGAGCGTGGGGACTGATTGCCCTTTACGAATGGACGAGATGGCAGAAGCAACAGCGCACGGCCGCTGTCCACGAAGGGCCTCGGTCACTCAATCCCGCGGATAGCGAGCCAGACGAAGGACGAACGACGACTGGTAAGAACGACTCGCGGCACGACGGCCAGTTCGCCCTTCGCCGTTCGTCCTTCGCCGCGAGCCGCCTACGGCCGCTCGTCGCCCGCTGGGGTACGCCGGCGGCGCTCGCGCTTGCCGCTTTTGTCGTAATTGCCAGCGCCGCATGGTCGTTTGCTTTCACCCGCGTCTACACACGGCCCGTGACACGGCACGCCGCATCGCTCTGGTACTACCAGAATGTGCCGAAGGGCTCGGTGCTCGCCAACGAGCACTGGGATGACCCGCTGCCGGTGCCGATTCCCAACTACGACCCGTCCCACTACCGCGGCCCGCAGTTGCCGCTCTACGACCCGGACGAGCCCAAGAAGCTGGAGACGCTCGTCCAAATGTTGTCGCAGGCCGACTACATCAACCTGACCAGCAACCGGCTCTACGGCTCTATCCCGCGGATACCTCAGCGCTACCCGATGACAACCGAGTATTACCGGCGTCTCTTCGCCGGGGAACTGGGGTTCAAGCTGGTCAAGACCTTCACGAGCTATCCGACGCTGGGCCCGTGGGAGATCAACGACGACCGCGCCGAAGAGGCGTTTACCGTCTACGACCATCCGAAGGTCCTGATTTTTCAGAAGCAGCCGGACTTCTCGGCCGAGAAGGTGCGGCAGATCCTGCTTGGGGCGCTCGAAGAGAATCCGCCCATCCACGTGACCCCGGCACAGGTAGGCCGGCCAAATCTCCTTTTGCCGGCCGACCTGCGCGATGAGTATGTGTCCGGCGGCACCTGGTCCGAGTCGTTCCGCCTCGAGGGCTGGCAGAACACGCTCGCGCCGCTCACCTGGTGGCTCGCGCTCCAGGCGCTCGGCCTGCTCGCCGCGCCCCTCGTCTGGCGTCTCTTCGCCCACGTGCCAGATCGCGGTTACGGCGTCTCGAAGGCGCTGGGACTGCTGGCGGTGTCGTGGCTGGCGTGGTCGCTCGCCGGGTTCCGGCTCCTGCCCTGGACGCGCCTGACGCTCCTCATCGCCTTCGCGGCGC
>JACQGX010000345.1 GCA_016199265.1 Chloroflexota bacterium | reverse complement strand
GCGAGCGGAGGGGCTCCGGAACAATTGCCTGCACCCGGCAGTGTGGTGAGCAGTGCATCGAGCGACAAGATGTAGTACAGTGCGACTGGCACGCTGCGCGGAGCACCGCTTGGCGCCGGGGCGAGCCACTTTTGCACCCGCGGCACGTGCGGCGCGCTGGGAGCAATTGGGGCAGCTAAGGCAACCGAGGCAGTGGAAAGGGACGCATGAAGATTGCACTGGTCACCCCATACGACTACCCATTTCCGGGCGGGGTAACCGAGCACATCTCGCACCTCTACGCCTGTTTCAGAGAAGAAGGACACGAGGTACGAATTCTCGCGCCCTCGTCGCGCGCCGATGTGGAGACGGTGCACCCGGACGTCTACCGGCTGGGCAAGCGAATCATCCGCGTACCGGCGAACCAGTCGGTGGCCCGCCTGACGCTGTCGTTGACGCTGGCACACCGCGTAAAGCAGATTCTCAACGCCGAACGATTCGACGTCGTGCACCTGCACGAGCCATTCGTGCCGGCGCTGCCACTCACGGTGCTGCGGCATTCGCAAGCGACGAACGTGGCGACGTTTCACGTCTCGCGCGACACGTACTTCGGCTACGTCTACGCCAAGCCGTTCCTCAAGCGGTTCATGCGTAAGCTCGACGCGTGCATCGCCGTCTCGGCGACGGCGCGGGAGTTCGTAAGCCAATACTTCCCCGGCGATTACCGGATCATCCCCAACGGCATCGACGTCGAAGCCTACGAGCGGCCCCAGCCGCCGCTGCCGGAGCTCAACGACGGCAAGATCAACCTGCTCTTCGTCGGGCGCGTCGAGAAGCGCAAAGGGCTCATCTATCTCCTAAGGGCGCTGCCGTACGTCAAGTACCACTTTCCGAATATCCGGCTCGTCGTCGTCGGCGCTTTTGACGAAGAACAGATCCAGGAGTACCGCGACTTTGTCCACGAAGCCGGCCTGGCCGACGTCGTGTTCAAGGGCTTCGTCTCGCAGGAGGAGAAAATCCGCTACTACCAGAGCTGCGACATCTTCTGCTCGCCGGCGATTGGGCGCGAGAGCCAGGGTGTGGTGCTGTTGGAGGCGATGGCGGCGGGCAAGCTGGTGATCGCTTCGGCGCTGGAGGGCTACAAGACCGTCGTTCGCCACAACGTAGACGGTCTGCTCGTGCCGCCGGCCGACGAGACGGCGCTCGCGGTCGGCCTGTGCCGGCTGCTCAGCGACGAACAATTGCGTACGCGGCTGGCCGAAGCGGGACGAGCCAAGGCGCAGGCGTATTCGTGGCGCAAGGTGGCGCGCCAGATCCTGGACGTGTACGACGAAGCAATTCGCTCGCGACACCGCCCCGCGCTCACGCAGCAGTTGCTGCCCGTACCAGGTTCCTAGTTCCGAGTTCCGAGTTGCTGGTGGGGAGGGAAACTAGGAACCAGGAACTCGGAACTTGTCGATTCCTGGCATAATCGGACCAGGTGGCAACGTTTCGCGGAACTCTGCAGCAACAGACGCGGCGCACCGCAGAGCGACTTGTGGCGCCGTTTGCGCGCACCGGAATCACGCCCAATGGGCTGACGGTTGCCGGATTCGCGCTGAGCGTCGTGGCCGGGCTGGTGCTCGCCAGTGGCGCGCTAGTGGCCGGTGGCCTGATGGTGCTGCTCGCCGGGGCGTTCGATATGTTCGACGGCGCGCTCGCCCGCGTCACCGACCGGAAAACGACGTTCGGCGCGTTTTTCGATTCGACGCTCGATCGGTACTCGGAGGCCGTCATTTTTCTCGGCCTGCAGGTCGCCTTTCTGCGCGCGGTCGAACACGATTGGATGCCCTGGGCTGGCGTGATTCTGTGTTACACCATCGCGATTGGCTCGCTGATGATCAGCTATACGCGGGCGCGAGCCGAAGGGCTCAACCTCGACTGTGAAATCGGCTGGCTGCAACGGCCGGAACGCGTGATCGCGTTGGGCGTCGGGCTGCTGCTGCCGCAGCTCTTGCTGCTCGCGGTGCTGGTCGCGCTGGCGATCTTCACGCAGATTACGGTGATCCAGCGCATCGCGCACGTGCGGCGCCTGACACAAGGGCGGTGACCGCGCTGACGATGCCGAGACGGCAGATTACGGCACGAGATGGCACGATGACTCCAGTTTTCGATCGAGGAACAGGTGAGCGCCGCGACGCGACGCTGGAACGAAAAACGCGGGAGACCGACGTCGTCGTGCGGCTCGACCTCGACGGCACGGGCAGGGCGGAGATCGAGACGGGTATTCCGTTTCTCGACCACATGCTCGACCAGCTCGCCCGCCACGGCTTGTTTGACCTCCAATTGCGCTGCACCGGCGACCTACAGGTAGACGGGCACCACACCGTCGAGGACTGCGGGTTGCTCCTGGGTAGGGCGTTCGACGAGGCGCTGGGCGATCGCTCGGCCATCCACCGCATGGGCCACGCGTTGGTGCCGATGGATGAAGCGCTGGCGCAAGTGGCGGTTGACATCAGCGGGCGCCCATACTGCCGCGCCGAGATCGGCAGCGCGGGATCGAATTCGGCGGGCATCCCGCCATCGCTGATCGCGCACTTCCTGGAGAGCTTCGTGGCGGGGTCCCGCCTGACGCTCCATGTGCGCGTGCTTGCCGGCAATGACGGCCACCACCAGGCCGAAGCGGTTTTCAAAGCGCTGGCTCGCGCGCTGCACGACGCGGTGCTGTGCGATCCCCGCCGGGCGGGGATTGTTCCCACGACCAAGGGCACGCTGACGGCGTGACCGACGTATTCCAGCCAGCGCATCGGGCAGCGGCCGGCGCGGTGAAGGCGACGGTGAAGAGCACGGCGCGGATGGAGGGCACGCTCGAGATCGGGATTGCCGTCGCCAAGGTGCCGAAGTACGCCGTGGCCGAGAGCGGCGACACGGTCGAGGTGACCGAGCGGCCGCACGGCGGCCTTTCGGTGGTGCTGGTCGACGGCCAGGGGAGCGGGCGGGCCGCCAAGGCGCTCTCCAATCTCGTGGCCAAGAAGGCGATTGCGCTGCTCGCGGATGGGATCCGCGACGGCGCCACCGCGCGGGCGGTGCATGACTTCCTGTTCGCCTACCGGCGCGGGCAGGTTTCGGCCGAGCTGGCGGTGATCTCGGCCGACCTCGTGACGCGCACGCTCGTCGTCTCGCGCAACACGCATTGCCCGGCAATCCTGGTCCACGATGGTACAGTCGACTGTTGGTCCGAGCCGGCATCGGCAATCGGCCTCTACCCCAACACCAAACCGTTGATCCGCGAGCTGCCGATCGCGGCCGGTACCCTAGCGGTAGTCTACAGCGACGGGATCGAGGGGGCGGGTGTACGGCGCGGGCTCAAGCTGGATACCGAAGCAGAGGTGCGCCGGCAGGCCGCAAGCGGTGCGACGGCGGAGATGATCGCGGGGGCACTGCTTGATGCGGCGCTGGCGCTCGACGAGCACCGGCCGGCGGACGATATGAGCGTGGCGGTGGTCGGCGTCGGCCCGGCGAAGGCGAAGGACGGCGCGCGGCGGCTGGTCCTGCACTTTCCGCTGACCTAGCGCACCCCTCACCCCCAACCCCTCTCTCATCGGTTACCAGTATCGTCGCAAGCAACCCGCGTGCCGCGGCGGTCCGCATGGATGGGTTCACCCTGTGCCGCGAGGTGCAGCTCGATCCAGCGCTGTCACAGGTGCCGGTCATGCTCTACACGGCGACCTACACCGATACCAAGGATAAGGCGTTTGCGCGCGCGCTTGGTGCCGCCGAGGTGTCTACTTAGCTCCCGGTTCTGGGGCGGCGCTTCCATCCGACTCGGGAACGACCGACGCGCCACCGGCGGCTTCGGCGGTGCGCCGGCGGAGGGCGAGGAGGCCGGGGCTGAAGTGGACGGGGTAGGGGTGCTCGCTGCGGAGCGCTTTCGACTCCTCGGGGAGGGCGGCGAGGTTTTCCTGGGCGCGCTCGCGGATTTCGGAGAGGGGCGGGCTGCTGCCTGAGAGCACTTTGCCGTCGCGCATGACGGGTTGGAGGAGCGGCGTGCCGTTGGGTGGCGGTGGCTCGCAGGCGAGCTGGATGACGTCGGATTCGTAGGCGCCGATGCGGTAGACCTGCTTCTTGCCGGGCCAGGTGCTCTTCTCGCCCGCCAGCTTGATGCGCGGCTGCTCGAGGCCGGTCTCGTCGACGTAGAGGCCCTCCTTGTAGACGCCGCCAAGGGCGCCGCCCTCGACGCCGTGCGCGAGTGATCCGGCGCCGACCCCCAGGTTCGTGCCGACGCCGAACCCGTCGATCGGCGCGCCGTTGGCGACGAGCTCGGCAATCGAGAACTCGTCAAGATCGCCGGAGGCCAGCACGCGGGTCTGGGTGAGGCCGGCCTCGTCGAGCGCCTGGCGCACGAAACGGCTGTCGGTGAGGAGGTCGCCGCTGTCAAGGCGGACGGCGGTGAGGGTATGACCACGCCGCCGCTGAACGTCGGTGGCCACCCCAATCACCGTTTGGATGGCACGGCGCACGTCGTAGGTGTCGAGCAAAATGGTATAGCGGTTGTACGTTTCCGCAACCGCAATAAAGGCCTCACGCTCGTCGTCGAAGAGCTGGACGAGCGCGTGCGGAATGGTGCCCGTTGCAGGGAGCCGGTAGCGCTCCGCCGCGGCGAGGAACGAGGTCGAGGCGCAGCCGCCGATGTAGGCGGAACGGGCGACGGTGAACGGCGCCTGCGCGCGGCGGAAGGCGAACTCGGCGACGCGCCGTCCCTGGGCAGCCCAGGAGATCCGTGCGGCCTTGGTGGCGATCAGGGTGGCGAGGTTGATCGCTTGCAGGAGGCCGGATTCGACGAGCAACGCCTCGATGAAGGGCGCGGTGACGCGCAGGAGCGGCTCGTGAGGAAAGGCGATTGATCCTTCGGGCATCGCCAGAATCTCGCCGGTAAAGCGCAATGCGGCGAGTGCCTCGAGAAAGTTGGGGTGGTAATCACGAATCTGGGAAAGATAGCGTAGATCGGCAGGCTGGTAGCGAAACCGTCGCACGAACCGCAGCGCGTCTTCGAGCCCGGCGACGAGCAAGTACGCGCTGCCGAACGGCGCGCGGCGGACGTAGAGATCAAACGTGGTGAGCCCATTGCGGCCGGCGCGCCACGCGACGTACGCCGCGTCTGGGTGATAGAGATCGGTGAATAGCCCGGTAGAAACGGGTGCGCTGGCCGGGACCTCCTGCATAGGCCTGATTGTAAGTCAACCGGAGGAGGAGGTGTGTTCACCGCAGAGACGCAGAGATCACGCAGAGAGGAACGGGAAAACCGCAGAGACGCAGAGACGCAGAGAAGATGAGGAGGAGAGGGAACCGTCGACAAGCGCCGAGTGGGCCAATCCCCAGCTGCGTTCGTCTGCGATCTACCCTCTTTCTCTGCGCCTGCTCTGCGTCTGTGCGTCTCTGCGGTTAGGCGCCCTCCCTAACTCGCGCGGAGGTGGCTCATTTCGCCGATGAGGCTGGAGATGATCTCGCTGGCCTGGGCGCGGGTGAGGCCCTCGGTCTCGACGGTTTTGCCGGCGGCGCGGGCCATGCGGGTGATCGTCTCGAGCTGCTTGGCTGTTGCCGGCGGTCCGCCCACTGCCCGTGCGCCGGCGGCTGCCGGTGCACCACGCTCGGTCTTGGTCGCGCCGGCTGCGGGACCATCCGCCTTGTCGTCGGCGTGGCCGTTTCGCCCCGGCTCGAAGGCGAAGGCCGGCTGGTGCGCCGCGGCGGCGCCCTCGTCGTCGACTAGCTCGTCGGGCTCGACGGCGCGCAGTGCCCGCCTGCTGCCGGCTGAAGCACGGCCGGCCGCGGGCGCACGCGGCGCCTCCTGCTCGACGTCGTCGACGTCGTCGACATCGGCGAGCTCCTCGAGGGCGGTGACGCCGACGTTGACCGCGTCGCGGAGGGCGCGTGCCTTGGCCCGCGTTTCGGCCATTCGGATGAGGTGCGGCGCCATCAGCCGCGTGACGTTCGACGGAGACGCATCGCCCAATCCGGTGAACGTGCCTTGCGCGGTTTCGACCGTCGCGTGGCAGATCGCCGCCATGCCGTTCATCTCGTTCGGGATCTGTATGAGAGTCGTCGTGATTGATTTGAGTCCGCGCTCGTGCGCCAGATCGAGGAGACCAGCGTAGAGAACGAACGTGCGCCCATCGCGCTCGACGGTGAATTCCTTTTTCACGTGCTGCCCTACCTTTCTGTGCGACCAGCGGCCGTCACACACGAGCCCGCCTGGTCGCCCCGGGCCCGCGATCTTCGCCGACTCGCAATCTCTCGTATCGAAAAACCTGCCTGTAACCCGCGGGGCTACGACCGTCGACCGCTGAGGGGCTCCAGCAGTCGTACCTTAATTATAGAACAGAAGTTCCATTTCAATCAAGGAGCAAGGGGCAAGTGGCGAGGGGCAGGAAGGAGGGGGCGGACGCTCTTCGTCGGTGTCTCTTGCGTCACTCGAGGCTTGTGGCGTCGCCGCCACGTTAGGTAATGAGGCGCGAATGGGGCGCCCAGGTGCGCCGACCTGGCGTTAACCTTTATACTCGCGCCATTGCGGCGGCGCTGGCCGCTTGCCGCGGCGTGCAGGAGACACGCGAGAGACGCGCAGCTCCCATTGGGGGGTACGAACGAACGTATGGCTTTGCAACGCTTGCCCGGAACGGCGCCGGCGGCCACACCGGCAGCCTCGATACTATCCACACCCTCGACGACGGGTCCGGCGTTGAGCACGCGGGAAACGATCGCGCGGCCATTCGTCGAGCTGGGCATCATGTTCGGCCAGGCCCTCGGGGGGCGGGAGCCGGTGATGCAGGCGCTCACCAACTTGCAGGCGGTGGGGCAAGAGCACGGGTGCGACGCGATCATCTCGGTCAAGCTGATGCATTACCCGACGACCGCGGGACCCGCCGTGGTCGCGTACGGCACCGGCGTGCGCTTCTTGCCTTCCGCCAATCAGACACCGGCCGCGACCGGGACGACTGAGGCGGCCGCGCCCGCCGAAGGGGCAGAGGGCACAGGGCCGCCGGAGCAGCCGGGCGAGCCGGGGGCGGCACCAGCCGGCGGCAACGGCGGCAATGCCGGTCAGTCTGGAGGCACGCCCTAACCGCGGCCCGGTGGCTATACTACGGCCGTGGCCGTCCGGTCCCGAGTGCCGCTCGCGGCACCATCTTCGCGACATTCCGCACGCTCACAACTGGTGGCCGCCGTGGCCGCATCGGCGAACAGCGCCGGTGGGCCGGGCGTCGGCTTTCCGTTCCGCCTGCTCGCGCTGCTCACGATTCTGCCGGTGCTGCTCTTGGCGAGCATCGTCGCCCTGTATCAGCAGCAGCACGCCGAGCGAATTTATCCAGGAGTGGCCGTCTTCGGCGTCGATGTCGGCCGCTTGACGCGGCAAGAAGCGGTCGATGCGCTCACGCGGCACCTGACGAGCGAATCGCGCCGCCGATTTTTGCTGCGCTACGACGACGATGTGTTCCCCGTGACGCTGGCGGAGATGGGGATGCGGATCGACGAGGCCGAACTGGGGGAGATTGTCGAACGCGCGTGGGCCACCGGCCGCGTCGACGGCATCCTCCCGTGGCTGCGCGGCCAGCTTTCGCTCATCCGCCACGGCCATGCCGTGCCGGCAGCGGTGAGCCTCGACCTCGAACGCGCCGCCGCCGTCCTCGGGCGCGTGGCCCGCGAGGTCGAGCGCCCGATGCACAACGCCGACCTCAGCGTCGAGCGGGCCGGCGACGGGTTCGAGATTCACACACTGCCCGCGGTCACGGGCCGCAGGCTCAACGTGAACGCGACGCTCGACCGGATCACGAAGGCGCTGGCAGGTACGATCCCCACCCGGATCGACCTGGTGCTCGACGAGGCGCGGCCCAGCATTGCCGACGCCGACCTCGTGCCGGCGCAAGAGGCGATCAAGCTGCTGCTCGGCAGTCCGCTGGAGTTCAAAGACGGCGATCGCTCGTGGAAGCTTGAGCCGGCGGCAGCGTTCGCGATGCTCGAAATCACCGGGCTCGATGCCGGAAAGCCGCCGATTCGCGCCAAGCTCAACGACGAGAAGCTGCACGAGTTCGTCAAGAAGCTCGCGGTGAGCGCCGATCAGCCGGCACGCAATCCCTTTTTCGAGGTGGAGGGGGACCAGGTCGTGATCCGGCCAGGCGGGCCGGGAAGGCTGATGGACGTCGACGCCACATTTGAGCTGGCGAAGGAGCGTGCCGCGAGTCCGACGCGCACCGTCGAGATCGTCTTCGTCGAGGATAAGCCATGGCTCACCGAAGCCGACCTCGAACCGGCGCGCGTGCAGGCCAATACGCGCCTCGAGCTGCCAGTTCTGCTCGAAGCACCGGCCAACCCTGGGACATCGGACCAGGCAGCCCAATCGACGCCGGCAGGCGCGACGAGCCAGACGCCGCCGGCCGAGCAAACGGTGCGGCCCGGCCGGCCGGTGCAGAGCTGGCTGCTCGATCGAACGTTGTTGTTGCAGATGCTCGCATTGCCGAACACGCAGTCTGCCCCGCGCGACTACGCGACGCTGCCGCCGGCACAGCGCCCGCAGTTCGAGGTTCAGCTCGACAGCGGAAAGGTGACCGCCTTTCTCGCCCGCGAAGTCGCGCCATGGGTCTCGGAAGATCCCATCGATGCCGAGCTGGTGATCACGTCGACCAAAGTCGACCTGCCGAATCCGGCGTACGCCGCAGCCGTGGCGGCCGAACAGCGGCGCGCCGCTGAGGTGCAGGCGACAGCGACCCCGCAGGCCGTGACGACGCCGCAGGCGTCGCAGACACCACGGGCCAGCGTCACGCCGGTGCCGACGCGTACGCCGGTGGCGATCACCGTTCCGCCGACGATCCAGGAAACGCATCATCGCGTCGCGCTGCGCAACGCGAGGGACGGGCGCGGCCCGGATTACCTGGCGACGTTTTCCGCGCTGCAGATCATGTTCCGCAGCGGGATGCCGGCTGAGCCGGCCGAGCGCAAAGTCACGGTGCGCCTGGCGCCGCGCGCGCCGCGGGTGCGGGATCAAGAGCTGGCGGCAGCGCGCGATACGGCGAACCAGCTCATCGGCGAGCCGATCGCGGTGCGCTGGAAAGACGCGACGTGGACGGTCACGCGCGATGAGCTGGCCGGCATGTTGCGCTACCAGTCGACGAATGCCGGGCTGTCCGCTTACCTCACGCGCGATGGCTTGATCGCCAAGGCGAGTGCGATCGCGCAGGAGGCCGAGCGCCGTCCGGACGCGCCGCGCGACAGCGAAGGCAAGCCCCTGCCGGTGGACGTGCTGGCCACGGCGTCGAACATCTGGCAGCAGGCGTCGACGGTGCCAGCCGGCCGCGTGGACGAAGTCGTCTGGACGGAGGAAGAGCCGAAAGAGGAGACTACGGCGCCAGATCCTGGATAGTACGACAACGAGTCACTGCCCTTGTGCCGTTCGCCCTGCCCTTCTGCCCTTTCCCCCTGTCGTCGTATCAAGTGGCAGGCGGTTGCCGTAGATAGCTCTTGATAGCCGTGAGCGAGCCGGCGATGGCCTCCTCCTGAAACGCCTCCCACACCGAGTCCGGCAAAACGGCACGTGCCGCGCTGACGTTTGCCTGCCAAGCCGACTCGTACTCGGCGAGCAGCGCTTCATCGGTTCGGAGGTGGTCGTGCGTCCGGAGGCGGTGGTACGCCAGCTCGACCAGCCACAGCGTGTCCGGTACGAGGATACGATTGGTGACTCGATCGAGCATGTGGCGCACGGGCCGCTCTTCGACCCACGGCGGCGCGGTATCGAAGCGGATGGCGTCGACGTCGAGCGTGCGCTCCGCCGGCGGGAACTCCAGGCGATCGGCAAGGAGCCAGGCACCGTGATGCAGCGCGGTCTCCGATGGAAAAGGCGGCAGGCGGCTGAGAATGTGGCGCCAGTAGGCGATGTCGGTCATCAAATGGGCCAGATAGCCGAGCATCCACGCACGCGACGGCGCGGCGAGGCGGGCGGGATCGGCGATGACCGGATGGGCGGCGCAAATGGTCTCGACAACACAGTCCCACGTCTCGCGGCGCTGGTCGTCGTAGAAATGTGACGGCACCTTGTCCCAGCCGGCGAAGAGGCGCAGCGCGTCCGGCGCGACGCCGCCGGCAAAGTACTCGCCGCGGTAGCGCGCTGCCAGATCATGCGCTTCGGGCAGCGCCCGACGCAAGGCCTCCCGCGTGCGAACGAGCAGCGACCAATGACAGCGAGCGCGGGGCATGGGGCTTCAATGCAAAGTGTAAAGTGCAAGATGCAAAATGGCGGTGCTGCCGCGAACCAGCCGTCCGGCCGGCCGCTTCACACTTTTCACTTTGCATCTTGCACTTTGCATTGGCCCGGTAGGGCCGCTACACGTCATCTTCGGCGCAGTAGTCCTCGCGTTCGGTGGGCAAGGCGACGGCGGCAGCGCTAGAGCCGGCCGCGGGGGCGCGCTGCGCTTTGAGCGCCGATTGGCGTGCGCTGGCGACGGCCGAGCGCGCGCCCGTGGTCACCGCCGCCACGTTGAGGCGCCTGGCCTTGCCGTTGCTATCACCGCCGGCCGCGATCGCCGCCAGCACCTTGTCGCCGGTCATGGGCAGCTCGGTGACGCGGGCGCCGATGGCGTCGTATACCGCGGCCGCGATCGCCGGCGCGGCCGGCACGATCGGGACTTCGCCGGTGCCGCGCACGCCGTACGGGCCATCGGCGGCCGGCACCTCGACGAGGACGCACTCGATGTTCGGCGCGTCGAGCGCAGTCGGCATGCGGTAATCGAGCAGGCTCGGGTTGCGCAGCCGGCCTTCTTCGTCGTAGACGTAGGCCTCGGTTAGCGCCCAGCCGATGCCCTGGACGACGCCGCCCTGGATTTGCCCTTCACACGCGGTGGGGTTGATGGCGCAGCCGACATCCTGGGCGGCGGTGACCTTGACCACCTGGGTCAGCCCGGTCTCGCGGTCGACCTCGACCTCGACGACCTGCGCGGCAAACGCCGGAGCGCGCAGCAGGTGCGTGACTTGGCCGGTGCCGATGACCGGCCCTTCGCCCGAGCCGATCGAGGCGCGGGCGACCTGCTGGATGGTCAGGCTCTGCTCGGCGTTACCGCGGACCCAGAACTTGCCCTGGGCGTACTCGACGTTGTCCGGCGGGACCTTGAGCTGCTGGGCGGTGCGCTGCTTGAGCTTGGTGCGCGCGTCGACAGCGGCGCGATGGACGGCGGTACCGAGGCTGAAGGTGATGCGACTGCCGCCGGTGGGATTGTTGAACGGCGCCGAATCGGTGTCCGGCTGGACAACGGTGATGCGCTCGTAGGGGATCTGCAGCTCCTCGGCCGCGATTTGCGCCATCGTCGTGCGCGTGCCGGCGAGGTCGACCGCGCCGGTGACGACGGAGGCCGAGCCGTCCTCGCTGATGTTGACGTGGGCCGTCGAGGTGCCGACGCCGCCGCCCCACGTGCCACAGGCTATCCCGCGGCCGCGCACCCAACCGGGACGCGATGCCGGTGGCACCGGCTCGGTCCACGCCGGATGCCGCCGGAGCGCCTCGAGCGTTTGCACGAATCCGATCTTGGGATAGGGGACTTCCGACGGGTTGCGGTCGCCCTCGACGACGGCGTTCTTGAGCCGCAACTCGAGTGGGTCCATGCCGAGTTTCTCGGCGAGCATGTTGAGCACGCTCTCGACGGCGAACGCGCCCTGCGGCCCGTTGGGAGCGCGGTAGGCGCGCGTGCTCGGCCGGTTGGTGAGCACGTCGTAGGCCTCGAAGTGGAAGTTGGGCACCTTCCACGGGCCGAACCCGATGTTGATGCCGCCGACCGAATTGCCGCCCGGATAGGCACCGACGTCCCAGATGTAACGCGCCTTGGCGGCGGTGATCGTGCCGTCGCGCCGGGCGCCGATGGTGACGTGCATGGCAGTGCCGGGCGCCGGGTGGGTCGATCGCAGCACCTCGGAACGGCTGAGCTGCATCTTCACCGGCCGGCCGGCGGCGTACGCCAGCAGCACACAGATGGGCTCGAGCGTCTGCGCGCCCTTGGCGCCGAACCCGCCGCCGATCTCCATGCCGAAGACACGCACGCGGCGCGCCGGGATCTTGAGAAACCCGGAGACGCCGCCGCGGACGCCGAACTGGCCCTGCGTGCTCGTCCAGACGGTGAACCGGCCGTCGGGACCATACTCGGCGAGCGTCGCCTGCGGCTCGATGTAGCCTTGGTGCACCATCTCCGTGCGGAACGACGCCTCCGCGACGACATCGGCCTCGGCGAACCCCTTCTCGACGTCGCCTCGACTCAGCTCGGTCAGTTTCGCGACGTTGCTGGGTGTCTGGGACTTACCGGCGAACGTCTCGGTAAAGACGGTCTCCCAGACGAGCGGCGCATCCGGCTTCATCGCCTCGAGCACGTCGACGACCGGCTTGAGCGGCTCGTATTCGACCTCGATCGCCGCGACCGCCTCTTCGGCGAGCGACGGCGTAAGCGCCGCCACGGCGGCGACGGGCTGGCCAAAGAAGACGACCTTTTCCCACGCGAGCGCCTGCTTGGCGCGCGAGGGGACGTCGAACTCCTCGGGCGCAGGTGGCGTGTTGGAAATCTCACCGACCAGGCGCGGCAGGTCTTCGCCGGTCAGGACGGCGAAGACGCCGGGCATCGCACGCGCCTTGGTGGTGTCGATGTGCTTGATGCGCGCGTGGGCATGCGGGCTGAGCAGCAGCTTGCCCCAGAGCATGCCCGAGCGGCTCACGTCGGCGCCGTACTGCGCCTTGCCGGTGACCTTCTCAATGCCCTCGAACTTCGGCACACGCTGGCCGATTACCAGCCGCTGCGGGGCGGCCGGCGCTTCAGGCGCCGTTGCGGGTTTGGTACCCGGCGCTTCGATCGTCGTCATCAGCTCACCTCCGTTTTCGATGCCTCTGTCTTGGCAGTCTGGGCGACCTGTCCGTTGGGGGAGGCCGCGCCGTTCTGGGCCGCCGCCGAGTAAGCGGCGACTTCGATCGCTCGCACGATCTTGTCGTAACCGGTACACCGGCACAGGTTGCCGGCGATGGCATACCGAATCTCTTGTTCGTTCGGCGTGGGGTTGCGCTCGAGCAGCGCGACGGCGGACATAATCATGCCCGGCGTGCAGATGCCGCACTGCAGGCCGCCCTGCTCGACGAACGCCTTCTGCACGGGGTGCAACTTGGCACCGCGCGCCAGCCCCTCGACTGTCGTGATCTTGCGCCCCTGCACCTCCGGCGCCAGCACGAGACACGCCGTCACCGGACGGCTGTCCAACAGCACGGTACAGGCGCCGCAGTCGCCGGTGCCGCAGCCTTCCTTGGTGCCGGTGTTCTCGAGCGTATCGCGCAGCACCTCCAGCAACGAGCGATTCGGCTCAGTAAGCACGTCGGTCGGTACGCCGTTGAGTTCAAAGCTGACTACTAGTTTTGCCATACTGAGTTTCCTCTTGCCTCTACACCTCTCGCATCTTCCCAGGCCGCGGTAAGCGTGCGCTTGGTCAGGACCTTGACCAGGTGCTTGCGGTAGTCGGCGGTGCCGCGTTGGTCGGTAATAGGCCGCGCCTCAGCGGCCGCGGTTTCGGCGGCGCGCTCGATGAGCTCGGGGGAGAGGACCTGCCCGGCCAGAACCGCCTCTGCCTCACGGGCGCGGACCGGCGTGGGGGCGACGGCGCCGAGGCAGATGCGTGCCTGAACGCACCGATCGCCCTGACCGAGCTGCACGACACTACCGACGCCGACGACGGCGATATCCATCTCCTGGCGCGGCGTAAAGCGCTCGTAGCTACCACCGCTCCGTGGTGGCGGAGGGGGCGCGAGCACTTCGGCGACGAGCTCACCGGGCTGTAGCACCGTCCTCCCGGGTCCCACGAAGAACCCGGCGAGGGGTACGATACGTTCGCCGTTCTTGCCGGCGACACGGACCGAGGCGTCGAGCGCGATCAACGGCGGCGCGCAATCGGCCGACGGCGCGGCGTTGCACAGGTTCCCGGCGACGGTGCCGAGGTTCTGGATCTGGAGCGAGCCGACAAGCGACGCGCCCTGCCCCACAATGGGGTATCGCTCCAGCACCACGGGGTGCGAGGCGACGTCGCTGAGCTTCGCTGCAGCGCCGATGCGCAACCCGCTGCTCTCGTCATACGAGATGGCGCTCAGCTCCTTGATATCGCGCAGACTGAGGACGTAACGCGGCACCATGCCGCGCTCTTTGATGTGGATCAGTAGATCGGTGCCCCCGGCGAGAATCTTGCCGCCATCGCCTTCTCGATCCAGGAGAGCGACGGCTTCGGCGAGACTGCTGGGGGCATGGTAGGCAAACGCCCGCATACCCTTCCTCCTTACGTGTGGCGTTGCAGTTGCCGTGAGAGTTGAGTAATACTGCTGCGTCATTGTATCGGGCGAAAGGCGTCGACACCATTTGATCGGCCTGCGGCTGGGCACGGTGGTGGACGATGCGGCGATCGCGGGTCCGCCTGAGGCGGACTACGATCCGCGCTGGCTGCATGTAAAGGACGCGGTGCAGGCGTTCGAGAAGGCGCTGATGGCCCCGCTCTGCAGGCGCGCCGACGCCGGCAATCACCGGTTGACGTACGGCTGGTGGGTCTATCACATCCCCGGTGGCGATCGAATCCGGCGCGAGGGGCGTTACATCCGGGTTTTCCCCGATACGACGTGGACTACCAAGCCGTACGGTGTGCGTGTGGCCGCGGTGGTTCACCTACGGCCGCGAACGTTCATCTCAAGTTTAGCGGGGAGGAGTGGTAGCGCTCGTGTCTACCACGACATTGCGGCCAATTGTCGACGTCGCGGCAGAAGCCGGCTTGGAACGCGACGAAATCGAATGCTATGGGCGCTACAAAGCCAAAGTCAGCCTGCAGGCACTGGCGCGCCGCCAAGACCAGCCGAACGCGCGTGTGGTGCTGGTAACGGCCATCAACCCCACGCCCAGCGGAGAAGGCAAAACGGTGACGACCATCGCCACCGGCCAGGCCCTGCGCCATCTGGGGGAGCGCACGATTGTCTGCCTGCGTGAGCCCTCGGCGGGACCGCTGTTCGGCATGAAGGGTGGCGCCACCGGCGGCGGGTGCTGCACGGTGGAGCCCGCGCAGGACATCAACCTGCACTTCACCGGCGACTTCCACGCGGTGACGGCGGCCAACAATCTGCTGGCGGCGCTGCTGGACAACCACATCTACCGCAGGCGCGAGCCGCTGCTCGACTACCGGCGGGTGACCTTCAACCGCACGCTGGACGTGAACGACCGCGCGCTGCGCCACGCGATTATCGGGCTCGGCACGGCTCCCCGCGAAGCGCACTTTGACATCACGGCCGCCTGTGAGGTGATGGCCGTGCTCGCGCTGGCGCGCGACTACGTCGATCTCAAGCGCCGGCTGTCGCGGATTATCGTGGGGACGACCCGGCAGCACGAGTCGGTGACGGCGAAGGACCTGGGCGCCGCGGGGGCGATGGCCGCGTTGCTCCGCGACGCGCTGCACCCCAATCTCGTTCAGACACAGGAAGGGGGCCCGGCACTGGTGCACACCGGCCCCTTCGGCAACATCGCCCACGGCACCAGCTCGCTCACCTCGCTGCTGCTGGCGCAGAAGCTGGGCGACTACGTCGTGGTGGAAGCCGGCTTTGGATCGGACCTGGGCGCGGAGAAGTTTGTCAACCTGGTCGGCGCCCACGGCGCGCCGCACCCCGATGTCGCAGTTGTGGTAGCCACGGTGCGGGCGCTGAAGTACCACGGCGGCGTGCCCGCCAATCGGCTGGGCGAGCCGCAGATGGAAGCGCTCGAGCAAGGGCTAGCGCACCTGCGCCATCACGTCAGCATCGTACAGCGGCTGGGCATGCGGCCGGTGATCTGCATCAACCGATTCCCGACGGATGCGGCCGAGGAACTGGATACGGTGAAGGCCGCTGCCCTGGCCTGGGACATCCCGGTGGCTATCTCCAGGGGCTTCGCGGATGGCAGCCAAGGTGCGCTGGAGCTGGCCGCTCTGGTGCGGCAAACGGCCGAGAAGTCGGCGGCGCCCGTGCCGAAGCTCTACACGCTCGATACGCCGCTGGCGGAGAAGATCCGTCTGGTCGCACGAGAGATCTATGGTGCGGCCGACGTGGCGTTCTCCGAGACGGCAAAGGGTCACCTGGACTACGCCGAGCAGTGCGGCTACAGCCGGCTGCCGGTGTGCATGGCCAAGACGCAGTATTCGCTGAGCGACAACCCTGCCCTGCGCAACGTACCGCAGGGCTTTACGGTGCAGGTACGCGATGTGACGGTGCGTGGCGGCGCCGGCTACGTGCTGGCCCTGGCCGGGGACATCATGACCATGCCCGCGTTGCCGGGGCGACCCAACGCGCGGAGCATCAATCTGGACAAGGACGGCACTATCACGGGGATTGGGTGAGGATGATCCCCCTCATCCCCCAACCCCTTCTCCCACCAGGGGAGAAGGGGAGTAGCGGCCGGCTCGGGGTTTTGCCCGATGCCGGCCGCTTGCGTGAGGCGTAGTGTGGAAGAAATCGGAGAGGAAAGGTCGTGATTTAAGGCTATGAGCCTGATCAAGATAGGCGAGTCCATTCACTGTACGCTGCCGGCGCTTCGCGGCTCGGTGCTGCGCTTGTTGAGCAACGATCCGCTGGCGCAGTACGCGGGCGAGCGTCACATCGCGCAGACGATCCGCACGCAGGTAGACGCGGGCGCGGACTTCCTGGACGTCAACGTGGACGAGCTCGCGGCGGGCGGGTTCACCTTCGAGCAGACCGCCGACGCGATGCGCCGCTTGCTGGCGCTGATCCTGAAGCACGGCGACGGCGTGCCGCCAGGCATCGACAGCGCCGACCCGCGCTTGCTGGAAGTCGGGCTCCGCTACTGGTACCAGGCCAAAGGCGGCTCCGTTGCCGGGGCCGGCAACGGCGTGCCGGCGCGCCGCCGCCCGCCGATCCTCAATTCCGTCGCAGCGTCGCGCCTGGAGCTGCTGGCGCTGCGTAGGGAATTCCCCTTCAGCGTGATTGCCATGCTCCTGGAAAAAGTGAGCGCGGACGGCACGCCGTTCGAGGTGGGCTTTTCCGAGGCGGCGCCGGCGGAGTCGTACTGGCACACCGCGCGCTTCCTGTTCCAGAAGTGCCGCGCGGCGGGCTTCACGGCGAGCGAGGTCTTCTTCGACCCCACGGTAGGACCGCTGGGCGCGGACTACGTCGGCTATACGAAACAGACCTTCGGGGGCATCAAGCTGATCAAGAGCGACCCTGAGCTGGCCGATAGCCACGTGGTGCTGGGCCTTTCCAACTGCGCGGATGGCCTCCCGCACCGGGGGAGCATCAACCGCGCCTATTTGCGCGTGGCGATGGAACACGGGGCCGACGCCGCCATTTGCGATGTGACGCGCGTCACGGGTCAGGACAAGGTCAGCCCGGCCAGCCTGCGGCTGGTCAAGCAGGTGATTTCGCCCAAGGGCGGCGATCCGGCGACGGCGCTGGAGCACCTGGCGGACTACTGCGCCGCCCAGTCGCGGCCGACGCCGGCCAGGCCAGTGCCGGCGGTGCGCAATACGCTGGCCGAGGCGCTGGGCACGCCGGGCCGCGTCGTCTACCTGGCCGAGATGGTGCCCTCGGAGGGGCAGCTGGATCAGCTCTTCCGCTTCGCCGAGCAGGCCCGCCGCCACCCCGACGTGGTGCTTAGCCTCACCGACAGCGCAGGCGGAGTGCGCACGCCCCAGCCAGACCCGCTGGCGGTCGAGGTGGCGCGCCTGATGGATCGGCAGCCGCTGGTGAACGTCTCGTGCAAGAGCGAGGACCGCGATGGGCTGCTCAACCG
>JACQGX010000349.1 GCA_016199265.1 Chloroflexota bacterium | reverse complement strand
GTGCCGAACGACGTGCCGTACGCGCAGGTCAGCTCGGGCGCCGGCTGCCGCCACCTCTCGTTCCACCCCAGCAACCGCTTCGTCTACGTGAACAACGAGATCGACTCGACGCTCTCGGCGTTCGCGTTCGACGCCGCACGCGGCGCGTGCCAGATCGTGCAGACGGTGTCGACGCTGCCCGAGGACTTCGCCGGCACCAACTCGACGGCGCAGGTAGTCGTCCACCCGTCAGGCAAGTTGGTCTACGTCTCCAACCGCGGGCACGACAGCGTCGCCATCTTCGCCATCGACCAGGACACCGGCAAGCTGCGCTTCGTCGGCCACGAGCCAACCCAAGGCCAGACGCCGCGCAACTTCAACGTCGACCCCACCGGCACGTTCCTCTTGGCCGCCAACCAGGCGAGCGATACGATCGTCACGTTCCGCATCGACCAGGAGACGGGGAGGCTCACGCCGACCGGGCACGTGACTGAGAATCCCACCCCGGTGTGCGTGGTGTTTCGGCCATCGTGAGGGGCGCGGCCGTCCTCTGGGCGGGTTCTTCGGAGGACCGCGGCTGCCCGCAGGGCAGGCTCGGTCCCGCCTCTCCCTTTGGGAGAGGCCGCCCGCAGGGCGGGTGAGGGCAGCGTCGCCTGGTCCACCGGCCGCGGCTGCCCTCACCCTAGCCCTCTCCCAAAGGGAGAGGGAACGAGGGGGTGACTTCTTACCACTCGCGCCCTCGCGCCCTCGCGCCTCATCGCCCCAAGTGCGGGTCCCATTGGCTGTTGGAGCCGCGGCGGACGAACTGTTTGGTGGCGTCGAAGACGGGTTGGAAATCCCAGGGGGTGTACTTGCCCTGGAAGAGGGCGTCTTTGAGGAAGGCGCGGCGGCGCTGGCTGGCGAGCACCTGCCGCTCGGTCTCGGCTGGGTCCCAGCGGTCGAGGACGCGGGCGCGGAGCCGTTGGGCGATGGCGCTGTAGTCGGGGTCGTTTGCCAGGTTGCGCCACTCGTTGGGATCGCGGTCGAGCTCGAAGAGTTGGTCCGGCTTTTCGTGGACGTAGACGAACTTGTACTGATCCTTCACCAGCGCGCGGATGGGCTTGATCGTCGCCTCGCCGTTGTTCTCGACGATCGCTTCGTTCTTCCAGTGGTGCGGCGCTTCGCCTCGCATGAACGGCGCGAGGCTGGCGCCGTCGAGCGGATGGTCGATGCCCTCGGGCATGCTCAGGCCGGCGAGGTCGAGCATCGTCGGGTAGAGGTCGACGAGTGAGACGTTTTGGCGGACGCGGTAGCCGCGGGCAACACCGGCGCCGGCGACGATGAGCGGGACGCGCACCGACCACTCGCGGTGGATGCGTTTGAACCACATGCCGTGCTCGCCGAGCATATCGCCGTGATCGGCGGTGAAGAGGACGATCGTATTGCGGGCGACGCCGAGCCGCGCGAGCTCATTCACCAGATCGCCGACCTTGTCGTCGATGTAGCTTGTCGAGGCGTAGTAGCCGTGGCGCGAGCGGTAGACGTCTTCCGGCGCTGGTGCTACCAGGTCGACGCCGTGGTACGAATTCGCCCAGATATCGGCGATGTGTGGCTCGTAGCCCGGCGGCGGCGGCTCGGGCATGGCGATCTCCCGGCCTTCGTAGCGGTCCCAATACTCTTGGGTGGCGACGTATGGGTCGTGCGGGTGGGTGTACGAGACGCAGAGGAACCACGGCTGGTGCGCATCTGCGCCGCGACGGCGCGCCAGGCCGCGCAGCGCCTCGAGCGCGCGGAAGTGCGTCTCCTCATCGTACTCGTGCTGGTACGACCACGAGACTGGCCCCGATTCCTTGACCATCTGCGCCATCTGGCGCGCGTAGCTCGCGCCGGTCTCGGCGTCGCCGGGCAGTCCGACGCGCCGCGGCGGATCGCCCTGCGCCTCCCACGACTTCGTCCACATGTAGTCGGCGGGGTAGATGTCGGTCGTGAGGCGCTCCTCGAAGCCGTGCAACTGATCCGGTCCGACGTAGTGCATCTTGCCGGAGAGAATCGTGCGATGGCCCGCGCGCCGCAGGTGATGCACGAACGTCGGCACCGAGGCCGGCAACTCCTCCGAGTTGTCGTTGACCGGTAGGCGACCCGGGAGCTGGCCGGCCATCATCGAGGCGCGAGAGGGGGCGCAGAGCGGCGAGTTGCAGTAGCTGCGCTCAAAGACCACTCCCCCTTGGGCGAGGCGCTCGAGGTGCGGCGTAAGCACGTCGCGGTTGCCGTATGGCGACGTCGCCAGCGCGCCGAGCTGGTCGGCCATAATAAACAGGATGTTGGGTTGATCCGGAGATGGCGTTGTCCTGGTAGTCATCGTCGTGTTCTGGTACCTTCGTGCTGCTGCGCATCTCGCGGCCGTTGGGCGTGGCGGACTTGGCGCGCGTGTCGTGCCTGATGATGCCAGAGATGGATCGCCCGGATCATTGTTCCCCTAAACCAAGTCCAAAGTCGAAAGTCCAATGTCCAAAGAACGTGGCATCTGGCGGCCGACCTGGGACTTTGGACCTGAGACTGTGGACTGAGTGTAGTTCCCACCATGGCCATCGAAGTAGACAGGCGGTTGAGCTACCGGCGCATCCTCGTACCGCTCGACGGCTCGGCGATGGCCGAGGCCGCGCTGCCGCACGCGATCGCGCAGGCCCGCGCTTTCGGCGCGGCGCTGCGCATCGTGCGTGTTGTGCCGGCGTTGCCCAGCGTGTCCGGCGTACCCGCCGGCGTCCTGCCGGTCGACCTGCCGGGTGAGGCCGGGTTGCCGTCGAGCGTGCTCCCGGCGACCGCGCTCGACGGTTCGCCCGACGACGATGCTGCCGTCGGCGCGACGATCTACCTCGAGGACACGCGCCGCCGTCTGGAGACGGCCGGCGCTACGGGGATCACCGTCGAAACGGCGCTGCGTGCGGGGCCGGTGGCCGCCACGCTGCTCGCCGAAGCGGCCGCGTGCGGGGCCGGGCTGATCGTCATCGCTACCCACGCGCGCTCCAGCTTCTCGCGCCTCGTACTCGGCAGCGTCGCCGACGAGCTGGTACGCAACGCGCCGTGCCCGGTAGTGCTCGTTCGGGCAGCGCCGTTGCCCGAAGTGGCGCCGATCCACGGGGTACGCAGCTTTGCCGAAGACCTCGCGGCGGCCGGTCCGACGATGCCGGTTTCGCTTGGCATCCGCGAGGTACCGGTCGACCGGATCGTCGGCAGCGTTGGACGCGCCCACGAGCTCGACGCCGAGTTCCGGCCGCGCAGTGCCGACCGGCGCGCCGACCCCCGGTTCCAGCGCATCGAAGAGGCGCTGACCGCGGGTAAGGCGCTGCCGCCGCTGCAGCTCTACAAGCTCGGCTACGACTATTACGTGCTGGATGGGCACCACCGCGTCGCCGTCGCGCGGGCGCTGGGAATCGGCGAGCTCGAGGCCGAGGTTGCCGAGTACATCTTGGCCTCCGACGCCGATCAGCAACGCGTCTTTGCCGAGCGGCGCGACTTCGAGCGGGCCACCAAGCTCACGCGTGTGGGCGCCTCGCGGCCGGGAACGTACCCCATACTGCTGGAGATGATCCGGGAGTACGCCGGCACACACGGCACGCACGGGATACTGCAGGCGAATGGCGCCACCGCTCACACAGGCAGCGATGGGCGCAGCAGTACCGCCGCGTACGCCGGAGATGCCGATGTTGAGGCGGCCCGCCGGTGGTACGTTCAGTTTTTCCAGCCGATGGCGCAGCGCATCCGCAGCCGCCGGCTAGGGCACAGCTTCCCGGGAGAACGTACCGCCGACATCCTCATGCGCCTGCGTGATTTCCGCCGTGAGGAGGCGCGGCTAGGGCACGAGGTCGCGTGGGACGCCGCGCTCGAGCACTTCGTCATCGCCTACGGCCGGCGTCAGCCGCGGCGCCGCTGGGACCTCCGCCGCCTCGTGCCCTTAGGGAAGCGGTAGTTGAAACCACAGACGCATCCCTTCGGCAGGCTCAGGGCAGGCTCTTCGGCTGCGCTCGGGACAGGCTTCGATGCCCACAGATTTGCCCCGGCGTGCTGCTGCGCCTCTATCATTTCGTCCGCCTGACGACCAGACCGTACCGCCGCTGCCCGTACCGCCGTTGCCCAATGAAACGCGCGCGTCCCGTCGTGCGTATACATAGAGAACGATGGTACATAGAGGAACGCTGGCATGCAGTGTGCACGCTGGCTCGCCAAACACAGCACGGAAGGAGGGCAAGGAGTCGGGTAATGGCCCAGCTAAGGAAGAGGAAGCCCTTTGACGAGCGGTTGCTCACGCACCATCCGGCCGGCAGAGCGTGCCTAGACGCCTGCCTGGCCAATGGGTGGCAGCCGGCAAACGGCGACGTGCTGCGTCTTGTGCGTCTTTGGGATGAGGTGCGCCAGGGCAAGCGCAGCGAAGACGCGCTCGCGCCGGCCAGGCTGCAGTTTGCACGCTGGCTCATTCAGACCGGCCGCTTGAACGAAGGCTTCAACGGGCGGGCGGCGTAGGAGGCGTAGGAACAGACGAACGACGAAGTGGCTGTATGTCGACGATCCTCTTCGTCGTTCGTCGTTCGTCGTTCGTCGTTCGTCTATTCTCCTGGCGTTGGCGTGAAGATCTCTACCACGCCACTGACTTCCAATCCGGCGAGACGGCCACCGGCGAGGACGTAGAGCTCGCCGTCACGGACGGCGGCGGCGAGGCCGTGGCGGGGAGTTGGCAGTGGCGGCGCGCTCGTCCACGTCCCCGTGGCCGGATCGAAGACTTCGAGCTCGCCGAACGTCACGCGCGACTGGTCGAGCACTTCGCCGCCGGTCACGTACACCCGGCCGTCGAGCGTTGCGGCCGCCAGGCCGCCGCGTGACGTCGGCATCGGGGTCAGCGTCTGCCAGGTATCGGTCGCCGGATCGTACGCTTCGAGCGTAGCCACGTTACCGACGTCGCCCCAGCGGCCGCCGGCGACGTAGAGCTTCCCGCCCACGGCCGCCGCGGCCAAGTGCTCGCGTGGCCGGCTCATCGGCGCTTTGACGGTCCACGAGTCGAGCGCCGGATCGTAGACCAGTAGCCGCTGCGACTCCGGGCCAATCCCGCCGGCGACGTAAAGCATGCCGTCGACCACCGCCGCGGTATGCGCTGCCCGACCGAGCGGTAACGGCGCGCGATCCTCCCACACGTCACGCTCCGGATCGTATGCCCACAGCGTCGCGCTGATCTGCTGTGCGAACCACCCGGGCGAGCCGGCGATGACGTAGAGCTTCCCGTCGAGCGCCGCGGCCGCGAGGTGGTCACGTGGCTCGGGCAGCGGTGCGCGTGGCTGCCACGCCTCGGCTTCGGGCGGCAGCGCCTCGACCGTCGCCAGCGTCCGCCCGTCGGCGGCGAGGCCTCCGAGCACGTAGATCGTGCCGTCGAGCACGGCGGCCGCGACCTCGGAGCGCTCGGTGGGAATCGGCGGCCCCTCGCGCCACGTGCCGTCGATGGCGCTGCCGGCGCTACCGGTCACAGCCGTCCCGGCGACCTCGCTGCGCGGGGACGCCCCGTCATCGGCGGCGCCGGCCGGACCGGTCGCTCCCGGCGGCGCACCCTCCCGGATTCCCTGCACGAGCACGCACCCGGCGATCGTCAACACCGCGACCATCGCCAGAAAGAGCGCCACCTCGGTCGGATCAAGCCGCACCCGTTTGCGCTGGTTCATCGTCATAAGACTAACGAATAGCTTGAACTTGGCAGCGGCCGCTGCTACAGTGGTGCGTAGCATAGAACGAATGGTCGATACATTCCAGCCGCGGCTGCTGCCGCCCGACTTCGAAGAGGACGAGTCGCTCGCCGCCGATCGTCCCGCGGTGGACGGGGAACGTCCGCCGCGCGGGCAGCGGGAAGGCGGCGGCCAGGGGAAGTACGCCGGCAAGCACCCAAGGAACAAGCTGAACGAGCTCACCGGCGACGAGTGGATCTTCTTCACCAAGAGCGTCATCACCACGGCGTACGCTTCGGACTACGGCCACCGCCTGCGCAAAGCGCACGGCGCCAACAAGCCGCCGCAGCTCATGAAGTCGCTGATCGAGTTCTTCACCGACGCGCGCGGCCGCGTGCTCGATCCGTTTGCCGGCGTCGGCGGCACGCTGATCGGCGCGGCGATCGCCGCGCCGCCGCGCGATTGCGTCGGCATCGAGATCAACGCGCGGTGGGTAGCGATCTATCGGAAGGTCGTGGCGCAGAGCGCCGGCGCACTCGTCGAGTACCCGCTCCACCAAGGAGACAGCCAGGTCCTGCTGGCGGATCGAGCGCTGTTTCCCGACGAGTCGTTCGACTTCGTCTGCACCGATCCGCCGTACAACGTGCACCTGACGCAGACGATGGCCAACGATCCGCGCTACGTGAACGGTCACACCAACCGGCGCACCGACTACAACATGCGCTCGGAGGACACGGCCGACCTCGCTAATCTGGAGAGCTACGAAGCGTACCTCGACGCGATGCAGCGCATGCTCGGCCACTGCTATCGCTTGCTGAAGCCGCAGAAATACCTGGCGATCATCCTGCGCGACGCGTATCAGCAAGGCCGGTATGTCTTCACCCACGTCGACGTCGCGCGGCGCGCCGAATCTGTCGGGTTCGTCACCAAGGGCGTGAAGGTTTGGTACCAGGCCGGCACGCGCCTGCGCCCCTACGGGTACCCTTTCGCGTACATTCCCAATATTGCCCATCAGCACATCGTGATTCTTCAGAAGCCTCGTCCAGTAGGCAGCAGGCAGTAGGCAGCAGGCAGAAAGCCATCTACATACGGGAGCCCTGGCACGGTCAAACCGCCACCTCGCTGGTGGTGCCCACTGCAGCCGCTACCAGAGCGAGGACGTACTTCGGCTGTCTGCTGTCCGCTGCTCCCGGCGCCCATCTCACTGCCTATCGCCTACTGCCTACCGCCTACTGCCTACTGCCTACTGCCTACTCACAATGCCAAGCGGTAACTGGTCGTTTCCGTGCTCGCCTCGCAACCCGGCCAAGGTGCGCCAGGAGTTGCGCCTGCTGGCCGGCCTCGTGCCTTCGTGGCGGCAGCGCGGCCTGCTATGGGGGCCGCGCAGTGGTACGCAATTGGAATTCGGGCGGCAGCTTCGGGCGATGGGGGATGGCATCCCAAGCGTCCCAAGTTCAATCGTCAACGTTCAACGTTCAAAGGTTGACACTCAGGTTGGCACTCGGGTTGACATTCAGGGCCGGAAGCGTGGGGACATGGGACTACGGACCAGGGACTTGGGACGGAATGGGGCCGTCGAGGACGACGATCCGGCGGCGCTGCGGTTTCGGACGCAGACCGGCGCGCTGAGCGAAGACAACTTGCGCTGGACGGCGCGCGCGCGTTTCGGCACCTACAAGTTCTTCGGCTTCGTGTACACCGACGCGGAGGGGTTTGCCGAGCTGACGCCGGCCGGCCGGCGCTTTATCGAGTCGCCGCGGCCGGGAGAGGTGCTGCTCCGGCAGTTGCTCAAGTGGCAGTATCCGGACAACCAGCACCGCGGCCGCCGCTGGCCGGCGGGCGAATTCGCCATCCATCCGTTCGTCGCCACCGCCCGCCTCATACGGGAGCTCGAAGGCCTCACCCGCACCGAGGTCGCGCTCTTCTGCTTCACCATGCGCCGCACCGAGGACGCGGCGGCGACCGCCGAGGCGATCCGCCTCTTCCGCGATCGCCTCGCGCGCAGCGCCGGCCGGACGGGCAAGGCGAAGGCCGCGCACGGAGTTGCCACCGCGGCGCGGGCGCGCTACGAGGCCGAAGGGCGGCGCGTAGTGCTCGGCAGCACCGACGACTACGCCGACGCGCTGATCCGGTATTTTCGCTATACCGGTTTGTTCTCGGTGCGCGGCGCGCGGATCGTCGTCGCCGGCGGGCGAGAGGACGAGCTGGAGGAGCTCATTTACACCTCCTCGGTTCGCCCTCATCCCCCGACCGCTGCTCCCGCTCCCGTTGCTCCCCCTCATCCCCCGGCCCCTTCTCCCACGCCGGGGAGAAGGGGAGTAAGCCGCCCCCCGACGACCGTTCCCCCTCTCCCCTTGTGGGAGAGGGGGTTAGGGGGTGAGGGGGACGCTGGGAGTAGCCACGCGGCCATCATCCGTCCCATCCAGCTTGCGCTTGGGGAGGCCCCGCCGGTGCGGCTGGCAGCGCCACAGCCGCTCTTTCCCGCGTACGAGGACGCCATCGCGTTCTATCGCTACTATGGCGACGCCGACGAGCCCTGCTTGCCGTGGCAAGAGCCGGCGCGGCTGGCGGCGATCGCCCGAGCGCTCGACGAGCAGCTCGCCGACGTACGCTCGCGTGAGCTGCAGCTCCGTACCGGCCGGACGGCGCTCGGTGGCCCGCAGCTCGGCGCGGCGCTGCCGGATGACGTCGATGCCTTGCTCGAGCTGGTCGACGGGCTGCGCCGTAAGAAGCGCGAGCTCGAAACGGCGATCTACGCCGCCGAGAGCCGGACGCCGCAGCGCCTCAAGGAAGCCCTCGACTTCTTTGCCGCGATCGTCGCCCGTGAGGTGATCGACCCACCGACGTTTTTGGAGTGGAACGTCTGGCGTGTCTTCCTCGCGCTCGACCAGGCGCGCGAGATCGTGCCTCATCTCGCGCTCGACGATGACCTGCAGCCGCTCAACCCGGCGCAGGGCAACCAGCCCGACCTCGAGATCGACTACGGTGATTTCGTCGTCGTCGCGGAGGCGACGCTCCGCACGGGCGCCGACCAGCGCCAGGCCGAAGCGCGGCCCGTCACCCGGCACATCCTCGACGCGCAGCGCCGCTACGGCGGGTATGGAGGGCGGCAGGGCTCCACGGAGCGCCCGGTCTATGGCCTGTTCCTCGCGCCGAGGATTCATCCGGACACCGCCACCGATTTTTTCGTCGCGCTGAAGTATCAGGTGATCGAGCGCCGGACGATCGTCGCCATACCGCTCTCGCTCCGCCAGCTCATCGCTGCGCTGCGCCCATTTACGGGGACACCGGCCGCGCCGGCAGCACGTGTGTTCACCCCGGCGCGCTTGCGCGAGCTGCTCGATGCCTGGGTGGAGGCAGCGCACGCCGCGCACACCGGCGACGAGTGGCTGGCGGGTATCGACGCGGCGCTCCGCCGCTGGCTGGTCGCCATTGGCGCCTCCACCTCGGACGTAGAGCGCACCCCCACGGCAATCCCCTTGCCGCTCTTCCCCGATACGTGATGCGTCCTGCGTAAAGCGTAGCGACCGCCCCCGCTCCAGTACGGAGTGCGGCGTACGCATTCCTCTGGCACGCCGCTTGCACTCCAGCGTTGACGTCGCGAGCGCGTGTCGCGGTTCGCACGAAACGGAGGTGCAACGTGGGCATCCTAGCGTGGATTCTTCTGGGATTGATCGCCGGCTGGTTGGCCGGCATGGTCATGGGCGGCGGGTACGGCATTATCGGCAGCATCGTCTTGGGTATCCTGGGCGCGCTGCTCGGTGGCTGGCTCTTCTCGATGCTCACCGGCGCGGACGTGACCGGCCTTAACCTGCCGAGCATCCTGATCGCATTCATCGGCGCCGTCCTGCTCATCTTCATCGTACGGGTGCTCACCGGTCGCCGCGCGGCGGTGTGAGCACGTGACGAAGAACGAAGAACGAATGGAGGAGGAGCGAGGGGCTTCGTCGTTCGTCCTTCGTCTTCTTTCTGACGGGTGCAGGTAATTGTTCCGGGGACCCACCACGGTCTGTAGGGGCGTATGGAGATACGCCCGCCCGCCGCCCCTGGGCGTATGTCGATACGCCCCTACACGTCCTCCCCGCATCCGGAACAATTGCCTGCACCCCTTTCTGACGGTCTGGTGGCCGAAGCGGCGTGGCGCCTGTACAATCGGTCCCAGACCTGACGTGGACGTTAGGGTTCGCAACGCTAAGACCCGCCGCTCGATCGTCGTCGCCGGGCTCCAACTTGGAGCTGCGCTCGCTGCGACGGCGTCGGTCGCCGCCTGCGGCCGGCGCATCAACCAGGTCCCGGTCGAGCTGAAGTGGTACTCGTGGGGGCCTGCGCTTCCGCTACAGTGGACGGCCGGGCCAGGGCTCAACCCGCGCGTGCGGATCCTTGGTCCCGGTGGCCCGCAGGCCACACCCGTCCCGCCGGAACGAGTCCTCGAGCAGCAGCTCGAGCCGTTCACCGCCGGCCGCGACGACCTCAAGATTCGCATCATCACCGAGCAGCCGGACAAGTACCACGACAAGCTCAGAGCGCTCGCCGCCGCCGGCCAGTTGCCGGATGTCGTCGCCTACGATGGCGCGCACGCGATGGCCCTCATCCGGGCCAACCTGCTCTACCACCTCGGCCGGCTGCAGGGGGCCGGCAATCGTGCCTTTCTGCAATCGTTCCCGAGCAACTACCTGGAAGCCAGCTCGTACCGCGGCAAGTTCTACGGCGTGCCGTACCAGTCCCGCCAGCTCGTGCTCTACATCAACAAAACGGCGTTCGGCGGGATGACGCTGCCGCCTAAGGACTGGGGCAACCCGGATTGGACGTGGACGCACTTCCTAGAAAAGGCATCGGCGCTTACGCAGCGCGCCTTTGGCGGCGGCTACCGCCAGTTCGGCACGCTTTTTGCCGGGCGCCCCATGTGGGCATCGCTCATCCGGCAGAACGGCGGGCTCGAATTCAACAGGGAGTTCTCGCGCTCGTACTATGACAGCTCTGAGGTCTACGAAGCGCTGCAGGGGGCGGCCGACTTGATGCACCGTTACCACGTGGCGCCGACTGAGCGACAGAACCCGGGCGGCCGGAACTGGAATTTCGACAACGGCAACGTGGCGATGTGGATGGGGTTCCAGCACTCGATGCCCCTGCTCACGCAGCGGGTGTTCACCAACTTCGATTGGGACATCTACCCGCTGCCGATGCACCGGCGCCCGGCGACGTACGCCGAGTGGGGGTACCTCTCGATCTCAGCCAACACCGTCGACCTCGACCGCGCGTGGGAGCTCGTCCGCTTCCTGTCCGGCCCGGACGGCGATCAACTCGCGTTGCGCGACGGCATCGCCGGCCCCATTCTGCGCGGCACCGAGCCCATATTCCTGACCGGCAGCAATGCCGCGAAGAATAAGGCGGCCGCCATCCAGGCGGTGCATCAACCGATGGTCACCCGGCCGCTGCTCGATTCGTGGGATCAGATCCAGTCGCTGATCGAGTTCTACCTTCGCCCCGTCTGGGCGGGTGACCAGAAGGCGATTTACGCCGTGCGTGCGCTGCGCGAGGTGGTCGACGGCGTGCTCGCGGGCCTCGCCGCGCCGAAGGAAGGCGCCATCGGCAACGCCCCGTCCGACTCCGGCGGCGGCGACGAATGATGGGTTCAAGGTCAAGGCTCAACCCTCGGCGACACACGTATGTAACCGATTCTTGACCTTGGACGTTCAAGCTTGAGCCGGAAACGTTCATCGTGGAGCAATCGGAAGTGGTCGACGTCGTTATCAGAAGCGCACCGCCGGAGAGCCCACCAGAGCTCGTCAGCTCGCAGCGCCCGTGGGGCCAATTCGCGCAATACTGTCTGAACGAGTCGGTGACGGTGAAGATCATCACCGTCAACCCCGGCTGTGAGCTGAGCCTGCAGCGGCACAAGTACCGCGCGGAGCTGTGGATTTCCCTCGACGGCAACCTGGCGGTGGAAGTCGACGGACGGACGTGGCAGCCGGCGGTCGACGAGCGGGTTTGGATCCCCGCCGGCGCCGTCCACCGCCTCTCGGCCCCAGGCACGCAGGGAGGCCGCGTCCTCGAGGTCGGGTTCGGCCACTTCGACGAGGACGACATCGAGCGTCTCTCCGACCGCTACGGCCGCGCGTAGCTTCTCAGCCTCAGCCCGCAACGGCATCCCTGTTCAAGGATATTGGCATCGACTTTGTGATCTGGGAGCACAGCACCAAGACGGCTGGACACCTCATCTTCGAGGAATTCGTACGTGCCTCACCTTTAGCCCAGGCACGCGCTCGAAGTCACGAACGTTCACCGTAAGGACTCCGTTGCCGGCACGAATGGCCGTGGCGGCGATTAAGAGATCGTGAGCGCCGATGATCTGACCGCGAGCGAGCAACTCGGCGGTAAGCCGCGCGTGTATGCGTGCAACCTCGAGATCGACGGGAAGCACAGGCACAGCGGCATGTATCGCCTCGACAAAGGCGCGCCTGCGAGCCCGCCGGGTTTCTGTGTCAGCGCGTTCCACTCCTACCAAAAGCTCGGAAGCAGTAAGGGCCGAGAGTGACAACGGTTCATCGGCGACATCCGCCAGATCAGGTAGGTTCGGCAGGTCAGGGAGGGTAGAGCCTTCCCGTTCCAGAGCTATGATGATGCTGGAGTCGACGAGGAGTCCCACTGCGTCTGAGCCATGGGCGGCTGGTTGCACTGGATGGCCTCAAGGTCATCGGCGAACTTCGAGTCTGGCCTCGGCGCCTCCCGTAGCAGATCGATGAATTGGCGAAGCGTCACCCCACCGTGCGCGCGCTTCGCTGCACTCACCGGCTCGATCGCCGCGACGCGCTCGCCATCGCGCACGACGACAAAGTGTTCGCCGCGCTCGCGAACGCGATCAAGCACTTCCGCCGCTGATCGCACAAACTCCTGTGCGGTGATTGCTGTCTCTAATGTGGTCGCCACAGCGTACTCCCGTAGTCACACTCTAGCAGACACACACTTTCAGTACCTATTGCCGCTCACAGGCGCCGTTATCTGCGACACGAGCAATGCGGCCCTCGATCAACTCGCGATAGGCCGCTTCGCGTTCAATCATTATCCACCTTCGCCCCATACGCTGCGCCACGACACCGGTAGTACCGGTCCCGGCGAAGGGATCGAGCACGAGGTCGCCTGGGCCGCTGGTGGCCAGCAGCACGCGTTCGAGCAGCGCTTCGGGCTTCTGCGTGCTGTGCAGCTTGTTGCCGTTGGCGTCGCGCAGCCGCTCGGCGCCGCCGCAAATCGGCAGGTCCCACCAATCGCTGCGCATCTGCTTGCCGCCGTTGAGTTCCTTGAGCGCGCGGTAGTTGAAGGTGATCTTGCGCGCTCCCTCGCTCTTCTTCGCCCAGATGAGCGTCTCGTGGGCGTTAGTGAAGCGCACCCCCCGGAAGTGGGGCATCGGGTTCTTCTTGGCGTAGACGATGTCGTTCAAGATCCAGTAGCCGGTGTCTTGAAGGAGCCTCCCCACGCGGAAGATGTTGTGATAGGAGCCGATCACCCAGATGCTGCCGGTGGGGGACAGGATACGGCGGCACTCTTTGAGCCAGCGCTCGGTGAAACGGTCGTATTCTTCGAAGCTGGTGAACTGGTCCCACTGGTCGTCGACCCCGTCGACGAGTGTGTTGTTGGGGCGGCGCAGGTCTTTGGTCTTGAGCTGGAGGTTGTAGGGTGGATCGGCGAAGATGAGGTCGACCGAGTTCGATTCGATGAACGAGAGGACCTCGAGGCAGTCGCCTTCGATCAGGATGTTGGGTGGCGGCGTGCGCAAGCCGAGGAGCGCGCCGGCGTTGAAGTCGTCCGGCGAGAGGAGGACGTAGCCGTGGCGCTCGACCGGCGCAGGCGGTGTCCCAACGGTTGCAGGCTCATCGCCAGCGTGCGTGCCGGCGGAGTTCCGCATGGGTTCAGCCGTCGAGTCGCCTCGGCCCAGCGCTGCCGGCGCGGCGTCGCCGGCGGAGGCATCAGCCGTTCCCGACATCGCAATTGACGACACCTGGCGTAACGTCCCCGGCGCTACGGGCGCATCGAGTACTTCGGTGGGTCGTACGAGCCTCAAGGCCGGTCGCGATTGTGCGGACTGCTTGGCGCGCCCAATGCGCTCGGTGCTATCGCCAACCTCGTCGTTACTGCATCCACTTGACGGAACAATCGCCACTTCCGCAACTGCCACCTTCGTTTGCTTCTCGCCCGCCGCCTCGGAATCTCCAATAGAAGCGCGCTCGCCCTGAGCGTGTCGGAGGGCGAGCGGTGTTGTGTTGGGCGGCGCCTCCGAAGCTCTTAACGGACGAGCGGGCCGGATGACTCGAAATCCCTTGGACCACCGGAAAGATGTATGGTGTATTGTGTCAGTTTACCCAAGACGATAACGCAGCGTTTGTACTTACAGGTGCTCGACAACGGCTCAACTGGACCATACACTCTCATCAACCGGCGTGCGTGAATACGTGCGATGCCGGCGAAATGACCTATTCCGTCACAGGCGGAGAAGGAGATCTTGATGGTTGACCAAACGCACAGGCGAGTCCTTGAGGGGGATGATCCTCCTGTCCGTACCGGGAACCGGCAGACGAGGCGATGGTTGATCGGCAGCGCGGCCGCGGCAAGCGGCGTCGTCGCGCTGGCGGCGTGCGGCCAGGCGACAAGCGAGGCACCGAAGGGAGGTACCACCGGCACCGGGCCCAAAGGAACGGTGCACTTCTGGCAATGGGGTGTGGTCTACAACGACGGCTTTGAGACGCTGATCAAGGACTTCCAGGCGAAGGCGAACGGCATCACGATCGAGTTCACGCCGGCGGCCAGCGGCGTGAACTACTGGGACAAGCTGACGGCGGCGATGGCGGGCGACGTCGGGCCCGACGTCTTCTTGATGAACACCAACGCGCGCACGTGGGCGACGAAAGGGCTGATGCGGCCGCTCGACGACCTGATCAAGAAGGACAAGGCTGCCGACCAGGCCAACCAGGCGATCATCAAGAGCTTCCGCGACTGGTACGACGTCAACGGCAAGCAGACAGGTTGGGGCTGGGACTACAGCACGATCGTCACGGCGTTTAACGTGGCACATCTCAAAGAGGCGGGCCTCAAGCTGCCGTCGGAGCTTGGCGACAAGTGGGACTGGAACACGTTTCGCGAGTACGCGCAGAAACTCAACCGGCCGGCGGCCAACCGCTGGGGGGTGCATGCCAACCCAGGCTATGAGGCCGGCTGGCTCAACTTCGTGCGCGCCAATGGGGGCGACTACTTCTCGGATGACCGTAAGAAGTGCATCCTCGGGTCGGCGCAGGTGATCGAGGCGATTGAGTTTGTGTCCGGTTTGGTCACGAGAGATAAGGTATCGCCGACCCGCGCTGAGGTGAGCGCCGTCACCGGCACGCAGGTGCAGATGTTCATCAACGGCCAGATTTCGATCGGCACGTTCGGCGACTGGTCGATGGTCGATTTCATCAAGAAGGGCGGCAGCGGCCTGGACTGGGACGCGGCACCCATCCCGTTCAAGAACGGGAAGACGGGCAGCTCGGCCAACTTCCGCGGGATGGTCATCAACCCGCAGACGAAGGTACTCGAAGCCAGCTTCGAATGGCTCAAGTTCGCGCTCTCGAAGCCGGTGCAAGACCGCGTACCGCTCCTTTTCAACGAAGTGCCGGCGCGCCTCGACTCGGCACAGGAGGTGTACCTGAACCCAGAAAAAGCCGGGCCGCCGAAGGGGCGCACCAGCCTGAAGCCGTCCCTCCTGGCAACCAAGGCCCTGCCGGCGCTGGACAAGGTCCCACCGGCAGAGTTCCACAATATCAGCAATCCGTTGATCAACGACGTTTGGGACGCCAAGATCTCCGCCAAGGAGGCGATGACGAAGGCGCAGGAGCAGATCAACGTGCTGATCCAGCAGGCGGGCACGTAGGGCGTGAAACGTGAAGCGTGAAACGTGAGCTTGGGCGGGAGTTCTTCTGAGAACGGCGCCCGTTGCCGCACGATGGGCCGTGTAGTTCACGTTTCACGTTTCACGCTTCACGCTTTGTGGGCCGTTTCCGGCTACTATTGAAGTGAATGAGCTGGCTTACCATCCTGACGCTGCTGGTGCTGGCCATCTGGTGGTTCAAGCCGCTGCGCGATTTCCTGGTGCAGCGCACGAACCGGGTGGTCAAGGTACTGCTGGTCGTTTTTCCTGCCATCTTCCTGTTCCGGCTGGGCTACGGGATCTATACCGGCACACTGGACGAATGGGAGATTGTCAGCGTGACGGTGATCGGGCTGCTGCTCCTTTGGGGTGGGTTGGTCTGGCTGGGCAACTTCCTCGAACGGCGCCGGCCAACCAAATCACGGCCGCCTGATCTGGCGATGCTCTCGAAGCTCCCGGGCATGCCGCGCCTACCCGCCGCCGCCACGTCGCCCGAAGCGCAGCGCGCGGCGCGCATGGCCGCCGAGGCGGCCTCGCGGGTCGACTGGGATGATGTAGCTGCCAGCGCCGGCCGCGCCAGTGGGCGGCTTTTCGCCAAGCTGCGCCGCAGCTTAAAGGAGAGTGATCAGCCTTCGGCACAGCGGCGGACGGGGACGTAGCTCCGGCCCGCCTTCTTGGTCTTCAGTCAGGAGAGGCCGCGGCGGCCCTCGGCCTGGCCCGCTCCTTCGGTCATCTTGAGGCCGCGGCGGCCCTCACCCTAGCCCTCTCCCAAAGGGAGAGGGGACGAGGGGGCGCCGCTCTCCCGTTCCGCCCTCGCGCCCTCGCGCCCTCGCGCCCTCGCGCCCTCGCGCCCTCGCGCCCTCGCG
>JACQGX010000363.1 GCA_016199265.1 Chloroflexota bacterium | reverse complement strand
TGATGCCGCACGCGCCGGTGGTCCGCGATCCGGTGCGCCGGCGACAGTACTTCGACGATCGATTTCAGTTCGGCAGGGCCGATCGTCTGCTCTGGTGGGCGACGGTGGACGGCACACGAATTGGCTTCGCGAGCGTTGGCCTTCGTGAAGAGTCTGGGGAACGCTGGGCAGAAGTCGCCGACTTCTCCATCGAATCACAGTGGCGACGGCGCGGCTACGGCCGCGCGTTCGCCCAGGCCATACAGGACTGGCTCAAATCGCAGGGCGTGTCGCGCATTGATCTCAACGTGCGCCACGATAACCCCAGTGCGCTGGCGTTCTAAACAAGGAACATAGTGGCGTAGATGGTACTATATGCGTGTGCCATCGGCCTACCGAATCGAGTACGCACCGGACGCGCTGATGGATCTCGACTACCACCGCGGCAGTGGCGCGGCGCGGGTGCGTGCCGAAGTGCGGGCGAGGCTGGAGCAGGTGCCTCTGCGCGACACTACGAACAATGGACCGATGCGCAGTAACGTCCTCGGGGTCACACGGCGGCTGCGCGTCCAGCCGTTCCGGGTGTACTACGAGGTGAAAGAAGACCGACGCCTGGTCCGAATCTTGGCGGTGTGCAAGAAAGAGCGGGAGAAAGTCTATCGCCGCGGGAAGGAGATCGATCTGGATGACTGAGCAGACCAAGCGGCAGCCCAACTACGTCTTGCGGTTCGGCGGCGGGTTGGAGGTGCCCGTATACGGCGAGGGCGATGAGGCAGAAGACGCGGCGCTCGGCGCAGATGCCGACTTCCTGAACCGGTTGGAGAGGGCCCGGCGCGACTTGGACGAGGGCAAGGGACTCTCGGCCGACGAGGTGGACCGCTACTTTGAAGAACACCCGCCCCGGCGCGGCGGTCCCAAGCCCAAAGGCGCCACTGGCAACGTGCGCGTGCGGATGCCCCCGAAGTTGCACCGGGAGTTGGTTCAGCAGGCGGAGGAGCAAGGCGTGAGCCTCAACGCGCTGATCATCACCTACCTGGCCCGTGAGGTCGGTTACACGGCCGCACGGCGCGAGTAGTAGTCGCCGGCAGCACCGCCACATCGGCGAATATGCAATGGCTGCTCGCGCCGCTGTCACGGTACACTGAACTGAAATCGAGGTTACACCGGACATGGGAATGACGGAGAGGCTGCGACTGGCCTGAGCGGGGCCCTCACCCGCGATCCTGGCCGAGTGCGACAGCACCGGCGTAGAGCGCACCATACGGTAGCGCCACCCTTCGTGCTGCCCCAGCGCCGCACTAGCCGGGTATCGGCCGCCTTTCTCGTAGGGCTCCGCTCGGCGATCCGCACACGCCACCTGGCATTGGCCATCTGGCGATGCGGTCTTTTTATGCCCTGCGCACGGAAAGGAGTTGCCAGATGCCTCGCATGTCGCGATCTCGATTGCCCGCTTCGTCCTTCTATGTACGATCCGAAGCCACTAGACCTACCGAACCCACGAAGTCGGCCGGGTCTCAAATTCAGCCGCTGCTCCGGCGGCGCATCGCGCTTGCGCAGAACTTCCTGCGTGATGGGCGCGTGGCCGACGCTATCCTGGACCGCGCCAGCATCGGCCTAGACGACGTCGTTTACGAGATTGGTCCCGGCGAAGGCGTCATCACCGACCGGCTGGCGCGGCGCTGCCGGCACGTCGTGGCGGTGGAGAAAGACGCGCGGCTGGCCGAGCGCCTCCGCCGCCGCTTTGCGCACCGGCCGAACGTCACCGTCTACTACGGCGACTTCCTGGAGTTCCCGCTCCCCGTCACGCGCTTCAAGGTCTTCGCCAACGTGCCGTTCAACGTCACCGCGGCCATCATCGGTAGGATTACGCAGGCCGCGTACCCACCGGAAGACGCCTATCTCGCCGTCCAGCGCGAGGCCGCCCACCGGTTTCTCGGCCGGCCACATCAGCCACACGAAACCCTCGTCTCGGTGCGGCTCAAGCCATGGTTCGAGCCCTCGGTAGTGCACCACTTCGCGCGGCGCGACTTCGTGCCGGAGCCCGGCATCGACGTCGTGCTGCTGCGGCTGCGCAAGCGCGGGCCACCGCTGCTGCCCGCCTCCGAGGCGCAGCCGTTCCGCGATTTCGTCGCGTACGGGTTCACCGCCTGGCGGCCCTCACTGCGCCGGGCGTACGCCGGAATCCTGGACGCGCGTGTGGAAGCGTGGCTGCGACAGCGCGTCGGGCCAGAACTGGAGCTTGACTTGGGCCAGCCCCCGAGCCGGCTGCCGTTCGAGGGCTGGCTGGTGCTCTTCCGCTGCTTTGTGGACCTGGCCGGCCCGGCGGCGCGTGAGCAGGTGGCCGGCGCCGAGGCGCGGCTGCGGCAGCAACAGGCAGGCCTGCAGAAGGTGCACCGAACGAGAAACGACCGCCGCCCATAACCGCGGCGGCCGCCGCGAAGGCGGCGGCGCTTGCCGACGCGCGAGCCGGTGAAGCCGCTTGTACGCTCGCCGGACTAGGCATGGGGCCCGTTCCTTCGCCTGGCCGGGAACGGCGCCGGCATGACGAAGCGACCAGTCGCTTCCGATTCGTATTCGTAGGCGGCCAGCGCGACGGCCAGCGAGGCCCTGGCCGCGAGGCCGGGGCCGTGGTCGCGGATGGTCCTAGCGCCAGTCCGAGCAACCTTGCGCGCATCGAGGGGGAGTTGTGGCGCGTGCGCCGCCCCCTGTATCCGTTCGATCCGGGCTGCACGTACTCGTTGATCGCCAACAGCCGGTGACTGGGAGTTTGGCGTCCGTTCTGTTGCTGCCGCCTGGTACGCCCACTGGTTGTGGGGGGCCAGACACTTGGTCACCAGTTTACGCTTCCGTGGATTCTCATGCCGCGGTGGAGCCTCGCAGGGGCATGAGCAACTCCGTGGTGAGTCTCGTGCCGGCCGAGCAGGTGGTACGCGCAGTCGGCCGGTGATCACCCTTCCTGGATGAGCGGCTCGGCGATGCGGGCGGCGTCCTCGAGCGCGTCCTTGGGAGTCTTCTGCTGGGCCGCGGCGGCAGGGTGGTCGTCGCCACGAGGTACTCGGCATTGACCGCCGGCGCGGTGTACCAGTGGACGAACTGCCATGCTTTCTCGTGGTGCTTGTTCGTCTTCAGCACGGCCAGGCTATGCCCGCCGACGGTGGTGGCCTGCTGCTTGCCCTTGGGCAGCTCGGCTGTCGTCCACTCGAAGGCGTCCCTGACGCGGATCTGGATGGCGCTGACGTTCCCGGGCGGAATGTGCCAGATGCCCACGTTGCCCTGCTCGCCGTTGGCGGGATTGGGGTACGGCGCGACGCGGTGCCGGTGGACCAGGTCTACCTGGAACTGCAGCGCTTCGATCGCCGCCGGGCTGTTCCAGACTGCCACCCGGCGCTTCATGTCCACCAGCTCGCCGCCGTTCTGCCAGATGAAGGCGAGGAGTGGCGAGATGGGATCGGCCGTCCCTCTGGGGAAGACGGTGCCCCAGATCTCTCTTTCCCCGTCGCGGCCGGTCAGACGGCGCGCGTGATCCACCAGGTCGTTCCAGGTAGCCGGTGACTTGTTGTGGTCCATCCCCTTCTGGCGGTAGAGCGACGCGTTGAGCGCCAGACCGGAGCTGTTCAGCACGTACGGCGTGACGGCGAGCTTGCCGTCGAAGGTGGCCATGTCGCGCGCCGCCGGCACCAGGTCGCCCAGGTTCAGCCGGTGGTTGCCCTTGGACAGCGACTCCGCCGGGACGACGACGCCCTTTTTGACCAGCAGCGGCACGAACGCCAGGTTGTAGGTCACGATGTCCGGGAAATCGCCGCCGGCCAGCACCGCCGCCAGCTTGGCGTAGTAATCCGCGGTGTAGATGCCTTCCACCTGGATAGAGGGGTGTTGCTCTTTGAACCGCGCCACCAACGTGTCCGTGATCGGCCCGTGCCCCTGCGTCGGACTCCACTGGTGCAAGTACGTGAGTTGGACGGGCGTGCCGTCCGCCGCCCGGCCGGCAGACTGGTCGCCGGGCATGCAGGCTGCCAGACCGACCGCGCCGGCGAGCGAAGCCGTTCCCCAGGTAGCGCCGGTGCCGAGTACCCATCGACGTGTCGCCTTGCGCATAGGCAGTACCTCCCGTTGCTTCTTCGTTGTGTCTCAGCATACAGGGGATGGCCTTCGGTACGCCATCGGCGCCGTGGGCCAGTCTCGTACGCGCGCAAGACGCAAAGGACACGTCCCAGCCTGCACACCGGCTGTCGGCGTGCCGCCCGCGGACCCGTGGCTGTTTGCGATTAACTCGGCCGCCGCACCGTGCTATTCTGGAAACGATCTCAGCACCGAGCAGCATGCCCGACGCCCGCCCGCCGACGCTCCGTTCTCTGGCCTACGATCTGGGACTGTCGATCTCCACCGTCTCGCGTGCCCTGAACGGGCACCCACATGTGGATGATGCGGTTCGCGTACGCGTGTTGGAGGCGGCGAAGCGGTCCGGCTACGTCCCCGATCCTCTGGCCCGCGGCTTAAAGACACAGCGGACCTGGCGCGTCGGCCTGGTGCTGCCGGACATCCTCAACGAGTTCTACACGGTCGCCGTGGCCAGCCCGCCAAGCCGCCCGGTTCACCAGATCTTCGATGCGCCGCTCGTGGTGCGCGGTACTACCGCGCCGCCATGGCGCATGGCTGCCGCTGTCCCCGCTCTCGCAGACGGGCACGAGCGGCGTTGAGCTGATATAGCCCGCTTCACGGACGTTGTGAGGGCAGCGCCTGGTCACCGATGGCGGGCTGAGCGTGCCGTCGCTCATCCGCATGGCGAACAGCGCCACCGCCGGGGCGGCTACAGAATCTCCCTCAGCGGTACGCGGCAGCCGGTCTCGGTCGCCTTGACCATCGCCTCGGTGACCGCGACGGCGAACATGCCCTCGCGCAAGGTGGCGCCGCGCTGCACCGTCTCGCGGCCGGTAATCAGGTCGCCGAAGTGGTCGAGCATCGCCTGGTTGTCGTCGGCGCTCGGCGACGACTCGATTGTCTCCGTCGACAGACCCGGGATCGGCGTCTGCGGTCCCGGCTCGACGATGCGGCCGTGGCGGGCGATGTGCAGCGTCCTGCGGTCGTTGCTCCACGCCGTGCCGTAGGTGCCGACGACGTAACAGACGGGCGGCACCTCAACGCCCAGCATACTGGCGAGCACGACCAGCGTCCGCCTGCGCCCCGCCGGAGCCGCGCCAGCGGTAGTGCCGGCGGCACGTGCTGCGCCGGCGGGATCGCCGTCCTCGTATTCCACCAGCAGATTCAGGTATTCGATCGTTTCGTCGCCCAGGATGGTCCCCCGGGTGGTGGTGCCGTACACGGCCGCCGGTTCGCCGGCCATCGCCCAGAGGGCGAGGTCGATGTCGTGGGTCGTGTGGTCGGCGACGCCTGGTGATGAGCATCTGCACGGGCTCGATCTCGCCCGCCACGCGCTTGAGCGCGGCGCCGAACGCGCTGAAGCGGGACTGGTAGCCCACCATCCCCACCACGCCGGCCGCGGCCGCCGCGTCGGTGAGCTCGCGCGCCGCCGCTGTATTCTCGGCCAGTGGCTTCTCCACCAGCACGTGCTTGCCGGCGCGCACCGCGTCTAGGGCGATCGGCACATGGTAGGGCGCCGTCGTGGCCACGATGACCGACTGCACGTCATCTCGCTCGAGCAGCTTCCGGTAGTCGCGTTCGCCGGGCACTTCCAGTTGGCGGGACGCCGCCTCCAGGCGCGCCGCGTCGATGTCGCAAACTGCGACCAGCTCCAGCGATTGGGAGCGGCGCGCGCGCCGCCCGTGGCCGCTCACTCCCCGGTTGCCGCAGCCAATGAGGACCGTCGCTGCCTTTTGCATCGTTGTCGTACTCCTTCTTCGTCTCCATTCAGACGCGCTCGACGACGCGTCCTGTCTCGAGCGCCTGTTGCACGGCGAGGCACAGCCGCGTGTTCTCCAGGCCCTGGGCAGCTTGGACAATGGCCTCTCCGTGGTCACCCCCCTCGATTTGCGCCACCAACTCGTCGTGCAGAGCGTCGAATCCCAGGTGGCCGGTGTGCGCCCTGGCCGGATTGACGACGTACTCGGTGCGATCCTGCGTCGGGCCGGAAAAGACGACGAGCCGACCGGCCTGGTCGGTGTCGCCGCGCAGCTTGCCGCGGGTGCCCACCACGCCGAAGACGTTGTGCTCGGGCTGGTCGGTGAAGTAGGTGTAGTTGAGGCTGGCCCGGACACCCGACTCGTACTCAACGATGGCCACCGCGTTGTCGGCGAAGTCCATGTGCGGGTTCACGTCCGTCCGGTCCAGCCCACCGAAGGCGGCGACGCGCTTGAACCGGGCGCCGCCGAGGAAGTAGTCGAACAGATCGAACCAATGGCAGCACTCGGCCAGGTAGGCGCCGCCGCTCCGTTCCCGGCGTGCGGGAGTCGGTCGGAGCGGCATGCGGTACATGTTCCACCACAGTTGGTGGACGTCGCCCAGTTCGCCCGACTCGACAACACGGCGGACGCGCCGCATCAGGGGCGAGCGGCGGAACTCGAAGCCAAGCACGAACGCGCGATCCGCTGCCTCCACCGCCTGGTACAGCTCGACCGCCTGCGCCTCCGTGATGGCAAACGGCTTGGCGGCCAGCACGTGCTGGCCGGCCCGAAGCGCCCGTACGGCGAACGGCGCGTTGAGATAGACCGGCACCGCCGGGATCACCGCGTCGACGTCGTCCATCGACAGCACGGCCTCATAGTCGGTGACCAGCCGCGCCTGCGCCAGCGCCGGGTACCGGCGCGCGCGGCGGATCAGTTCCGCCCGCGGCGCCGTGAACGTGACGCTCTCCAGATCGTCCGGCACCGGCTTGCCGTGCAGGTACTCCAGTGTCGCCGGCGTGGCCGCGCACACCGCGGCCAGCTCGAGTTGGGGGTGGGCCAGCACCTGTACGACGTGTGCCATCCCATGCCCTGTTCCGATCACCGCGCAACGAATTGATTTCATCCGCCTCCCCCAGCGATCAGCGATCGGCGGCGCGACCGGGGTTCCAGGAGCCGACTCGCTCGTTGGCGAGCATTTCCACCCGGTCCATTGCCCCGTGGAGGCCGACTAGATCGAAGGGACTGCGGCCGACGGCAAGGGCCACCAGATGATCCCTGATGATGCGATCGAAGGGCCTCACCAGCGTCACGGCCTCGCCCCACCCCACGACGCCTTCGGTGGTGGTCAGCTTCACGATGGTGAAGATGGAGGCGGCGCCGGTGCGTCCACGCTGGAGCATCCAGGTGGCGCGGCGGGGCACGCTGACCGGAAAGACCTCGATCCGCTCGATGCGGAGATCCCCTCCCCGGGTAGCCCCGACCGCGGCTTGACTCCCTCGCTGCTCCACGCCTCGTGGTGCTCCTGTTACCGCTTTCACGTCCTCCACAGGGACGCCTGCAGACTGGCAACGTTTGCGGCGAGGCACATTGTATCGGGCCGAGGCGGCACCGGCAAGCCAGATGCGGTCTGGCCCTTCTCCCGCTTTCCCGCGCCGGCGGACGACGGGCCGGCTGCCAGAGGCGCGCTCGCGACGGTGCGGCGGGTCACACTGGAAGCGGATACCAACCGGCGTGTTAACAACGTTTGCACATGGTCGTGGCGTTGGCCTACAATGGGCGGTGCCTACGCCGGGAAGAATCACCGCGGCACGGGCACACAGCAGCGTTTCGGCCGGCTGGCCGGGCTGCACCGTCTCGGCTCACCTGGCTAGTAGCCCGAAAGACGGTATGCGTGCTCCGGCGGCTGGTGCCGACGGATCATGGTGAGTTACCGAAGGGAGAACCACGATGGCAAGCACCCGACGCGCAGCAATCGCCCAGACGATCTTGCCCGGCGCCGCTGTCGCCGCCGCCTGCGGGCCGCTCGGCCGCGGCGCGCCGGCCACCGGCGGCCAGACGGCGGCGCCGGCCAAGATTATGCTCGGCCACCGCAGCCGGCCGGAGTACGACCCGCTGGTGCAGGAGGCGTTGCCGCTCTTCCGGCAGAGGCAGCCGAAGATTGACGTGGAGTACCAGCCGGTGACCGGAACCTGGAACGAGAAGTTCACCGCCACCTGGGCAGCCGGCGTGGGGCCGGACGTGTTCGAGGCGTGGGACCAGTGGTTCTGGCAGTTCGGCGCCAAGGGCATCCTGGTCAACATGAACGACCACGTCCGCGACCTCAAGAAGAGCGACGTCGACGACTTCGCCCGCTGGCAGTGGGACGGCTTCCAGATCCCGAACACCACGTTCCGCTACGGCATGCCCAAGTACATCAACATGGGCGTGGTCTACTACAACAAGGCGATGTTCGAGCGTGCCGGCCAGCGCGTGCCCGCCGCCACCTGGAATCACGACGATTACGCGGCCCTGCTGAAGCGGCTCACCCGCACCGGCGACCAGCCGGTGTTCGGCGGGCGCATCCCGTACGCCTCCTTCACCCGCTACCAGCCGCACCTGCTCGCCTACGGGGGGTCCATGGTCGATCCCAAGGACAGCACCAAGGCGGCGCTCCACCTGCCGCCGGCGATGCAGGCGTGGCAGTGGATCTGGGACCGCATGTTCCAGGACAACACGCTCATCCAGCGCCGACAGGAGCAGGAGCAGGGGTGGTCGTCATTCCGCGACGGGCTGGCGCAGGGGCGCATCGCCACCGCCGAGGACGGGATGCACGCGCTGATCGACGTGGCAGCGAAGATGTCGGCGGAGTGGGACATCCTGGCCATGCCGCGCGGGCTGGCCCGCCGCGCCTCCTGGGGCACGACCGACGGCTGGGGCATGTGGCGGGGCAGCCAGAGCCGCGCCGCGGCCTGGGAGCTGGTGAAGTTCCTGTCCGGCCCCGAGTACATCCGGATGCAATCCCGGATCACGCTCTACCTACCGCCACGCCAGTCGGCGCTGGACGAGTGGGTGAAGCTCGTCCGCGGGCGCTATCCGGTGCTGGAGAGGGTCAACCTCAAGGTGGTGCAGGAGGCACTGGCAGGTACCGAGCCCTACGTGACCGTGAACCAGCAGTTCCTCTGTTACCAGGAGATGATCGCGGTGTTCCAGCCGATCCTCAACGACATCTTCCGGGACGGCAAGCAACAGCCGGCGTACCTGCGTGACGTGCGCGGGCAGATAGAGCAGGCCGCTGCCAGTTGCGGCGCCACGTTCCGGTGAGTGGCGCGAGGGCGCGAGGGCGCGAGGGCAAAGCGGCAGAGCGGTGCCCCTGCGTCCCCTCTCCCTTTGGGAGAGGGCTAGGGTGAGGGCAGCCGCGGCCTGTGGACCGAGCTCTGGAGAAACTGTCCCACAGTGAGTACCCTCCTCACGAGGGCAGGCCCGCCGGGGGCTAAAGCCGCCCGGCTCCGTCAACGAAGGACGCTCATGCGCCCTTCAGCGAGCCTGCTTGAGCTGGCTTTGTTCACGGAGCCGGGCGGCTTTAGCCCCCGGCGATGATGGGCGACGCAAGGCCGGCATGTCTTACTGAGTTGGGGACAGTCTCAAAGCGCTGAAGGGGTGTCGCGCGACGACTCGCGAGGCCCGCTCCCGCTCGCGCTGGGCGCGAGGTCTGGTAACGTCTGCAGTATGCAAGGGCGCCGCCAAAGCGGCGGCACTTGAGGAGGGGACGCAGATGGGAGGCGTGCACACCCGTCGAGCCGCGCCGGGCCAGGTGATTGGGGGACGCTATGCGATTGGCTGAGAGAGTCGCGATCGTCACGGGCGGCGGCAAGGGGATCGGGCGCGCCATCGCGCGGCGGTTCGCCCTGGAGGGCGCCAGGGTGGTCATCGCGCAGCGCGATGTAGGGACGCTGGAGCGTACGGCGGCGGAGATCCGGGCGGCCGGCGGCGAGGCGCTGCCGGTGCCCACCGACGTGAGCCGCGAAGCGGCCTGTGAGGCGCTCGTCGACGCGGCGCTGCGGGCGTTCGGGCAGGTAGACATCCTGGTGAACAACGCGGCGCTGAGCGCGCCGCCCCGGGTGGAGTTCCCCGCAACGGCCACTGAGGTGTGGCGGCAGACGCTGGCGGTGAACCTCGACGGCATGTTCTACTGCGGCCGGGCCGCGGCGCGCCACATGGTGCCACGCGGTTGTGGGCGTATCGTGAACGTCCTGGCGATCCAGGCTTGGGTCCCCTTGCCCCATAACGCCCCCTATGCCGCCTCCAAGGGCGGCGGCGTCTCACTCACCCGCAGCATGGCCATTGATCTGGCCCCACACGGCATTATCGTCAACGCGATTGCGCCCGGCCCCATCTACGTGGCCCACGAGGAGGTGCCGCCGGAGGTCGACGCCAGTGCTGCGACGCTGGTGCGGCGCGCCGGCCGCGCAAGCGAGGTGGCGGCGCTGGCGCTGTTTCTGGCCTCGGAGGAATGCACTTTCGTCGTCGGCCAGACGATCGTCTGCGATGGCGGCCGGCTGCTTTCGCGGCGCGGCGATCCCGGCTGGGTGTAGGCTCGCCGCGTAGCCCTCGTCCGGGGTGTTGCGGGCGAGACGTGCAGACCGCGTGGCAGGGCATCTGTTCGCCCCGGGCGCCTCAACCAGCGATAGCGGCCAGCCGGTCGATCTGCGCCTGCGCCACCTCCTGGCCGGCGAACTGGGCGTCATAGAGTTGCCGGTAGTGGCCGCCGGCGGCGAGCAGTTCGGCGTGCGTGCCCCGCTCGACGATTCGCCCATGGTTGAGGACGAGGATCTGGCCGGCGTGGCGGATGGTGGAGAGCCGGTGGGCAATCACGAAGGTCGTCCGCCCCTGTATGATCTTCTCAAGGGCACGCTGGATCAACACCTCGGTCTCGGTATCTACGTCGGAGGTCGCTTCGTCGAGGATCAGGATGCATGGGTCCTTCAGGATTGCCCGCGCCAGGGCAATTCGCTGCCGCTGGCCCCGTGAGAGCAGGACGCCGCCCTCGCCCGTCCACGAGTCGTAGCCGTCGTGGAGTTGCGTGATGAACTCGTGCGCGTAGGCCTGCTTGGCCGCCGTGACGATCGCCTCGTCGGTGGCGTCGAGCCGCCCGTAGCGGATGTTGTCCTTGACGCTGGCGCCGAAGAGGAACGTCTCCTGAATCACGAGCGCGATCTGGTCGCGCAGGCTGCGCAGCGTCACGTCGCGCACGTCGTGGCCGTCCACCATAATGCGGCCCTCGTCGGGATCGTAGAAGCGCGGGATCAGGTTGACCGTCGTCGTCTTACCCGAGCCGGAGCGGCCGACGAGCGCCACCGTCTGGCCCGGCTCGGCCACAAAGCTCACGTCGCGCAGCAGCGGCGGATTGCTGCCGTAGGCGAAGGACACGTGGTCCAGCTCGATTCGCCCCTGCAGCCGCGGGAGCGCCACCGCGTTCGGCTTCTCCGCGACATCGAGCGGCGTGTCGAGAATCTCGAAGATGCGCTCGCCGGCCGCCATCGCCTGCTGCGCGAACGAGTTGATGAACGAGAGCCAGCGCACCGGCGCCCACATGGCGAGCACGTAGCTGTAGAACGCGGCCAGCGACCCGATCGTGATCGCGCCCTCCATCACCCGCCAGCCGCCCAGGCCGATGATGAAGATGGCCGAGAGGTAGGTGACGAACTCCTGGCCGGCGTCGGTGGCCGAACGGCTGAGGGTCGTCGCCATGCGCTTCTCGCGGATGTCCCAGTTCACGTCGTCGAAGCGGCCGGCCTCATACGGCTCGCGGTTAAACGCCTTGACCAGCTTGATGCCGGCCACGTTCTCCTGAATGACGACGGCCATGTCGGCCTGGCGCTGGAACATGACGCGGTACAGGTTCATCAGCCGCGCCAGCCGCTTCTGGAAGTAGATCACCAGCGGCGTTGCCAGCATCGCCACCGCCGTCAGCAGCGGGTCGAGGTACGCCATGATCGCGACGTTGATGCCGATCGTGACGAAGGTGTTGACCAGACGCGCCAGCCCCTGCGTGAGGAAGAACTGCACCTGATTGACGTCGTTGGTGACGCGCGACATGAGCTGCCCGGTCTGGTGGGCGTCGTAGAAGCTCATGCTCTGCGACTGCAGGTGGTCGTACAGCGTGCCCCGCAGGTCGAAGATGACGCGCTGGCCCACCCATTGCTCGAGATAGAGCTCGAGGGCGTTCAGGCCATTGGTGAGCAGGGCTATCCCCAGCAGCCCGGCGATGAACCACAGCGCCAAGGGCACGTCCCGCTGGGGCACGGCCTCGTCGATGATGAGCTTCGTGAACCACGCCGGTCCGAGCCGGAACGTGGTGAGCACGAAGATGAGCACGATCGACACCAGCGTGCCCCACCAGTAGGGCCGCATGAACGCCAGGAGGCGCAGCAACGCCCTCATCGCCGGCTTCTTTCTTGTATCGGTTCAGCCTATATGATAGGCCCAACCTATGCATTTGGCAATGGGTCCGGCGGCGTCCAGCACGATGTGCGCCGCCAGGGCACCCGCACGGGCAATACCGCCAGCCAAGATTCCCCTCACCCGGTGCGTTGTGCTCGATCCGCCGCAGGCGCTATCCTATACGCGATGCCAGGGCCACAAACGATTCTTCTGCTCACCGACAGTCCCCGCGGCGCGACCGCCCAGGACCTCGACCTCCTGTATCCCGGCCGGCTGACGGTACGCGACTTCACGACGGAGGCGCACGACGTCGACGCGCTCCGCGCCTACGATCACGTGATCACGCTGGTGCACGCCGGCACCAATCTGCCCAAGCTCGACTACGCGGCCGTCGAGGCATATGCCCGCGGCGGCGGACAGGTCATTTCCGGCCTCTTCGAGTATGCTCAGTCCCGCCGCCTCCACTTCAGCAAGACGCACGTCGCCGACCGGATTGTGCCGGCGATGGAGATCGCCGTCGAGTGCGACGTGACCAAAGGATTTGCCCCCGGCGATACTATCCCCTGGCACGGCACCGTATCCGGTGCGCCGGAGCCGCAGTACGCCAACCAGATGCTGCAGCGCCAGGTGATGGGTGTGGCCGAATCCGAGCGCATGCGCATCCTGGCCACCTCCAACGTCAACGGCGGCGCCGTGCTCGTCGAGGAGTGCGTCGGCGACGGCCGCATGCTGGCGCTCGACCTGCTCTCACCCGGCCGGCCGTTCTTCAACGCGAGCGGGAGCGCCAACAAGTATCTCTTCATCGGGAACGCCATCGGCCGGTCGGTTCATTTCGGCCGGCACTACCCGCGCAAGCTCAGCTACGACGAGTTCGTCGCCGCGCTGCACGCCTTGGCGGCACGCCATCCGCAGCTCCGCCTCAGCGCCGAGGCGCCGTGCAGCGATGGACGCCAGATGTGGTCGATCGGCCTCGGCGACGAGGGCCTCCCCACGCTCTACTTCGGCGCCGCGATCCACGGCTGGGAATAGGAAAACGCCTACGGCCTGCTCCGCCTGGCCGAGCTGCTGTGCGAGCGTTCCACCCTCGACGGCGTGCCGGTCGACGGCTTCCATTACAAGCTGCTGCCGATCCAGAACCCGTACGGCTACGACCACTTCGTGCGGCAGAACGCGCGCGGCGTCGACGTCAACCGCAACTTCGACTGCGGCTGGGCGGACCTGCCGGATCATCAGGATGTCTCGGTGCCGTGGGACTACAACTACAAGGGCGCGCGGCCGGCGTCGGAGCCGGAGACGCAGATCATTCAAGCCCTCATCCAGCGGTACCGCCCACGCTGCGTGCTCGACCTGCACACCGCCCATTACATCCTGCTCCTGTCACACCGCGGTGACTTGGAACGCATGCACGCGCTCCACCGAGAAATCGGCGAGCGCCTGAATGACCGCTTCTTGACGCAGCGCCCGTATGGCGGCCCGTATCAGCAGGTGAACATGGAACAGGTCAGACGGTATGAGCAGCCGCAGCCATATCTGTTCCAGTACGCCGCCGAGCAAGGCGCGCCGATCGCCTGCCTGGTCGAGCTCTCCGGCAACCGCGACGATACGCATGCGCTGGTGATGAACACCGACACCGTCGTCACCATCTGCGTGTCCGCCATCAACCAGGCCCGCCGGCTCGAAGCGTAGCTTGGGGTAGAGCGGTAGGAAGTTGAGGTGAGTCCCGCGTCAGCCCGACAGGCGGCGGAAGGCGATGAGACCGTCGGACAGCTCGTTGCCCACCTTCCACTCCACGCGGTGCGCCTGCGCCCACACCCGCGTGCCGAGACGATCCCAAACGTCGCCGACCACCACCGGCACGACCGTTGCCCCGGTGCGTCGCAGTGTCTCCGCGCGGGCGAGGGCACGGTTCACGTCGTCCTCGTCGACCACCAGCGAGGCCTCAATCACCGCCACATGGTCGCCCTTCCACCAGATGAGGCCGGCCAGGAACGGATCCTCATCAGGGCGGAGGAGCTCGCCGCCGAGCGCCGGGACGAGCGCCTCGGTGAGCCGGCGCCGGATCGCGTCTTCGTCGGTACTGCCCCCGGCTCCGCCGTTGAGCAGCACCGCTGCTCGCCGGACGAGAGCACGCTCGTAGCGCTCGCCCTTGCGTCGCCCGTCCTCGCCTACCTGCCAGCCTAGGAGCGTGCGGAGCTGCTCCTCCGTGAGAGTCTGGGCGCGTGCCAGCTCTTTGAGCTGCTCCGCCGCGCCGGTTTGCGCCATGGCCAGTTCCCTGAGCTGCTCCTCGGTGCGGCTACCCGCCGAACACCTCGCGGTTGGCCCTGGCGTACCGCTCCTCGACGCCTACTGCGCGAACACCGTGATTGCCGAACCTGTGTCACGCTCCTTGGCTCACGCTGCTCCCGGCAGCTCAACCATGGCGATCAACCCACGCATGATGCCCCCACCGACGGGTGGCGCAGCTTGGCTTCACAGGACGCCGTACCACCCGTACTGCGTCTCCGGCACCAGCACGAAGTTCGAGCGCGTTGCCGGGTACCAGGTGTTGGGGTTCTTCCGCCGGTGGCCGTCCATCGCTCGTACCTCGACAAAGTACATGCGATTCATCTCCTCCACCTCGTAGAGGAGCGACGTCTCCTTCGTTTGCGCCTGAACGAGGAGCTGTGTGCACCGACGGTCGGCGAAGACGCGCACGTCGTACTCAACCTCGCCGCCGCCCAGCTTGAGCGACCGCGCCCAGTTGAGCCGCACTGCACGATCGCCGGCATCCTGGGCACTCTGCGCGGGGAGCGCCAGCGGCAGCGTCGGCGGGTGCTCCGTCTC
>JACQGX010000355.1 GCA_016199265.1 Chloroflexota bacterium | reverse complement strand
TCTGGTCGACGGCGGCGAGGCGATCTTCGGGCGTGAGGGCGTCGAAGCGGCGCAGGAGCGCGGCGTTGCCCCGCACGGTCGTGAGCGGCGTACGGAGCTCGTGCGAGGCGTCGGCGATGAACCGCCGCTGCGATTCGAGCGTTGCTTCGAGCCGCTTATTCGCGTTCTGCAGCGCCGCGTACGCGGTCTGCAGGCGGTCGAGCATACTGTTAAACGTCGCCGCCAGGCGGCCCACTTCGTCGGCTGCCGGGCGGAGCCAGCGCCGCCTCACCTTCGGCGCGGTGGCCCCGGTGATGACGCGCGAGCCGAAATCTTGCGATGCGCCGATCTGCTCGGCCTCACGCGTCAACCGATCGATGGGTCGCAGTGCGGCGCGCGCGACCAACAGGCCGATCAGCGCGCACACGACAATGCTTGCCGCGCCACCCGCCAGCAGCACCAGGCGCAGCAGCGCCAGCGTCTGCTCGGTCGGTCCGATAGGCCGCGCGACCTGCAGGACGCCGATGGGCTCGCCGGCAAGGATGAGCGGCGAGCTGTACAAGCGAAAGTCAGCCCCGTCGAGCTGTACCAGTTCGAAGTAGCCGCGCCGCTTCAGGGCCGCCGCCCTCGCTTCGGACGAGACAGGCAGTACGAGGTGGCCCAACGTCTCAGACCGGGCACGAACCGTCCCCTCGCGGTTGACAACCTGCACAAGAGCGCCACCAACGGCAACCGCGTCGACGCCTGGCAGCTCGACACTGATCACGCCGGGTGACGGGGCACTCACGTTGACGGAGCTGCGGATCACGCGCGCTCGGTCGATGAGGGCGCCGTCCACTTCGGCAGTCAGCGTCCGAGCCAGCATGAAGTAGACGAAGAGGCCGAACACCAGCAACGTCACGCCAACGAGCGCGGTCGAGAGCAGTGTCAGGCGCAGACGCAGCGGCATACGATGGCTCACGGTTCCCGCAGCACGTAACCGACGCCGCGGACGGTGTGAATGAGCCGGTTGAGGGAGGCGCCGCCCGAGCCCGGCGGGGGAGACTCGAGCTTGTTGCGTAGGTAGCCGACGTACACTTCGAGCACGTGGGTTTCGGCCTCGAAATTGAACCCCCACACGCGCTCGAGCAACTGCTCGCGCGTCAGCACCTGGCGCGGGTGACGCATAAAGTAGGTCAACAGCTCGTACTCTTTCGTCGTCAGTTGAATGGCGAGGGGACCGCGGCGCACTTCACGTGATGCGGTATCGACCATCAGGTCGGAGAAGCGCAGCACACGCTGCGATTCGGGTTCGAAGCGTCGCTGCAGCGCCCGCAGACGCGCGGTCAGCTCTTCGAGCGCAAATGGCTTGACCAGGTAGTCGTCCGCGCCGGCATCCAGCCCGGCGACTCGATCGGAGACCTCGTCACGCGCGGTCAACATCAGAATGGGCAGCCGCCCAGTGTCGCTCTCGCCGGCGCGTAGGCGGCGGAGCACCTCGATGCCGTCGAGTCCCGGCAGCATGATGTCGAGCACCACCAGGTCGGGAGGACTGTCGAGCGCGGCCGCGAGCCCCGACGGCCCATCGCCGGCGATCTCCACCTGGTACCCCTCGTAGGCCAACGCCCGCTTGAGAAAGGCGGTGATACTGGCATCGTCGTCGACCACAAGCACCCGCGGGCGCGCCGCGCCGTCGTTCGTCACCATACGTCTCTTTCTATCCTAGCCGAACGGGCGCCGGCACTGCGCGGGCCTCGCCGCCGGGCCGCCGGGCCGAACGTTCGCCTGCCGGCCGGTACGGCGGATCAGGAGCGCATTACCGGCCGCGGAGACAGACCCTCGTCACGCCGTCTACGTGAATTCTACGCCGACGGCCACAGGGCTACCGTTTTGGGGTGCAGGCAGCACGTGATACTGTTGGAGAAGTCCGGCACCGGGTACGGCACGGTCCTGTAGGGGCGCGATCAATCGCGCCCCTACGCCGCCACAGGCGCCGGTCGGCGGATTTCGCCTACAGTATCAGCAGCTCCGGACACCCGCCGTCTTGGGGATGCGGCCCGTACGCGCTGTTGCCGATTCCACTCAGCGGCGCCGCCGGCGGGAGCGCATGCGGAGCGCCGTGCCGGCGAAGACAATTGCCGGCGCGAGACCGGCCAGCGCCAGGGCAACGTAGCGCGCGCTCGCGGTCGTCGCCGGTGCGGCAGAGACGGCGTCCCCACCGGTGCGTGGCAGCGCGCCGATGCCGGCGGGTAGGACCGGCCCCGAGGCGCGGGAGGCAAAGAACAGGTTGGCCCGCACGACCCAGTCGCGCTGAGCGTCAGACACCGCGAGGTGACACTGGGCGCACGCCTGGCTCCGCTCCGGCGGAGTCGAGAACCCGCTGCCGTCGGGCCGGTAGGCGACGAACTCCCACTCGCCGGTGCGGTCGTGGCCGTACTTTTCGCCGAAGCCGCGCTCCTTCCGCATGACGAAGATGCCGGCCAGGTCGCCACGGATGTAGCGGCCGCTTGCGTCGAGCGCAATCTGATTCTCCGGCGTCAGTTGGGCACGGTAGGTCTCCATCACGAGGATCGTGCCGTAAGGGTACGGCTGCCCTTCGCGCACCTGCGCGCCGGTGAGGTTGACGAACACCGAGCGGACCTGGCGATTGTCCGCGCGGTCAAAGACGTAAAACTGGACTAACCGCTCTCGATAGTTCTCCGGCAGCCCGACGCGATCCACGTCGGCGCCAGGCGCGGTCAACACCACGGCCGTCGGCGTCGGGGGTACAGGCACCGTCTGTACCGTCTGCCCGCTCGGGGCCGCGACCTCGAAGTCGGTCTGCATCCCGCGTTGGCGGTGTGAGCCACCACCCACCGGGCAAAAGAGCGCTACCGTCCCCGGTTGGCTGAAGACGACTTCGACGCCGGCGCTCTGGCCGGGAGCCAACAGCGCCGTCTGCGCGTTGACGCCGCCGATGCTCAACGAGTGCGTGATCGAGCCCTTGTTCGTGGCCACAAAGCGTACGGGGACGCCGGCAGGAACGTTTAGCCTGTCGGGCATGACCGACCACTCATCCAGATCGACGTTGACGACGACCGCCTGCTGCGCACCGGCGCCGGCGGCGAACACGGCCCAAGCGGCGAGCGCGGCGAATGCCACTATGATTGCGACGATGCGCGCCCAGTTCACCGGCCTGAGCCGGCGATGCTCATCCCCATGATGCGCGCCGCGCACGTTCCCGTCGATCAACTCAGCTACCGTTTTCCTGCCCAGCATATCAATCCTCCCCGCGTGACAGCAGCATCGGCAGGCTCACGCGCTCGGGCGCTCTCCGCCCGCGCGCCGCCGGCCGCGCAACGTACCGCCTGCTCTTCTCTTACTCGCGGTGGGATCGGTTGGATCCCTTTGCGTAGGGATGACCTCAGGCGATGAGGCGTCCCGCAACCGAATCAGGATCAGGAGCCGGGCGGCTGTTGCCAGCGCAGGATCGTGGTGCCGGACGGGGTGGAGGCGAGCGCCGCTCCGGCCGGCTGCAGCGGCTGGGCGGTGATCCAGGCGACCTCGTAGACCGGGCCGTCGCGATCGGCGTCGAAGACGAGCAGGCCAAAGCCCTGATTGACCAGCAGCACCCCGGCAAGTTGGTCCTGCCGCTGGTAGCGCACCCACAGATGGTACGCGTACCCGGGTAACAGCGGTGGTAGGCGGCCGGCCATCGCGACGACGTGGGGCATGTCGGGGCGGGTATAGAGCTTGCCGTAGGGCGCGTTCGACGATGCGCCTCCCTCGGGCGGGACGAGCAGCCGTTTCACCGTCTGTCGCGCGTCGACCACCTCCAGCACGACCTCCTGCTGTCCGACTAGCGAAGCGAGCTCGGAGCGCAGCGCCCGTTCGCGGGCAAGCGCCACGCCAAGCTGAACGCCCAGGCCGACGGGCAATGCCAGCACCAGCGCGGCCGCGAGGGCGGCGATGGTACGGAGCGCTGCAGAGCGACGGCAGCGCACGACCACGCCCGGTGTGCGACGCCCCGGCTCATCCCGTCGCCGGGGTCGATCAATGGCGTTCGCCTCGACGGCGTGCAGCACGCGATCGCGCAGCCCTGCCGGCAGGCGCAGAGACGACGCGGCCGCCAGCGCGAGTGGGAGCGTCGAGGCGACCTCAACACTCTCGGCCACGTGCCGGCGGCAGGCAGCACAACCGACGAGGTGCCGGTCGACGCGCTCGTGTTCCTGCGCGGTGAGCGCACCGGCGGCGTAGGCATCACTCAGCGCTTGCACCTGGTCACAACTCATCGCCCCGGTCACGTGCGTTGCCCGCATGGCCTGCATCGCTTGCGTCGACTCTGTGGGTGACATCCGAGTTTATCCCGTCCCGGCCGCCGTCGGGCGGCTCACCGGCGACGGCTCGACGGCATGCTGCGGTGAAGCCGCGGCCGCGGTCGGAGCCGCCGGACCCGGCACGATCCGCGTTGCCGAAGAATGCGTCATCGCCGGCGAGTCCGAGAGCACGCCCGCGGGCGGCGCCAGCGCCCGGCGCAGCTTCTGCAAGCCGAGCCGGATACGCTTCTTCACCGTACCGAGCGGCCAGCCGAGGTGGTGCGCCATCGCCGAGTGGCTGAGCCCGGCAAAGTACGCCAGCATCAGCACGCGGCGTTGCTCATCCGGGAGGTCACGCAGCGCCTGTGCGACGGCTTCACCGCGCTGACGCTGCCACGCTTCTTCGGCGACGTCGGCCGACTCGTCAACGGTGGTTGCCAGCAGGCGGTCTGCCGTCTCGCCGGCAAGCAGGCGCTGCTGATAGCCGCGCCGCCGCAGTTCGTCGAGCACACGATGCCGGGCGATGGCCATGAACCACGCACCGAAAGAGCTCCTGGCCGGATCAAACTGGCCGGCTTTGTTCCACAAGCTCAAGAAAACGTCCTGCACCACCTCTTCGGCGTCGGCAGTGCCCAGCGAATAGGCCGCCATGCTGTACACCGGTCGAGCGTACCGATCGTACAGCGCCGCCAACGCGGCGGCATCGCGCGCGGCAACCCGGGCGGCCAGCGCCTCGTCGCTTGGTTGTGGCTGTGGCCCGCGTCCTTCGTCCACCCGCGTTCCTGTCCTATCGGTACTTTACCGCTCCCAGCGGGACGTTACCGCCGCGGGCCCACGAACGGCAACCCGCGCCATGATCGGGCAAGCACACCGCGGCGGCACGGGAGCGCCGGCTTACGCGTCACTTGGCGGAAAGGCAACGAACCTTCACGCAACATGCGCCCATTTGTCAGGAAGTTGGAAGCGAAGAGACACCCGAAAGCATCTCGCTTGGCTTACTATCTGCCTAGGGGCAGTTGTGTCGTGCGGCAGAGAACGCGCGTGCTGTGAAGTGGCGTGGGGGTCGCGCGCTCCTTGCGGCTCAGGTGTATCACTGTGCTGGCCGGACAATCGAGGACAATCGAACTGTGTATCGCTTGGTGGAGGTCGCCAGAGGGACAACGAAGCACAAGTCTTGACGATTAGGAAACTACATTGATGATCAGTCCATCTATCAGACAGGGAGTAACCATTCTCATTGTCGCGGACGATACCGAGACCGCCGAAGCACTTAGTGGACTGCTCGAGTCGGGTGGGTACCAGGTAGGACGCGTCTCTACCGCCGCCGAAGCGAAGAGCGCCGTGCAGGACTCACCTCCGGACTTGATCATCCTCGACCTGACATTGCCGGATGCCGATGGTCTCGTCCTCTGCGCCGACCTGAAGGCCAGGACCGAGGCGCCGATCATCATCGTGAGCGAGAGCACTGAATCGCGCGATCGCGTCCTCGCCTTCAAGCTCGGCGCCGACGACTATGTCGGCAAGCCCTTCAACCCCGACGAGCTTGAGGCGCGCGTGGAGGCGCTGCTCCGGCGTTCGGCGCGCGTGCCGGCGGGGTACCGCGCTCCCCAGGCGCCACCACCCGAACAGCAGCGTGTCGGCGAGTTGGTGGTCGACCATAGCCGGCGACGCGTCGCGCTCGGGGGAGAAGCGCTGCACCTCACGCCAACCGAGTACCGGTTGCTGCGCGCGCTGGCCAGCCGGCCCGACGAGGTGCTCTCACGCGAGGAGCTGGCGCATCAAGTATGGGGCTATGGCGACGCCAGCGTCGGTCGGGCGATGGATCTGCACATCCACCGGTTGCGCGCGAAGCTCGAGAAGGCCAACGCGCGAGCGCCCAGCATCATCGCCGTGCGTGGCTTTGGGTATAAGCTTTCGCCCGAAGCGCGCGACCGGTCGGCGGCGTAGGCGACGATTCACGAAGAGAAATCACGGACGGACACCGATCCCCACGAATAGGCGGTGATCGGGGCAACGCTCTCCCGTTTCCTGCGCTGTCTGAACCCACAGCCGCGCCGAACGAGGAAGCGCTGCGCTTCCCTCAACCATCGCAGTGTGCCTCGGCGGTTCGATCAGCGTACTGATTGGGACACCAGGAGCGCCTCGATCTGGGGTTTGATCGACGCCGCCAATTGGCGGGCAGTCTGCCGGCCGTCCCACGGCCGTCCCACATCGGCTTGAGCCCCTCGCCGATGACGTCCCAAAATCGGGCCCCTTAACACGCAGTCGGCGACATGGCGATAGCGAGCGCGGCGCGGACCGAACGTTAAATGTGCGCTAACACATCGCCGAATGGTGCCGGGTGAAAGCGGTCATGCGTGCGGACACGTACACTCTATGCTCAGTCCAAAATCCAAGGTCCACAGTCCAAGGTCGAGCGCCCGATACCGCATGCTTTGGACACCGGACGTTCGACTTTGGACTCGGTTTGGTTCGTCGCCCTCTGCGACCTGTCGAGGCAGGTAGTCAGAGCGACTCAATCTCATCCTCATTGCCGAAAGAGCACGTTTGCCATGTGTCGTGACTGCCACGATGCGCGCGTGGAGCCGGGTAACGGAAGGAACAGGGACGGCATACTGCCGCCGCACGTGTTGCCGGACGCGGGACCGCCGAGACTCCCTCTCCCTTTGGGAGAGGGGACGACGGGCCGTAGCGGCCGGCGGCGGGTACTTGGGGGATTGGCGGCGGTGACGGCGGCGACGGCAGCGTCCGCGTGCGGGAGGAAAGTACCGCAGCCAGACACCGCGGCGCCTGGGCGAGACGTGGTCCCCACCGGCGCGGCGGCCGAAACCGCCGCGCCGGCGCCCGAAACGCCGGCGGTGCCCGCCGTTGCGGCGCCGCCGCCGTCTCCGGCGCTCTCGCCGCTCGGCGTCTCGGGCATCGTGCAGCCGGCGTGGGCGGATGATGGCTCGCGCGTGCTGTATTACGATCAGCCGGCGCCGGCGCTGGGCGGGACGTGGAGCCTCGATCCGGCGACCGGCGCGACGGTACGCGAGCGGCCGGAGTGGGGCTACTACGTCGCGCAATCGACGCTCGTCGCCGCGGCGCGGCCGGCGCGGCGCGACACCTATGTCTTGCACGTGCCGTCCGGTCGTGAGTGGACACTGGCGACGACGAACAACACGGTTTTCCCGCGCGACGGTACCGTCGTCGCGTATAGCGTCGCCGCGACCGGGCAGCGAGGAGGCGCGCCGGCCGGACCGGGCATGGGCTTCTCCGGGCCCGCCGCCCCCTTTTCGCCGACGACGATCGTCGTGGCCGGGGCGGACGGGCAGGTGGCGCGCCGCGTGCAACTGCCGGTCAACGGCTCGGTGCTGGCGTGGCTCCCCGCGCCGGACGGCACGCCGAACGCGCGCCTGCTGCTCTCCGGACGGCGCGCAGCGGCCGACGATCCCTCGCTGTGGGCCTTCGATCTGCGCGATCGCACGCTCGTCGAGCTCGCCCGTTCGAAGCGCTTGGTCGGCATGCTGCCCTCACCCGACGGCACGTGGGTGGCGCACGTCGCGATGTGGAATCGCGACGCCGACGACGATGGACTGTGGGCGACGCGCACCGACGGCTCGCTGCGCCGGCGCGTTGGCCTGGTGGGGAGCTACCGCTGGACGGCCGACAACCGGCTGCTGGTGGTGCCCATGCGCGCCTCGGCCGCCCACAGCCACGAGATCTGGACGGTTGCGCCGGAGAGCGGCGCCGCGCTCCGGTTGACCGACCCGGACACCCACACGTTTCGGGTGAGCAACTACGATTGGGACTGCTCGCCGGACGGCTCGCAGATCGTGTTCGTCTCGGCCGACGACAGGAGCTTGTGGCACCTCTCGCTGCCCGACGGCCTGGCCGGAAGCGGCGACACGGCGGCACCTTCGGTGCCGCCACCGTCGCCGCCCAGTACCGGCGGCAAGTCGTACCGGCTGCCGTTTCAGGTGCCGCCGGGCCCATCCACCTGGTACGTGACGCACTGGTATGGTGTGACGACCGGTGGCTACCGGGGACGCAACTCGACCTACTCGCAGGGTCAAGGCATCCACTTCGGGATCGACTTCGCGGCCCCTTGCGGGACGCCGGTGGTCGCGGTCGCGCCAGGCCGCGTCATCGCCGTCGACGGCGACTACGGCTCACCGCCCCACAACGTCGTGATTCAGCTCTACGACGGCAACATCGCGATGTACGGCCACCTCGTCGAGCAATCGCGCCAGGTGCAGGTGGGGCAAGTGGTCGAGGCGGGGAAGGTAGTAGGCAACACGGGCGACAGCATCGCGCCGTACAACTGCACGCGCAACCCGCACCTACACCTCGAGATTCGCAAGGGAGGCCGGGCGATCGCGACCAATCCGGTGCCCTACATCGACGCCAACTGGAACGACCTGAGCCTCGGCGTCTGGCCGGGACCGCGCTTCGAGCGCGATTTGGACAACCCGCGGCGCAACCAGTTCCTCGACGAGCAGCCCGACATCCGGTTCGGCGGACCGATCATCAGCAATTTCGCGCGGCCCTGGCCGCCGTAAGCGGAGTGCAGAATACAAAATGCAAAATGCAGGACCGACAGTGGCTAGTCACCGTCCGCTGTGCGCCCTGCATTTTGCACTTTGCACTTTGCATTAGCGGGGCGGGAGTGGCGGGGAGATTAGGCGGGCATCGGCGCGGGAGAGGATCTTGACTTCGGTGCCCCACGAGGGACCATGCTCGTCGGCGCGGATGATGATCGCGCCGCTTTCGCCGGCGGTGCCCTTGAAGTAGAGCCAGTGTGGCTGGTACTCGTCCTGGCCCTCGACGTCGGCAAGAAAGACTTCGTAGCCGAATCGACGCAGTGAATCGCGCTGCCAGGAGAGCGCCAGCGGCACTGGCTCAGCCAACGCGTAGCTGAACCCGCCCTGGCTTGGCTGCGCCCTGCGCCGGGCGTACGGGTGGATGGGGAAGTTCGACGGCAGTCCGGCCCGCTCGAGGAGCTGCCGGCGCTCGCCATCCGGCAGCGGTTGACCGCTCCGAGGCAGCACGACCGCTGCGCCGCCGATTCCCACGGCCGCGAGCGCGAGGACCGCTGCCCCGACGATCAGGCGGCGCCGTCCGGTGGTCGATTTTGACGCCTCCACCGCGGCCATGTGGGACCCCCTTTCGAGTCTTGGGTTCCCAAACTCAGTCCAAGGTCCAAAGTCCAAAGTCTTAAGTCCCTACGTCCGAGGGCAGCGACTTTGGACCTTGGACTTTCGACTTTGGACTTGGTTTGGGAACCAGGAGCTGCTCACGACTGTCCGGCCAGGATCACTATGCCCTCCATCAGGCCAGACGTGACCTCGGTCTCCTGATCGGTGACGATACCGAGCTCGACGTTGCGCGAGCGCTTGATCTCGCCGTCCATATATTCGACGAAGCGGCGCTTCCCTACCGTGCGGACGGCGCCGTTCGGCACGATCAGCACGTCGTCCTTGATCTGGAGCGTGATCTGCACGCGGGCCAGCATACCCATCTCGGCGCCGGGACCCGGCCAGTCGACGACGATGCGCGTCGCCCGTTCGGGTGCCGGCCCGACCTGCCCCACCACCTGTTCGGGAAGCGCGTCGATTCGGCCGGTGAGCTTCTGGTTGGGATAGGCGTCCATCGTCAGATCGACCGGCATACCCACATCGATGCGAGGCAGATCGGCCTCGGCGATGTCGGCTTTAACCACAAGCCCTTCGAGGCTCGAGACGTTCATCACCGGGAAAAACGCCTGCACGGTATCGCCCGGCCGCGCGGCCAGGCGCATGATTCGGCCGCCAAACGGCGCGACGATCTTTACGTCGCCCGTCTGCGCCTCGTAGTTCTGGACGTCGAGGCTGGTCTGCTCGACCGCGCGGCTTAGCTGCTCGACGTCGAAACCGGAGGCGGCCCGCGTCTGCGTGATCGTCTGCTGGCGTGTACTGAGACGTGCCTGCGTCGACGCGACGGCGTTTTGCGCCAGGGCCAGCCGGTTGCGCGCGTCCTGCAGCTCGAAGTCGGTTGGGCCGCGCTTCACGACGTCGAGCTTGGCCTGAGCCGCCGCGACGTTGGCCTCAGCCACCGCGATAGTCTGCATGAGGTTTGAGACGGCAAGCTCGAGCGCCTGTATCTGCGTCTTGAGCGCGACGAGCTCGTTCTCCGTCGGCGGGGCCTGCAACTGATCGAGCTTGGTCTGCGCCGCGGTGACGGCCACCTGCGCCGCCTCGACGTTGTACCTCGCCGGGTTTTTCACCTTCGTCAGTTGCAGCTCGGCTTGCGTGACGGCCTGCTTCTGCTGGTGGATGTCCTCGTCGCGGGGCTTGCCGGCGGCCACCTTGGCGTCGTAAGCGTTTTGCGCCTGCTGCAGCGCCAGTTGTGCCGCGCGCACCGCCGTATCGCGGTTGGCTTCGCCCTTGATCGCCCCGGCGTCGATGTCGGCCAGGACCTTGGCCAGCGCATTCTGCGCCTTCAGTACGTCGATCCGCGCGTTTTCGAGGTCCTCCGCCTTCACCTTTGGCTGATCGCGCAGCCGGTCGAGCTTCGTCCGCTCGATTTCGAGCGCCAGCTCGGAGGCACGCACGTCCTCGGGCCGCGGCCCGGCCTTCGCCTCCTCGAGCTCGATTCTGGCCAGCTCGAGATCCGCACGCGCCTGCAGCAAGATGATGGGGTCTGGACCGCGTTCCTTCGCTTCGAGATCGGCTCGCTTGGCGGCAAGCTGTACCTCTTTGTCGCGCAAATCGAAGCGCGCGCGATCGAGCGCCGCCTGTTCCTTGGCCAGGTCGGCTTCGGCCTTCCGAATGTCCGAGTCCTGCGCGCCTGCCCGCACCTTTTCGAGCAGAATCTGCGCCTGCTCGACGCCGATCTCGGCCGACGCGATACTCAGGCCGTCGACCGCGGTGTCGTCGACGACGCTCTTCGCCTGTGCCGCCGATAGCTTGACCTGCGCCTGCTCGACCAGGTTCCGCGCCTTGGCCAGGTCCCACGGCAGCGTGCGCTGGTCGAGCTCCGCGAGCACCTGGCCAGGCTCGACCATTTCGCCGGGCTGTACGTAGACTTCGCGGATGCGGCCGCTATTGCGGAACGAGAGATCTGCCTCGCGCGAGGACACGACGCGCCCCAGCACCTTGATCGCGTCGACGATCGTGCCGCGCTTGACCTGCACCGTCGCCCGTTGCGGTTGTGGCGTTGGCTTCGGTCGCGCGGTGGCAGCCGGCGGCGGAGACGTCGCGATCACATCGCAACCGGTTCCCCCGACAAGCAAGCCGGCGAGTATCAGGCCGCTCGTCGCGTACCCGATTCTGCCCCTCAACTTCATGGTGTAGTCACCTTAACGCGCACGTCAGAATCGGTGATAAGTATAGCAGCGCCCCCTGGGGTGGCGACGGCGCGTGAAGCGAGCACCAGGAAGGCTAGTGCATCTGGGCAGAGAAATGCAGAGACGCGTGCGCCTGCTGCTTGATCGCTATCGTGGAGTGCAGCGTGCTCTGGAGTTTCCGCAGCAGGGCCGTGGCGACCCGCGCGCGCTCCACAGTCGCTCCGGGCGCATTCGAAGGACGCGCGTATCGCTCGACGTAGCGGATCAGTCGCTCCATATCGTGGATGTCGCGATCGATATCAATCGCGGGATTGGTTAACGCGTGTCTACCAGCCATTGGTTGCTCCGGCAGTAGCGCCGAGCAAAGCACTCGATGGGTCTAGCGCCATGCCAGGCAAAGAGACTTTCCAGGCAAAGAGACAAGGAGACTTCGACGCTGCTTACCTGGCACGGATAGCGCGCAGGATGCGTGCCACACGCTGCTTCAGTGCGGCTCCAATTGCCATAACGGCTGGGCACCGGAGCAGTTACGGCCCGAGATGTGGCGCTCAGAGCGGTCGTTCGACAAATTGGGGCTGGCCCGGCACGTCGAGGCGTACGCGATACACCGATGCCGTCTCAACCTCGGTAATGACCAGCGTCTGCCGGTCCGGCCCGCCGAACGCGACGTTGGTCGTATTGCGCCCCAGCGTCTCGATCCGCCCGACCTCAGCACCGGACGGGTCGAACACGTCGACGCGACCTTCCCCCCAATGCGCGACGTACAGGTGGCCATCGGCATCAAACGCCATGCCATCCGGCCCCGGGCTCCCGCTCAGTCGGGCGAAGATGCGCCGTTGGCCCACACGGCCGTCAGGCAAGAGCTCGTAGCGCAAGATGTGGTTCTTGAGCGTCTCGGCCAGGAACACGGCCGTGCCATCGGCGTTAATCGCGACGCCGTTTGGGAACGCCAGGCCACGGTCGATCTGCTCGAGTCGTCCGTCCGGAAACGCCCGATAGACCGCGCCGATCGGCCGCTCCAACGAGGAGCCCCACGGATCGGAGAAATACAGGATCCCGTTCTGGTCGAAGACCAGGTCGTTGGCCCCGTTGAGCGGGCGGCCCTCGAACTCTTGCACCCACGGCGCGATCCGGCCGTCGGGGGCGACGCGGAGCACGCCGTGCAGGTGCTCGCCCTCGTCGGCGACGTAGAGTGTGCCGTCACGGTGAAAGGCGAGCCCGGCCGGGATGCCGCCGGTGTTGGCGAACTCACTCGCCGCACCGTCCGGCGTGACGCGCACGATCGAGCTCGTCAGCCAGTTGACGAAAAACAGATTGCCGTCCCGGTCAAACGCCGGCCCCTCGGGTGAGTTGTACCCGGAGACGACGACTTCTAACGAGGAAAGGGTTCGCATCTTACCTACTCCGAGTTGCCCGTTGTGCGGGTTAAGCGTGAAGCGTGAACTTCGGGGCAGCATCGTGCGGCACCGTGGCCCATTCACAAACGATCGTCGCTTCACGCTTCACGCTTCACGCTTCACGTCAATCCATCGTGTGGGCGTAGTCGAACGCGTGCGCAACTTCAAGATAGCGAGCGAGCAGAGTGATCGCCGCCTCGACGTCGGTCTCGCTCACCATCTCGTTGACGGTGTGGACGTAGCGCGCCGGGATCGAGAGCGTGATCGACGGCACGCCGGCGCGTGTGCGCTGGATCGCCCCGCCGTCCGTCCCACCGCGCGGCAGGATCTCCATTTGGAACGGGATGTTCTCCCGCCGGGCGATATCGCGGAAGTGCGCCACCAACCGCGGATCGCAAACCTGCGACGAGTCCATAATCTTGATGCCCACGCCCTTGCCCAGTTGGGAGACGCGGTCCTGTTCCTTGGAGCCGGGTACGTCGACGGCGAGCGTGACGTCGAGCGCGATCCCGACGTCGGGATCGACGCCGAAGGCCGCCGTCGTCGCGCCGCGCAAACCCACCTCCTCCTGCACCGTCGCCACCGCCAGGATGTCGACGTCGTGCGAGCGTACGGCGCGCAGCGCCTCGATCATGACAAAGACGCCGACGCGGTCATCCATCGCCTTGCCGATAATGGTATTCCCGGCACGCTCGACGGTGCGGTCCATCGTCACCATGTCGCCGAGCTCGACGACCTCTTTGACCTGCTCGCCCGGAAGTCCGACGTCTACGAAGAACTCCTCCACCTTTGGCGGCTTCGGCTGCTCGCCGGCCATCAGGTGCGGTGGCTTCGATGCCGAGGGCATGAGCACGCCCCGCAGCGCCGGCCCACGCGACGCGTGGACGATCACGCGCTGCGCGAACAGCGAGCGCGGATCGAACCCGCCCACCGGCTGAAGCGAGAGGAAGCCATTTTTGTCGACGTGGCGCACGAGAAAGCCAATCTCGTCCATGTGCGCCGCGATCATCACCTTGCGCCGGGCACCGCCGGCTCCGCCGCCGCGCTTGAGCGCGACGGCATTTCCCAAGCGGTCGACCTGGAGCGAGTCGGCGAGGGGGCGCAGCGCCTCGACCGTGATTTTGCGGATGCGCTCCTCACGGGATGGAACACCCGGCGCCTCCGACAAGCGTTTGAGCAGATCGTAGTCGATGGTCATGTGACGCCTCGAGATGTGTGGTCTCAACCAAGTGCAAAGTGCAAAGTGCAAAGTGCAAAGTGAGGGTCGCTGCGGGTGCCACCGTGGCTTTGGTTTAGTAACCAGGGTACGACATGTGAGGGAGGCCCGACGACCAACAGCCGTTGGTGGGTGCAGGCAAGAGCCCCGGGGAACCGCCACTGGCTGTAGGGGCGTGTGGCGATACGCCCAGGGGCGGCGGTCGGGCGTATGGCGATACGCCCCTACAGGACATCGACGCCGCCGGGCTTTTTGCCGGCACCCGTCGTCGGTCGTCGATTACACCAGGTCATGGGTGATGCCGAGCGACGCGGCCAGCGCGCGTAGGTCGTCGAGGACGAAGGATTCGTACTGGATGCCGGTTTCGAGCTGGCGCCGAGCGAAGGCGTTCTCGACGTCGCCCGGCGCGTAGACCTGATCGACGCCGGCCGCGGGTGGCGAGGTCCGGACGCGCTCGGCCACGTCGTGCACGCGCGCGGTGAATGTCTCGAGTGGCACGAGCTGCGCGATGTCGAGGGCCATGAACCAGTGGCAGCGGCCGGGGCGAGGCACGTCGGTGCGGTTCTGGTCGTAGTCGAAGGGGCCGTCCGACAGGAGCGAGGTGAAGAGCGAGAGCATCATAGCCAGGCCGAAGCCTTTGTACCCAGCAATGGGCGCGAGGCTGCCGCCGTTTGCCCGGGCGCGGGGGTCAGTCGTCGGCTGCCCGGCCTTGTCCAGCGCCCAACCCAAGGGGACCGGCTGGCCGCGGCGGCGGTAGATGTCGAGCCGGTTGCCGGCGACGGCCGAGAGCGCCATGTCCAGAAAGACGGCACCGTCGACGGTCAACGCGCCGGCCTGGCCATTCTCAGCCGTTCCGTCACCGGCCGTGCTGTCGCCGGCCGCCCCGAACAGTCGGGCCGGGACTGCCCAAGAGGGCGGATTGTTGCCCATGAGCGGCACCTTGCCGCCCCACGGGGCCATCCCGGCACCGGCGTTAGTCACGGCAAAGCCGGCCATGTCGTGTTTGACCGCCAACCTGGCCCAGTAGCCCGACGCGCCGTAGTGGTTGCTCTCGCGCATGAAGACGCAGCCGATACCGTAGTGCTTCGCCAGCGCGATCGCTGCCTCCATTCCGTAGTGCGACACGACGTGCCCCAGGCCGCCGTCGCCGCTCATCTGCTTGATGGCCGCACCGCTGCTGGTCACGCGAACGTTGGGCTTTGGGTTGGCGCGCCCCGACTGCACCGCCCGCACGTAGGTGTCGAGATTCTTGATCCCGTGCGTGCTGACACCGTGCAGATCGGCGTCGACCAGCGCCACCGCAGCCTTCCGCGCGTCGTCTTCCGGCAGGCCGACCGCGACAAAGGCGCGTCGCGCAAAGTCCGCCGCCCGCTCGGCCGCCACCGCGACCGTCGTCACCCCATTCATGTCAACCGGCATTACTACTCCCCTTTCCCGAATCGTCAGAGTCGCTCAGGGCGTCCATTGTACGCCTGTGCGACGAGCTAGGCCGCGCGCACGGGCTCCTTCTTGTCGGTGGGAACAGGCCGCGCTTCTTCGGGCAGGGACCGCGGGACGGCGCGGAGCAGGAAGGCGGCGAGCGCGAGGCCGACGATGCCGGTGGCGAAGACGACGAGTGGCAGGCCAATTCGTTCGGCGAGGGCGCCGACGGCGAGGCTTCCCAGCGGCGTCGTGCCGGCGTTCATCACCACCCACAAGCCCATGACGCGCCCGACGAGCGCGTCAGGCACGCGCAACTGCAGCGTCGAGTTGGCGGCCGTCAAGTAGCCGATCGAGCCGAAGCCGGCGACGGCGAGCAGCGCCATCGCCACCCACGGCGGCAGCCACTCGACCGGCGAGGCGGCGGCGAAGCCGGCCAGGCCCGCGCCCGCGAGCGCGGCGAAGGCGGCCATCGCCGGCCCGGGGCGCTGCGCGACGGGACCACTCCCGCTCAGGAGTGCCCCCACCACGGCACCGCCGCCGATCACGGTAAGGAGGGCGCCGAGCCCCTCCGGGCCGATGTTCAGAATATCGCGCGCAAAAGCGGGCAGGAAGGCTTGGTACGGCAGCACCAGCAACCCAAACGCACCGGAGACAAGCATCAGGCGCAAGGTGATCGAATCGTGGCGTACGTAGCGAATTCCCTCGTCCAGCGCCTCGCGCCAGGGACCGGCCCGCGACTGTCGCGCCGGCGGCGGACGAATGAGCCAGGTGGCGACGATGACGGCGGCGCTCCCCAGCGCGGCGATCGCCAGGCAGACGCCGGCGCCGAACTGGGCGATCGTGAGACCGGCGAGCGCCGGGCCAAGCACGCGCGAGAGATTGAAGCGCGCCGAGTTGAACGCGATCGCCTCGCGCAGCCGGTCCACCGGCACCAGGTCCTTGATGAACGGCTGCCATGCCGGCCAGACCACTGCCTGCGTCAAGCCGATGACGAGTGTTACGGCAACAATCGTCGGTACGGTGGCGAGTCCCGTCAAAGCGAGGACCGCCAGAACGGCGAGCGCGATGGCGCTCACACTCATGCCGCCCAGGAGCAGCGTACGGCGGCTGATGCTATCGGCCAGGACGCCGCCGGCGATTCCCAAAAAGAAGAGCGGCGCCATGAGCGCGAAGTTCACCACGCCGAGGGCGAACGGCGAATCGCTGAGCTCGAGGACGAGCCAGCCGAGAGCGACTCCCTGGAACCACGATCCCAGCGCCGACACGAAGCTGCCGCCCATGAACAGCGCGTAGTCGCGGTTGATGAGGATGTGCCGGTCAGTCGTCAATCGCGATGGCACGCTTCTGGGCTACCGAGCGGTACGCGGCCTCGGCCAGTTGGACGGCGCGGCGCCCGTCGTCGGCGGTGACGACGGGGGTCTCGTCGAAGAGCACCCAACGCGCGAAGCTCGTCAGCTCGCTCTGGATGCCGCGCCCGGCATCGCGCTCGACGGGCACGTCGACAGTCTCCGAGCCGGGTTCGACCAGGCGGTAGACGACGCTGTTCCTCCCGCCGTTGTACGCAATGCTTCCCTTGCCGCCGGTGACGATTCCCTCGGTCGAGCCGATGGCGTGCGCGCCGCCGGCCTCGAGGACGCCGATCCCGCCGTTGCGGAAGCGCAGCGTGACCACGACGTGGTCCTCGTAGTCGCGCTCGGGATGGAAGAAGTTCTCCGCCATCGCCGACACTTCGGCGACCTCTCCCATCAGCGAGCGCATCAGGTCGAACTCGTGGACGTGCACCTCGAAGAGGATGCCGCCGGTGTTCGCCCGCTTGGCCCGCCACGAGGCGCGGTAGGCGCCCGCTTGCCCGGTGATCCGGCCGCCCGAGCGCAGCACGCGGATGGCCTGGGGCGTGCCGATCAGCCCCTCGCCGACGAGACGGCGGACGGTCGAATAGACGCTCATCAGCCGCAGGACCTGGCCCACCATGAGCTTGCGCCCGGCCTCGCGCGCAGCCGCGATCATCGTGTCGCAGTCGGCGACGGTGAGCGCCATCGGCTTCTCGCAGAAGACGTCCTTGCCGGCGGCGATGGCCTTGAGGACGATGTCGCGGTGCGTGAAGTTCGGCGTCGCGACGATCACCGCGGGGATGCCGGCACGGCGCAGCAGCTCGTCGACGTCGGCGAACGCCGCCACACGGTCACCGGCCGCCTCGGCCGTCGCCCGCGCTTTCGCCTCGTCGACATCGCACGCCGCCGCTAAGTTGATCTCTTGCAGTGCGCCCATCTGGCGGGCGTGTGAGCTGCCCATGTTGCCGCAGCCGATGAGCCCGATGGGCAGAACGTCACCTTGCCTGGCCAATATTTCCTCCCCGATCGTGTGATTGCCTTTGCCGGCCTTTGCTTGCTTGCGCCGGACGATTGTACGGGTGTGCGGGGCAGTCGTGAGCTGCCTAGCCCGGAAACGCCGCTGTTTTCGGGGCGCCGGCAGATTTCCCCTTTTGTGCTATGCTGCTGCTGGCAGTCGTGATATATTTCACAAATGGGCCAGGTATGCGCACGTGTACCTGATCTAGTTACCGCCAGGTCCCCTTGGGACGCGAATATGTGGCGTTTTCTGACAACCCTCGTCATGGGGCTGCGGCTCATCTGCCCGGCGTGCCGTCGCGGGCGGATGGCGCGTACGTTCTACACCATCCACCAGTACTGTCCGGCTTGTGGCGCCGTTCTAGATCGGGATCACGGAGAAGTCACAGGCGGCATGGCGATCAACATGGTGCTGACGTCAATCCTCGGGCTCGTCGCCGGCATCTACGGACTGTTTTTTACCGGCTTTGGCTTTGCGGCCGTTACCACTGGAACGGCGGTGCTCGCCGCCCTGTTTGGGTTGGTCTTCCACCGCCACGCGTGTGGCGCATGGGTCGGATTCTTGCACGGGACCGGGGCAATTTCCGAACGACGTCGACGGCCTTCGAGTTTTTGGTCTTTTGGCGTACTCTTGAGGTAACAGTTCCTACGGGGTACAGATGTGCCTTGCGCTGCCCAACGGCACCGGATTGACCGTCGTATGGGATACAGCACCGGGCACGCGCACCACACAGCGAAGTTAGGAGGAGGAAATCTTGGCTCGGTCGAACCTCGTACTGCACACGTTGGTTCCGGACGAAGACGAGGAGTCAGCACTTTCAGCCATTCCCATTACCGAGGAGACGGCGTGGGAATATGGCGCGGTGCTGCCCGAAGAGGCGGTCACTCCGGAACAGCTCGACTCTGCCGAAGCGCTCTACATGCGCGACATCCGGCGCTACAACTTGCTCACTGCCCAGGAGGAGGTCACCCTCGCCGAGACGCGTGAGCTCGGCGAAGCTGCGGCTGAGCAGCTTCGCCAAATGATTCCGGGCGATTCGAAGCGCACCGAGCTCGAGCCATTGGCCCGCGCCGGCGCCGCGGCACGCAGAAGACTGATCGAGTGCAACCTGCGCCTGGTCGTCTCGGTGGCACGCAAGTACACCGGGCGCGGGATGCCGATGCTCGATCTGATCCAGGAGGGGAACATCGGGCTCGACCGCGCGGTGACCAAGTACGATCCGCGCACCGGCTACCGGTTCTCGACGTACGCCTACTGGTGGATCCGCCAGGCGGTGAGCCGCGCGCTGGCCGACCAGGGCCGGGTGATCCGCCTCCCC
>JACQGX010000354.1 GCA_016199265.1 Chloroflexota bacterium | reverse complement strand
TCGGCGAGCGGCTCTACCTCAGCGTCAACACCGTGCAGACGCACCGCCGGCACATCATGGAGAAGCTCGATCTGCACGACCGCAGCCAGCTCGTGCGCTACGCTCATCGTGTCGGCCTGCTCCAGCCGCCCGGTACCACTACATCATCACCTGTTGCAGAGTAATCTCCCTTCGTCGCGCAGCGGCGGAAATCACCCGGACAGGTGATCCCACGCGACCGCCTTGTGCCCTAAACCGAAGCTAAGGTGGGACCCGCAGGCATCCTCACTTTGCACTTGGTTTAGACTGGCAGTAGCTGCCGCGCCAATGCGGCGGCGTATGACTGGAGGCCAACATGAGCCCCACGAGCGCGCCGGGAGGAGCTATCCTCCGAATTGCAGTCGTCGGCGGCGGCCCCGCCGGCAGCTTCTTTGCGCTTTACGCCCTCAAGTACGCCCGCGCAGCCGGCCGCGAAATCGCCATCACCATCTACGAGCACAGGGACTTCCGCCAGTTCGGCCGGTCCGGCTGCAACATGTGTGCTGGCATCATCCCCGTACCGGTCCTGAGCCACTTCGCTGAGCTGGATATCGCGATCCCTCGCGAGCTCATCCTCGGCCGTATCAGGAGTTACGCACTGCACACCTCGGCGGGCACCCTCGCCGCCACTCAGCCGGATGTGGCGGCAGAGGTGGTCAGCGTCTACCGCGGCGCCGGCCCGCGGTACGGGCATCCGCCTGACCTCGTGTCTTTTGACGAACACTTACTAGAGGAGGCGATCTCGCGTGGGGCGGTTCGCCGCCGGACCTCTGTGCAGGCGGTTCGGCGGGGTCACTTCCCCGAGGTAGTGGATGAGAAGGACACCGCGCACTATGACCTCGTCGTCCTCGCCACCGGTGTGAACAACGCTCCACTGCCGCTGGAGGGCTTTCGTTACCGGCCGCCACCAGTCGGTGCGGCCTGCCAGACTGAGCTGTACGTTGGCGAGGACGAGGCCCAGCGCCGGCTGGGCTCCGCCATCCATATCTTTCTGCCCCCAGACGAGATCGCCGCCTATGGCGTGCTCATTCCCAAAGGTCCCTTTGTGACGGTCACGCTGATCCATCCCCGCGCGCGGATGCGCAGTCTACGGCAGTTTGTGGCGCTCGATGAGGTGGCGGCCGTGCTTGGCCGCCAGGCGCGATGGGTGTGCGGCTGCTTGCCCAAGGTCTCGATCGGCCCGGGTGGTGGCGTCGTCGACGACGGGTTCGTCGCCGTTGGCGATGCTAGTTCGACCCGACTGTACAAGAACGGCATCGGCTCGGCGCTGGCGACGGCACAGCGAGCTGCGTGGACGGTGATCACCAAAGGGTGCACCAGGACCGATCTCGCCGCCGGGTACCTGCCCCTTTGTCGAGCAATCGATGCCGACAATCGCATCGGACGGCTGCTGTTTCTGCAAGTGCCGCTGCTGAAGCACGTCGGCCTGGTGCCGAGGGCGCACTTTGGCATGGTCAGTGATGGGCGCCAGCGTCTGTCGGCCGGCGCACTTCACGCCCGCGTGCTGTGGGGCATGTTCACCGGCACGTATCCCTACAGCGAGCTACTTCGGATGACGGTGAACCCTGGCCTGATTCTCCAGTTGGCGCTGGCGGCCGGCCGCTCAACCTTTCACACCAAGTCCTCGCCGGTGCGCGGCTGCCCCCCGGCACCGAGCGTGCCGGATGGAGTCGACGTCGATCTACCGGTGCGTGAGTCGTAGCAAGTAACCACCGGCGAAGCAACATCTGCCGGCGGGCGGCCGCCCGCCACAGTGTCGGAATCACCTTCCCAGAGTAGTCTCCCAGCCCTTTCTCATGCGCAAGATCACCTGCGCAGGTGATCCTGGAGGCCCGCGGTTGCCCTACACTCGCAGCAGGAGACAATCCATGGCGCTAGGAGCAGGGCTGACGGTTCGCGTGCTGCTGGGCGGAATGGCGCCATGGCAAGTGGACGTGCTGCGCGGGCTGCTGGCGGCCGACCCAGGCATCGCGATCGTCGGCACGGCCGCCGACGCCGAGGGCACCGTCGGCCAGGCCGCCGCCCTCGGTCCCGACGTGGTGCTGCTCAACTTCTACATCTGCGGGCTCAGCGGGCTGGAGACCACCCGCCGCCTGCGCGGGGCGGCGCCGAAGACCAGGGTGGTGCTGCTGGGGGATGAGGATGCTGAGGTCTACGTCAGCGCCGCGCGCGCGGCCGGTGGCAGCGCCTACCTGCCGTGGCTGACCAGCCGGCGAGCGCTGCTGGCGGCCGTGCGGCAGGACAGCGGCACCGCGGCCGGGCAGGTGGGGTCGCGACCGCCGGCAGCAATCGGGCGTGCATCAGGCGCAAGTGAGGAGTGAGACGATGGTGGAGATCGGATCGCGGCCGCCGGGGACTCCGGCAGCCCCCGGCAGGGCGGGTGCGTCAGGTGAGACGGGCGAGACAAGCGCCGCCTCATCCGGCCAGCTTTCGCGCAGAGGCCTGTTTGGCGGCACGGGGGTGGTCGGGGCGGCCGCGGTTGCCGGTATGGCGGCCGCCGCCGGGGTGGTGACCTGGCTCGAAGACCGGGAGGCGGAAGCGGCGGCGCCGCCGCCGAGCCCGCCTCCCGGCGGTTCCGCAGGCACCGCACAGGCGACACGCCAGTGGGTGCTGGTCTTCGACCTGCGCAAGTGCGAAGGGTGCGTCACCCAGGACAAGCCACCCCAGTGCGCCGAGGCGTGCAACGCCGAGCACTTCGTACCCGCCGGACAGCAGTGGCTGCGGGTCTTCCGCGTCGAGGCGCCGGGCGGTAACAGCTACTTCATGCCTCGCCCCTGTATGCAGTGTGAGAATGCTCCCTGCCTGAACGTCTGCCCGGTGGCGGCCACCTACCGCAACGCGGAGGGTGTCATCCTGATCGACCACAATCGCTGCATCGGCTGCCGCATGTGCATGGCGGCCTGCCCGTACGGCGCCCGCTCGTTCAACTGGAGCGAGCCGGAGAACCCGCCGGGGGCCACCTTCGCCCAGTACCGCCCGGAGTACCCGGTGCCACATCGGCGCGGGACGGTGGAGAAGTGCATGCTCTGCGCGCACCGCACGAAGGATGGGAAGCTCCCCGCCTGCGCCGCCGGCTGTCCGATGAACGCCGTCTACCTGGGCGACCTGGTCGAGGACAGCGCCACCAACGGCAAGGAGGTGGTGAAGCTCTCGCGGTTCCTGGCGGAGAATGGGGCCTTCCGGCTGAAGGAGGAGCTGGGCACCCGCCCGCGGGTCTGGTACGTCCGCGGTCACGGCCAGGAGTACGGCCGCCCCGTCGATGACCGGCGACTCGCCAAGGAGCCGCGGGCGTGGCAGGAGCTGCAGAAGGAGCAGAAGAAGGAGGCGAGTAGTGCGAGCCATACGACCCATATGGGGTAAAACGGCGGCCCCGGCAGCGCCCGTCGCCGCGATGGTGGGGGCGGCCGCAGCGGTGCTTCCCGTGCCGGCGTACCCGCGCGCCGACGCCTCCGGGGCCGCTGCCGGCATCATCCCAACGGGGCTGGCGGCACGCACGGCGCGGCTGGAGGCTGCCGTCCTCCGGCCCCTGACCCACACCTCGCGGACTTGGTACGTCTGGACCGGCTTCCTGGCGCTCGCAGTCGCCTGGGGGCTGTTCGCCTACACCGTACAGCTCCGGCGCGGCCTGGCGGTAACCGGCATGCGCGACGTCGTCATCTGGGGCCTGTACATCACCAACTTCGTCTTTTTCATCGGCATTAGCCACGCCGGCACGCTCATCTCCGCCATCTTGCGCGTCTCCCACGCCGAGTGGCGCCGCCCGGTGACGCGCATGGCGGAGGTCATCACAGTGGTAGCGCTAATGGTCGGCGCCGCGATGCCGATGGTCGACCTGGGCCGGCCCGACCGGATCGTCAACCTGCTCCGCTACGGCCAGGTCGGCTCACCCATCATCTGGGACTTGGTCTCCATCACCACCTACATCACCGGCAGCCTGATCTACCTCTACCTTCCCCTGATCCCGGACATCGCCCGCTGCCGGGATGCGCTGCGCGGGCTGATCCCCACCTGGCGCTGGAAGCTCTACTCCGTCCTGGCGCTGAGCTGGCAGGGGACGCCGGAGCAGCACCGCCGCTTGGAGCGCGGCATCGGCGTGATGATGGTGCTGATCATCCCTATCGCCATTTCGGTGCACACCGTCGTGTCCTGGATCTTCGCCATGACCGTCCGCGGGGGATGGAACAGCACCATTTTCGGCCCGTACTTCGTCGTGGGGGCCATCTTCTCCGGCATCGCCGCGATCATCACCGTCATGGCCATCTTTCGCCGGGTGTATCGCCTGGAGGCCTACATCACGGAGAAACACTTCCGGTACCTCAGCTATCTCCTGCTGGTGCTGGCGCTGATCTACGCCTACTTCACGATCGCCGAGTACATCACCACCGGCTACAAGCTGGCGGAGGGTGAGAAGCACCTGTTGGAAGCGCTGATGCTGGGCGAGTTCGCGGTGCCGTTCTGGACGTTCGCCATCGGCGGGACGCTCGTCCCCATCTTGCTGATCGCGCTGCCCTGGACGCGCACGATCACAGGCATGGTCGTGGCCTCGGTGCTGGTAAACATCGGCATGTGGCTCAAGCGATTCGTCATCGTCGTGCCGTCGCTCGAGCTGCCGCTGATGCCCTACGAGTGGGGAGTCTACTGGCCGTCGTGGGTGGAGATCTCGATCACCGTGGCGGCCTTCGCCGGGTTCGCGCTCCTCTTCACGCTCTTCGCCAAGCTCTTCCCCATCGTCTCTGCCTGGGAGGTCGCCGAAGGGTGGGCCGTGGAGGTCGATCAGGGCTTGGCGGCCGCCCACGGCGGCGGGGCTGACGGCGCGGCAGCACCGGTTTGGGCGGCGCTGGGCGTCGATGGGCATGGAACGGAGAGCGGCAGCAATGGCAATGAAGGCTGAAATGACCATCAAGGGGCGAGCCGCGCGTACCACCGGAGCACTCCTCGCGCTCTTCGCGGGGCTGTTGCTGGCGCTCGTGCCGGCGGTGGTGGCGGCCGACCACAGTCCCGGGCACGTTGTGGTGCCGATCACCGACGACGGTTTCGGAGGCAAGGCCGAGGGGTTCAGCGTCGAGGTGGAAGAGGGCCAGGTCGTCGAATTGACGTTTGTGTTCGCGCATCAGGTGCATCTCGGCGAGCGCCACATCATCGTCCTGACGGGCTACGGGCTGGAGACCGACGAGATCAACTTCTACAACCGCGAAGGAACGCTCCGGTTCGTCGCCAGCAGGCCTGGGCAGTTCGAGTTCAAGTGCGATCTCGACTGCGAGATCCACCACCTGCTCAAGAGCGGCCATCTGATCGTCAGACGTGCCGGTGCGGGTGCTGCTGGGGGAGCAAGCGCGGCCAGCGCCATCGTGAAGACGGCCCTTTCGCTCGAGCCGTCGACCTTCTTCGCGGCCGGCGGGCCGCTCACACTGAAGGCAACGCTGAAGGACGCCAAGGGTGCACCGGTATCCAAGGCGCCGCTGCGGTTCTTCGTCGAAACCGAGTTCGTCGGCCGCAAAGGGCAGATGGAGATTGGCGCAGCCAAGACCGACGCAGCAGGCACGGCTGCAGTGCAGTTCGAGCCAACCACCGCCGGCACGCTGCCCATCACGGTGACGTTCGAGGGGATGGGCCTCTACGGCGACAGTTCGGTGGCGGTGGAGGTGCAGTCGCTGTCGCCGAGTCCGGCCTATACCGTCGCGCCGATCGGGCTGGATGCAGTGCGCGCCTGGGCGCCGCGCATCGTAATCCTGGTGCTGCTGGGCATCTGGGCGACGTTCGGTTACGTGGTTTACCAGGCGTATCGGCTAGCTAGAGCGTAATACACATCGACGAGACCAAAAGCGAGAAAGGAGCTCTTGATGCAACGAAAAGGACGTGTGCTGTTCGGAGTACTCGCCGGAGCGCTGGCATTGGCACCCTTAGTCACCGCCTGTGGCGTTCCCGAGGGCGAGTACCAGAACGTGAAGCAGCAGTTGGCCACCAAGGAGCAGGCGGCGGCGGCGCTTCAGCAGCAACTCAACGCCCAACAGAAGGAGTTGACCGACACGAAACAGAAGGCCGAGAGTGCGGCGAAGACAGGCATCTTGTTGTCGGTTCCCAACGCGCCGCCGCGGGCGACACCCGTGCCGCCGCCGCCGGGCGCTACCCCAGCCCCACCGCCTGCCTTGCCCGCGCCGAGGACGGTGCCGCTGTACCTCTACCACGACACGGTGACATCCGGCCCGGGTGAGAGCCAGTTCAATGTTGACCCCAACCTCTCATGCGTGCGTTCGAGCCTGTTCAAGCGCGGCATGCACGTGACCTTCCGGATGGAGGCGGTGGATACCTCCACGGGCAAGATCCTGCAGGCGCCGGATGTGGAGAAGGCCGCCGTCCTGCTGCCATCGGGTGAGGTACTCAACATGCGGTTCGGCCGGCATGGGGCAACTGAGGACGCCCCCTGGTTCTGGACGACTGCCTGGGACATCCCGATGAACTATCCGCTTGGCGTCCTGGACTACACGATCGAGGTGGTCGCGAGTAACGGCAAGCGCATGACGACCGACCAGCCGCTGACGGTCTCACTGCCGGCGCGCAATATGGACACCCGGGTGCAGATCGTGGAGTGATCGATTGCTGGCCAGAACGTACGGCGGCGGGCGACCGGCAGATGACGAATCGATAATAGATAGTTGAGGAGTATTGTGATGCACGGAAGAGGTCCTCTACGCAGCCCCAGACCTTGGCGAAGTCGGATTCGTGCCCTCACTGCCGCCGCGGTGGTCATCGCTGCTGCCGGCCCGTGGCTGGCAGCAGTACCACGCGTCGCAGCCATGCCGGCGGCGGCCGCCGTCGCCGCGGTGCAGCCGCTCACGGTCACTCCCGCGCAAGGCACCGTGGGCACGCCGTTCACCGTCAGCGCCGAAGGGCTCCCCGCCGGCAAGACGGTGGAGTTCCAGTGGACGACGGTGAGCGGGAGCTACGAGATGAAGCCGAGCGCCGAGACCATCGAGTTCTATGAGCGAGCATTTAGCGAGCAGCGGGTGCCCCTCGGCCAGGCGAGAATCGACAACGCGGGGCGGGTATCCGCCACGTTCACTATCCCCGAAGACTACGGCGAGGTGCACACCATCGCCGCCCTGGTCGACGGCGAGGAGGCCGCGCGAGGGGGCCTCTCCATGGTCCGCCACGTAACGGCGAGTCCGCTTTCCGGGCCGGTCGGTACGCCGATCACCATTGACGTCACCGGGCTTGGCTGGACGCCCTTTGCCAACACCATGGGCGTGCTGTACGACAACAAGTACACCGGGTTTCTCTCTGCGGTCACGACGCGGGGCACGGCGCGGGCGCAGATCCGAGCGAGCGGCACGGTAGGCGAGCACGTCATTCGGGTGACCGACGCCAGCGCGGCGACGCCGTATCTGAACACGGAGCAGTCGCCACGCAAGCTGCCGCAGTTCGAGTTCACATTTGCCGTCACCGAAGACGCCGGCCCGCCGCCGCTGACCCTCGACTGGCCCGAGGACGGCCGGGCGGCGAGTGAGGCCGTCAAGACGACGGCACGGCCTCGACCGGTCGTGCCGGGGCTTTCGCTCTGGCTCTCGCCGGCGGCGGGTCCCATCAACACCCGCACCACGCTCGGTGGTACCGGGCTACCGGCCAGCGCCACGCTCGACCTGTACTGGATGACGGTGAAGGGCAATCGGGTGAGCCCCAGCGGCTGGAACCTGGTGGAGTGGCCGCTCGGTGCGGCGACGACCGACGCCGGCGGCTCGCTCACGAAAGAGATCGACATCCCCGACGATCTGGGCGGCTGGCACGTCGTCAAGGTTGCGCAGGGCGAGCGGATCCTGGCCGAAACGCCCTACTTCCTCGAGCGCAGTCTCGTCACCGTGACGCCCGCCGAGGTCAGAGCCGGGGAGAAGTTCCAGGTTCAGGTCAAAGGCATTGGCTGGACCGAACTGGACAATGGCTTCGCCGCGACCTATGACAATGCCTACATCGGCTACGCCTGTGGATTCAACAGCCAGGGCGACGTGACTATCAACCTGCACGCCACCGGTGGTCCTGGCACACACTTGATCGATCTCTACCCCATGATCTTCCTGGGGCACGGGAAGGGTCCGTGGAACTACGACATCCCGCAGCTCAGTTGGGCGCAGGACCATCCCAGTCTCGAGCTCGGCTATCGGCTCCCCGCTTTCCGGCTGGCCGTTACGGTCGTCGAGTGAGCGTGCCGTCGGACAGCGCTCGCTGATCGCTGCGTCAACCGCGCTGTAAGAACATCGCAGCGATCAGCGTCGGGCGGCGATCAGAAAGCGGGCACTGGACGACAAAGGTTCCGGTCTTCGTCGCGGTGAAGAGAACCACGTCCATCCCACCTCCACCCCCTTCGGCATAGGCATGGACTAAGGCCGAGCCGGTGGTGACGGTGTACGTCACCATGCCGAGCGCCAGCGCTGCCCCGAAGCACGTCATGCAGCCGGTCGCAAACGCCAGACCGAGCGCCATCGTACCGAGTGGTCCAGACTCGCCGCGCCGGCCGAGACCCAGCGATACGATGGGCATGTGGCACACCAGCGGGGCACGCGGCGCCGATGCGATCGCCGATGCGAGTGCCATGCTGCTCTCCTACCGAGCGACGGTTCGCGTGGTGGTGATCAGAACGATTTCGCCCCGCTGCCCCGGCCGGCTGAGCTGCACCGCAAGCTGCCAGTTGCCTGCCATCGTGAGGTTGAGCGGCAGCAGGTAGTGGCCATCTCCTCGGGCAGTGGCGCGCTGGACGGCGACGCCGTGCTCCATACCGGGCATCTCGTATCTGAGCGACACCTCGACGTCGGCCAGGGGCTCGGCCGTGCGTTCGTTCAGTACGTAGACGTCCAGGGTGCTGCGGCCGGCCGGCGGGTACGGTGCGAAGAACAACTCGGCGGCCAGACCGCCGCCGGCCGGTACGCGCATGCCGTTTGCCACTGGCAGGAGCAACCCACCCATCTGCAGCGCCATCTGGGCGTCGGCGCTGCCGCGCCCATCCGCACCGGCGACAGCGACCTCGCCCGGCTGTGGCGGCGCGACTGCCGGAAGCGTGGTGGACGGCCCTCGACCGCCGCACGCTGCGAGCGATGCCAGCAAGCCGGCCACGATGAGTGCCGCCGCGGTGTGCCGCGGCGAGCGCTGCCGGAGCAGCAGTGCGGGCATCATGGCGTTAGCCTCCCAGCGCCAGCCGGACCAGCGCATCCGACACGAGGTGGTAGCGGTCGGTCAGCAGCAGCGCGGCGAAGCCCAGGAGGACGGCGCTGCTCGCCAGCGTGAGGGCCGGGGTGACGCGCTGCAGCCGGTCGAGCACCGGCAACACCCGCGCCATGAGCATCGACCCCACCACGAGCGGCACCGCAAAGCCCAACGAGAAGATGAACAACGTCAGGGCGCCCATCGCTACCGAACCGGTGGAAGCCACGTAGGTGAACATGCCGAGGGTGATGGCGGCGCCAAAGCACGTCATGCAACCGGTCGCGAACGCCACGCCCAGGAGCATCGTGCCGGCGGCGGAGCGTCCCAGGCGTTCGAGTGGCGAGAACATTGGCATGTGGCACGCCATCGGCGCGCGCGCCCGCAACGCCATCCGTATCGCCATGGCGCCGATCAACAGGGCGCCGGCGATCGACAGCGGGCGTCGCCAGTCGTCGAAGAGGTTGCGCGCGCCGGGGGTCTGGGTCGCGTAGCCCGCGGCGGCACCGGCCAGCGTGTACACCACCACGATCCCGGCGACAAAGAGCAGCGCGGTGTGCACCACCTGGCGGCGCGCCGCGGCGCCCGCCTGCCCGTCGGCCTCGGCCATCGAGAGGCCGGCGACGCTGGGGATAAAGTAGGCCGTAAGCTGGAACAGGCACGGCCACATCGCCGCCAGCAGGCCGCCGAGCAGCGCCAGCATCGAGCCAATGCCCGGTAGCCGGCGCCCCGCCGGCGTCTCGACCGGCGGTAGCGGCAGCTCCCAGCGGAGCGTCGCCGCGCTGCCGCGCTCTCCGGCGGGAACGAGAAACTCGACGCTGGCAGCCTGCTTGGAGGCCATCAGGCCTGCCGCGGTTTCCGACGACGCGAAGCGCACCACCGTCGTGCGGTGATGCACCGCATCCATGAGCACCATCGGGGGCTCGGCCGCGATCAGGCGACCATTCAGCGCCAGCACCGGTTGGAGTGGTGGCGGCAGGCTATCGCTGTGGGCCGTCTCGGTGACAAAGAAGACCAGGAAGCGATCGGCACCGTACTGCGCCGCCAGCGCCGGCTGCCCGCTGCGTTGAAAGTACTCCGGTGGCGCAAACAGCACGTCCATGGCTTGCCCCGCCGGACCGATCGCCGATCGGGTGAGGGCGCGAGTGAGCGCCAGCGCGCTCTCTAGCGGCCCGGCCGGCGCCGCCGTCAGGCGCTCCGTGGACGTCACCGTCTCCTGCTGCGCACCCAGCAATCGGCCGGCCGCCGGCGCCACGGCCTGATACGCCGTGGCGATAGCCGCCACCGCGCCGGCCGCCGCCAGCGCCAGCGCCAAAGTCAAGGGCAGCCACGTGCGCCACGTGCGCCACGTGCGTCGCCAGGCCGAGCGCTCGCGCGGTGTGTCCCCGCGACGAGACGCACCGTCGCGGCGAATCGGGCGCCCGGCCGGTGGCGCGTCGGCCAGGCCGCCTCTCTGTACGGTTTCCGTCGGTGCCGCAACCTGCACAGCCATGCCATTCACCTACTGCCCTACTGACGTACGGCGTCCTGTCTGTACTGTTTGTAGCGAAATGTTGTCGATCTCGTCGTCACCACCCTCGACACCAGCCTCGACGCCAATCACAGACCCATCCGGCAGTTCAAGCGGGAACTCCCAGGTGAAGACGTTCGCGCCGGTCACGGTGCCATCGCCCATCGGAACGACCAAGGACAGCCTGCTCGTGGCCTCGTCCACGACGCTCTTCGGAAACCCCAGCCGCGTCGTCCGATGGTGCACGTCGTCCAGGAGGACCTCAGCCTCTTCAGGCGCATACTGCGCCGCGTCGTCCACCACCAGGTACACCTCGGGAGCTGACGGGGGCAGCCCGCCCGCGTGGACACTTTCCTGCAGGAAGAAGACGACGACCTCGCCCGCCGGCGCCTCCACCCCTGTCACGCTGAACAGCAGAGGCGGTGCATACACCGCTTCCACCCCCACGCGCGCCGGGCCGACACCGGCCCGAGTGAGTACCGCGAGCAGCTCCTGGAGAGGAACCACCGGGGTCGCCGGCGCCGCACCCGTCGGCGCCGCACCCGTCGGCGCCGATTCCGCCCTGCCTCCCCCGGAGGAGGCCACCAGCAGGGGGAGGGCCAGCGCCATGAGCGCCACCAGCGCGCCCCGAGGTGTCACGGTTGCGACTCCAGGTACTTGAGATACGCGGCGATGGCCTGGATGTCTGCCTCTGTTAGGGGCGTCGCGGTAGTGATGAAGCTCATCACCGGGATGGTGCCCAGCGCCTGCTTGAGCTGCGCTGGCGACTTGCCGCGGACGTTCGGTCCCACGAGTCCCTTGGCATCTTTGCCGTGGCAGTACTGGCAGCCCACCGCGCCGGCCGTCTGCTGGAACAGCTTCTCGCCCGCGGCGATCAGACTGGCGCTTACACCATCTGACCCTTCCACGGCCTCAGCCGTCGTCTCGTCCTCCAGGAAGACCGTCGTCTCGTCCTCCAGGAACTCTTGCGCTAGGGCCGGGGTCATGTAGCCCACGGAGGCGGCCAGAAGCACTAGCGCAGCGATTCGCAGCATGTTTCTCAAAGGCTTACCTGACACTGTTTGCCACTCCTAAACCAAAGCCACGGTCGAACCCGCAGGGATCCTCACTTTGCATTTTTCACTTTGCACTTTGCACTTGCTTTAGAGAGGGTGTGTGCTCCCCGGCAGGGGGCCGCCCCCTGCCGGGGAGCATGCGTGGCCGGGCCGGGGTACCCTAACCCCGCGCCTGCCAAAGCTCCAACTGCCTCTGCAAAGCGGGACCCTGAAGGCCGTTTTGATCCGAGAGCAGTTGTCCGACGAAGTCGGGGTTGTAGCGGACGAACCCCCCCGAGTGGGTGCTGGCGTTGAGCGGGATGGGGATG
>JACQGX010000341.1 GCA_016199265.1 Chloroflexota bacterium | reverse complement strand
GTGGGACGGCGAAGCCGGACCTGGTCGCGCCCGGCCGCCGGATTGTCTCCACGCTCGCCTCACGGCGCGCCGAGCTGGCATTGCAGTACCGTGATCGGGTTTCCTCGGATGGCCGCTACATCCGCCTCTCGGGCACGTCGATGGCGGCACCGGTGGTCAGCGGCGTGGCCGCACTGGTGCTGCAGGCACGCCCCACGCTGACGCCAAACGAGGTGAAGGCGCTGCTCGTCCACACCGCGCGGCCCGTGCCGGGACCCGGCACGGGCGCGGGCTATCCCGACGCCGTCGCCGCCGTCCGTTACAGCGGCGCCATCCCTCGGGCCAACGCCGGTCTGGTGCCCAACCGCTATCTCGCCCTCGCCGGCTACGCCGCGCTTACCGGCCGCACGACGGTGAGCTGGGACACGGTGAGTTGGGACACGGTGAGCTGGGACACGGTGAGCTGGGACACGGTGAGCTGGGACACGGTGAGTTGGGACACGGTGAGCTGGGACACCGTAAGCTGGGACACGGTGAGCTGGGACACGGTGAGCTGGGACAGTGTTGCCGGCGACTGAGTGGCGGGCGGGACAGCCGATCGATCCTCAACCACAGCCAACCTGGAACCTGCGGCCCACCTCACGGTGCACCTGCTTAGGGGAGAATGAGTCAACGTGCGTTTCGGCGAGCTGCCGGCGAGGGCGCGGCGGTACGTGCTCTGCGTCTTTCTCTGCGGGGCGCTCATCGCGGGTGTCGAGTGGTGGCTGGCGACGGGAAGTGGCGGCGAGCGTGACGTCGTGCGCCTGCCGGGGCTCTTTGCCGCCTTAACGCTGGCGGCGGCGGTGGCGCACAGCTTTCCGGTGAGCGCGCCTGGTCGCCAGGCGTACCACGTGTCGCTGCCGTTCTTCATGGCGGCGATCATCGCGCTGCCACCGATCGAGGTGACCGGACTGCTGGCCGGCGTGCACCTAGCTGAATGGCTGCGCGTACGGCGGCGACGCTCGTGGTTTGCCCAGGTATTCAACGTCGCGGCGTACATCATGACCGCCGCCGCGGCCCAGGCGGTTTACGTGGCGCTTGCTCCCCTGCGGGAGCCGGCGGGGGACCACCTTGCGCAGCCGCAGTTTCTCGTAGCAGGGATAGCGGCCGCCGCGGCGTTTGCGTTTGTCAACCGTGCGCTGGTGAGCCTGGCGATCTGGTTGGGCAACGGCATACCGCTGCGCCGGCAGCAGATGTTTGAGCCAGAAAGCGTGCTGACGGACGCTATCTTGCTTGTGATGGGGCTGCCGCTGGTGATTCTGGCGCTGGTGGCACCCTGGGTGGTTGTGCTGAGTGCGGCGCCGCTGGTCTTGATCTACCGCGCGCTCGAGCTTCCGGCGCTGCGCGCGCAGCGCCGCCAGGACGCGCTGACCGACCTGTACACCGCACCGTACTTCGAGGAAGTCTGCCGTCGCGAGCTGAGCCGCGCGCGTCGCAGTGGACAGATGCTGGCGCTGGCGTTGGTCGACATCGATGGCCTGAGCAAGACGAATGCGGAATATGGCCATCAGGCAGGCGACGCGGTCATCCAGGCGACGGCGCGTTACCTACGCGGCGCGACGCGGGAATACGACGTGGTGGCGCGAATCGTCGGCGGCGAGTTCGCCGTCCTGCTGCCCGACGTGGACGCGGCCAGCGTCCAAGCGACGGCTGAGCGGCTGTGCCGCGGCATCGCGGCGCAACGCCACGACGTCGCCAGCAGCCTCGAGCCAGTGCGGGTCACGGCCAGCGCTGGGATCGCGGTTTCCAATGGCGAACACAGCGCGACCCACCTCTTTGCCGTGGCCGCCGCTACGCTGGCCCAGGCCAAGCGTGAGGGAGGGAACTGCGTCGGAGTCGATGCTCCGGATGCCTTGAGGTCATCGACGGCGCCTGCCACGGCAGCGACAGTGTCGCCGCCGTCGCACCGAGGTCCCCAGCCTCCGCCGGAACCGGCGGACCATGAAGCGGTGCCGCCCTCGGGTCCACCGGCCGACCGGCAAGCTCCTCGCCGCGCTGAGACGGCTGTTTCCGCGAACGGGGGACTCGGCTCTGGCGGTCAGGTCGTTGCCCAGGCCGCCGGGGAAGTATTGCCTGCGCCGGGCACAGAGGCACCGCCGGCGTCTGTCGAGAGCCGCGGGCGGCGCCACTGGTTGCCTCCTGTCCGCGGGCTGATTCCGATGCGCCACGCGCCGGGGGTGCTGACGGCTGGTGTCGCCACGGTTGCCGTGGCCATCGCCGTCGCCGTATCGCCACAGTTCCCGGAGCTCAGCGCGGGCACGGTCTTCCTGCTGCTGGCGCTGGTAGCGCTTGCCGAGCTGCAGCTCCTCGAGCTGTACGACCGCAGCTCCTATTCGGTAAGCACCGTGCCGGTGCTTGCGGCGGTGATGCTATTGGGAGTGCCGGGTGCGGTGGTGATCGCACCAATCAACGCCGTCATCCGCGGGATCTCCCGTCGCAGCCGCTGGTACAAGGTGCTGTTCAACGCCGGCACGTACGTCATCTCGGCGGCGGCTGCGGCCGCCGTCTTTCGACAGACAGCCCCGTCCCTCGTGCCGGCCAACCTGCCCCTTTTACTGCTGTCAGCCGCGCTCTGCGGTGCCACGTACTACCTGCACACGTTCGTCGTCGCCGTGGCGATGGCGACCGAGCTGCGAATGGGGCCACTGCGGCTCTGGGCGGAGAACTTTCGCTGGCTGTGGCCGCACTACCTGGTGCTGAGCCTCATGGGTCTGCTGCTGGCGCTGGCCTACCAGGCATTCGGCGTCGTCGGCGTCGCCGCCTTTCTCATTCCACCGCTGATGATGCGCTACGTTGCCAAGCAATACCTTGACCGCACGCTTGACAACGTGCGCCAGCAACGGGCGCTGAACGAGCAGCTCGCGTTGGAGATCGCCCAGAGACGCGCCGCCGAGGAGCACAGCGCCGCGCTGGCGCACGAAGCCGCGCGAGTCTCGGCGCTGCAGGAGCTGGACCGGCTCAAGAGCGAGCTAATCAGCTCGGTGTCACACGAGCTACGAACGCCCCTCTCCCTGGTACACGCCTACGCGGAGCTGCTCAGCTCGGGCACGAGCCAGTATAGCACCGAGCAGCTCGAGGTAGTGCTACGCGAGATCCACTATGGTAGCAGCAGCATGATGCGCATCGTCGACGACTTGCTTGACTTTAGTCGAATTGAGCAAGGCCGCCTGCGTCTGCAGCTCCGTGCCGCCGACCTGGTGACGGTCGTGGAGCGCGCCGCGCAGGCGTTTGCCGTGCAGCCCGGCGGGGAACGAATCGTGCTGGCGCTGCCGCCGGCTCCCATTCTGTGCTTGGTCGATCCAGACCGGATCGGCCAGATCGTGGCGAACCTGCTCTCGAATGCGCTGCGCTACGCGCCGGATGGGCCGATCGCAATCAGAATGGTCGAGCACGGCGGAGGCGGCGAGGGAGGAGGAGCGGCGGCCGAACAGGTGATTATCGAGGTGCAGGATGCTGGACCAGGCATGGAGCCGGAAGTGCTCGAGCGGGTGTGGGAGATGTTTTATCGGGCACCGAGCGCCGTGACCTCATCCCACCGTGGCGCTGGGATTGGCCTTGCCGTTGTCAAGCACATTGCGCAGGCGCATGACGGTGCGGTAGAGGCGATCAGCACACCTGGCCGTGGCGCGACGTTTCGTGTCTTCTTGCCCCGGCGGCGGCCGCCGGATGAGAACGGCCAACCGGACGCGACGGCGTTGGATGGAGCGGTGGCGGCCGAGTGCGCGCCGCGTGGCTCGGCCGCACCGACCGGCGCCGGCTAAGCACAAGCACCTGCTGCGAGCCCGAATCGCCCCTGACGTGGAGGCATTTCCCCCTGCCGCGCGTTAGAACAGATGCGCTAACATAGGCGGCACTACGGCGTCCGCCGCGCTCACCGCGAGCGCGGCGGACGCGGTGGAAGGGAACGGCGGCATGAGACCGGACAAGATCGTCATTCGGGGGGCGCGCGAGCACAACCTCAAGAACGTTACCGTCGAGATCCCGCGCGACCAGTTGGTGGTGTTGACGGGGGTCTCGGGTTCGGGGAAGTCGTCGCTGGCCTTCGATACGCTCTACGCCGAAGGGCAGCGCCGCTACGTCGAGAGCCTGTCGAGCTACGCGCGGCAGTTCCTTGGGACGCAGCAGAAGCCGGCGGTCGACTACATCGCCGGGCTCTCGCCGGCGATCTCGATCGAGCAGAAGTCGGCGTCGAAGAACCCGCGCTCGACCGTCGGGACGGTGACCGAGATCCACGATTACCTGCGCGTGCTGTATGCCCGTGTCGGCGAGCCGCACTGCCCCTCGTGCGGGCGCAAGGTGGCGGCGCAGACGGCGGAGCAGATCGTCGATCAGATCGTGGCGCAGGAACCGGGCACACAGTGGCTGATCCTGGCGCCCGTTGCACGCAACCGCAAAGGGGAGTACCAGGACGTCTTCGCGCGCGCGAAGAAGGACGGGTTTGCCCGCATGCGCGTCAACGGCCGCGTCCACTCGCTCGACGACGAGATCAAGCTGGACAAGAAGCGCAAGCACCTGGTCGATATCGTGGTGGATCGGGTGCGGATACCGGGCCCTCACCCCCTGACCCTCTCTCCCACGCCACTTCCTTCCCCTCACCCCCTGACCCCCTCTCCCACAAGGGGAGAGGGGGAAGAGCGGTTGGGGACGAACGCAGGGGGAGCGGGGGAATCGCTCCCCTTCTCCCCGGCGTGGGAGAAGGGGTTGGGGGATGAGGGGGACTCCGGCCCGGACGGCGTCGACCGCGCGCGTCTCACCGATTCGGTCGAAACGGCGCTGCGCTTTGGGGAAGGGACGCTTGTACTGGCGCCGTACGATGTCAGTCCAAAGTCCAAGGTCCAAGGTCCAAAGTCGGCGGGCTCCAGTGGGGGGCTGAAGGGACTCGACAGTTGGGCAGGCGATGTTCTCTTCTCGGAGAAGAATGCCTGCCTGTACTGCGGGCTGTCGTTCGATGAGCTGAGCCCGCAGTTGTTTTCGTTCAACAGTCCGATCGGCGCGTGTCCCGACTGCCTGGGTCTCGGGACGTCGATGGAGGTGGACCTGGGGCTTGTCGTTCCCGATCTGAGCACGTCGATCGCGGAGGGGGCGATTGTGCCCTGGGGCGAGCAGGACGACGAGCAAGAGGCCGGTACGTCCTGGAGCGACCAGTTCCGTGCCCAACTCCTCGTCCACTACGGCATCCCCGCCGACGTGCCGTACGCCGGCCTCACACCAGAGCAGCAGAAGATCCTCCTCTTTGGTGGCGGCGGCGAGAAGTTCAAGGTCACATGGCTCAACAAGGATGGCTCTCACGGCGCCTGGTTCTCCCGCTGGGAAGGCGTGGTCCCGCGCATCAAGCGGCGTCTCAAGCAGACCCACTCGGAATCGATGCGCCAGGAGTATCTCAAGTACTTCGCCCAGCGGGAGTGCAGCACCTGCGGCGGGGCGAAGCTCAGGCCGGAGGCGCGCGCGGTGACGCTCGCCGGGCGCAGCTTGATCGAGGTCGAACGTCTGTCGATCGCCGGCGCGCTGGCGTTCTTCGAGTCGATTGAGCTGCCCGAGCGCGAGCAGACGATCGCCCAGGAGCTGTTGAAGGAAATCTGCGGCCGGCTGCAGTTCCTGATGAATGTCGGCCTGCACTATCTCACGCTCGACCGTGCCGCGCCGACGCTCTCGGGCGGCGAGGCACAGCGCATCCGGCTGGCCAGTCAGATCGGCTGCGGGCTGGTCGGCGTGCTGTACATTCTTGACGAGCCGTCAATCGGGCTGCACCAGCGCGACAACGGCAAGCTGATTCGCACGCTCGAGAGCCTGCGCGACGCGGGCAACACCGTGGTCGTCGTGGAGCACGATCTCGATACGATGCTCGCGGCCGATTTCCTCGTCGACTTCGGGCCCGGCGCAGGCGTCGACGGCGGCCGCGTTGTCGCCGCCGGCCCGCCGCCGGAGGTGGCGCGTTGCGCCGAGTCGCTCACCGGCCGGTACCTCTCCGGCGAGCTCAAGATCGCGGTGCCGGAGCAGCGCCGCGCACCGACGGAGAAGTGGCTCACGGTGCACGGCGCGCGCGAGCACAACTTGAAAGACTTGACCGTCCGTTTTCCGCTCGAACGGCTCATCGTCGTCGCCGGCGTCTCCGGCTCGGGCAAATCGTCGCTGGTCAACGAGATCGTCTACAAAGCGCTCGAGCGCGATTTGATGCGGGCGCACGTCCGGCCCGGCGCGCACGATTCGATCGACGGGCGCGAGCACCTCGACAAGATCATCGCCATCGACCAGGACCCGATCGGCCGCACGCCGCGCTCGAATCCGGCGACGTACGTCGGCGTCTACGACGGCATCCGCCATCTGTTCGCGCAGTTGCCGGAGGCGCGCATCCGGGGGTACAAGCCCGGCCGCTTCTCGTTCAACGTCAAGGGCGGGCGCTGCGAGGCGTGCCAGGGCGTTGGGCTCAAGCGGATCGAGATGCAGATTTTGGCCGTCGTGTTCGTTCCCTGCGAGGTATGCAAGGGCAAGCGCTTCAATCGCGAGACGCTCGAGGTC
>JACQGX010000348.1 GCA_016199265.1 Chloroflexota bacterium | reverse complement strand
GTCCGTTGCCACTAGTACAGCCCTACGGAAGTCGTTAGGGGGTGGTAGGATAGGGTGGTGTGGCGCGCGAGGCGCCGCCAGACGAGCAACAGGAGGGTGACCATGCCTGGCCCAGCACCGGAGGAACTGACGATCACGGCCCGCCAACGGCGGGTGCTGGAGCAGATTGTACGGCGGGAGACCACGACGCCGCAACAGGGGCGCCGGGCCCGCGTGGTCTTGGCGGCCGCCGACGGGGCGAACAACGAGGCGATCGGACGGCAGGTCGGCGTGACGGACGACACCGCGCGGACGTGGCGACGGCGCTGGGCAGAGCGGGCCGAAGCCCTGCTGGCGGCCGAAGCGGAGGGGGATGACGCGGCGCTGGCGGCGATCGTGCTCGGGGTGCTGGCCGACGAGCCACGGCCGGGGGCGCCGGCGACCTTCACGCCCGAGCAGATCGGCCAGCTCGTGGCGCTCGCGTGCGAGCCGCCGGAGGCGTCGGGGCGGCCCATCGACCGCTGGACGCCGCGGGAACTGGCCGACGAAGCGGTGCACCGCGGCATCGTGGCGCGCATCTCCGCCACCAGCGTCGATCGTTTTGTAAAAGGAGGCCGACCTGCGGCCCCATCTGAGCCGGTACTGGCTGACGCCCGCGCCCGATGAACGCTTGGCGGAAAAGATTGCCGACGTGAACGCCACCTACCGGGAGGCGCCCGCGCGGGCGGCGCAGGGGGAACGCACCCTGAGCACGGACGAAATGACGGGGGTGCAGGCCCTGGAGCGCAAGCATCCCACGCTGCCGGTGCGGCCAGGCCAGATCGAGCGCCGCGAGTTCGAGTACCTCCGCCACGGCACCCTCTCGTTCATGATCAACCTGGACGTGGCGACCGGCCAGGTGGTCACTCCCTCCGTGGGGCCGACGCGCACCGAGGCCGACTTCCTCGCCCACATCCAGCAGACGGTGGCCAGCGACCCCGCCGCCCCGCGCTGGCACTTCGTGACCGACAATCTCCACACCCACCTCTCCGAGTCGCTGGTCCGCTACGTCGCGCACGAGTCCGGCGACGAGGGGGACCTCGGGGTCAAGGGCCAGCGTGGCATCCTCAAGTCCCTGGCCAGTCGCGCGGCCTTCCTGACCGACGCCACGCACAAGATCGTGTTCCACGACACGCCCAAGCACGGCTCGTGGATGAACCAGGTCGAGATCTGGCTAGGCATTCTCGTCCGCAAGCTGCTCCGTCGCGGCAACTTCACCTCTACCGACGATCTCCGCGCCAAGGTGCTGGCCTTCATTGACTACTTCCACCGCACCATGGCCAAACCCTTCCAGTGGACCTACCAGGGCAAGCCCCTCGCAGCGTAACCGTGTAGGGATTTCCAGGAGGCTGTACTAGCACCAGACGTAGAACTGGTGTACGCGAAGCGTGAAAGCCAGTTTACGGGCAAGCCGTGGGCACTCTGGTCTGACGGCCGTGTCACCAAAGGCGAGACGCATGGGCCGGTGACCACTACTACGCCGGCACCGTCTGAGGCGGCTGTCGAGTTACTCGGCGCAGCCATCCGACAGAAGGAATGGACTGGCGAGGATCGCCGCTGGCGTGAACTGCTCACCGTCGCCGAGGTCACGTCCCGCGTGACACTCGATGAGCGCGAGAACCGTCGCTATCGCAGTGGCGAGGCGGCCACGCTGGAGGCGTTGACCGTGCGCCACACAGACGGACGTACCGAGACGTATTATCTCGCCACACTCACGGGATGGGCCATGGGCGAGGACGGCGATGTGTGGACGGATGTCAACGTGTACGACGACGAAGGCGAAGCACGGCGCGCGGTAGCCGAGTGGATGCGCTCCTGACGTTCGATCCATGATGCGCCGGACTGCCCGCAGGAGGATCTGCCAATGCCCAAAGCCACGCTGTACCACCTCACCACGAATACCGGCCACGTCGCGCGCACCCGCCGTGTGGACGTAGCCGACGACATCATCGATCTGCTCAGGCCACTCATCGCGGCGAAAAAGGCGCGCATCCCTGGCCCGGTCGCATGGTGGCTGCACATGCGGGAAGCCGGCCCCGGTTGGGCTTCGTTCGCCATTACGCCAAGCGCCACCGGAGACCGGCCGTACGTGACCGCGGTTGGGTGCTGGTACGCTCAGGCGAGCACTACCGCATGGGCACACATTCTTGACCGGGCCGGCGAACCTCCTACTGAGGTCCCATGGTTAGCCGTTACCACTCTCCCCGCACTGTGCCAGCTTCCGCCGCCAGTTCTTACGATGGTCGGCGATCTTGAGCGC
>JACQGX010000347.1 GCA_016199265.1 Chloroflexota bacterium | reverse complement strand
GAACACATCCCGCAAGCATCCCCCTGGGCCGCGCATTTGCCGGCGGGGGTACAGGCCGACCTTCCGGGCCGTGTACCGCTCGCCCTGCGCCGGTCGAAGGGCGCCCTTCGACCGGCTCTGGGCGAGCGGAGGGACTCCGGAACATTTGCCTGCACCCGACGGCGGCGTTCCACCAGTTGTTCCAGGTCCTGCGCGGTGTACTTGCCCGGTGCCTCGCGCTTCGCCGCCATCTCGTTTGCCACCTCTTGCAGCACTTCGTTGTGTGGCGTCGGTATGCCGTGCAGGCGTCCCAGCCGCACGAACTCGCCATTCAGGAAGTCGGCCTCGATCGAGCCCTGGCGGCGCTGCAGGCTCTGCCACGACGAGCCGAGGTTGCGCAGGCCTTCCGGCAAATCGGACGTGCCGCGATGGCGCCTCGTGCGCTCGCCGTACGTCTCCTGGCTTTCGAACGGTACGCCGGCAGCGCGGAAGCACGCCTCAGCCTCCTGCCGGACGGCGGCCATGTAGGCCTTGTTGTCGCCCTTTCCGTCGGTGATCGCGCCTATGGCGTTGCCGAGATTGCCCATCATCTTGGCGGCCTTGGCGTGCATCACCCGCGGGTTTACCAGCGTGGCGTAACCCGCTTTGCCGAGCGCCGCCGCCACCGTCTCGCACAAGCCGTCCGCGCCCGAGGGAAACACACCAAACTCGAGGAAACCCGCGTTTCCCCCAATGGGATTGTGGACGACGCCGTCTTCGAGAAAGACTCCGGGCACGACGACCATCACGCCATAGACGCGCCGAAAGTACCGCAGCGCCGCCGGCTCGTTGGTAATACTGTTCTGGCAGCACAAGATCGGCAGTGTCTGCGGATCCCCGCCCGCGGCGCGGATCTCGACCAGCGCGCGGTCGGTATCCTGCGACTTGACACATAGCAGCACGACATCGCCCTCGCGGAACCCCACCTCCTCGGCCGAGGCGACCGCGGGCACCGGCAGCGAGTACGTCTCATCCGGCGTGATGAGCCGCAGCCCCCGCTCGCGGATCATCCCCACGTGTCCCGGCCTGCCCACGAGCAGCGCATCGTGCCCCGTGCGAAACAAGTGCCCCCCCATCCCACTGCCGATCGCCCCCGCACCATAGATGATGTAGCGCATTTCCTCACCCACGTCCTTGGTTCATCGTGTTCTGCACGTCACGCTTCCCCTTTGTCTTCATTGGCTCTTCGAACCCATATAATGCGCGGCGGAGGCGGATTTCGGCAAGCGCAGTCGAGACCGCCCCAGGTGACAGAATGCAATTGGTGATGTTCGACGGCACCGGCCCGGTGCGGCTCGGCGCGCTCTTCGGAGAATACGCCTACGACCTCACGTCGGCCGGAGCCGCCATGGGGGTGGACTCGGGCTCCGGCCCAGTGCCACTCAGTCTGCGGAGTATCAAGCTGCTCCTCGCGTCGGGCGACAAGGGCCTCGACGACGTACACCGGGCGTTCGAGTTCGCCGTCGACAGCGGCGACGAGACGTGGCGGTTCCCCGTCGCCGGCGTACGGTTGCACGCGCCGATCACGACGCCGCGCAAGGTGCTCGCGCTCGCGGGCAACTACGCGGCGCACATCCGCGAGGGCGGCCGCGAGGCGCCGGAGAAAGAGCGCAGCGCACCACAAGTATTCATGAAGCCGCCGACGACGCTGATCGGCCCGGACGAACCGATTCGCTTGCCGGGCGACCTGTGCGCGGCGGTCGACTACGAAGGCGAGCTTGCGGTTGTGATCGGACGGCGTTGCTTTGCCGTGACGCCCGACGAGGCGTCGCACTGCATCGCCGGTTACGTCAACTTCAACGACGTTTCGTGCCGGCGGCTCAGCATCGAGGTGGAACGCGAGCCGAACGCGAGGACCGCGTTCTTCGATTGGCTCAATGGCAAGTGGTTCGATACCTTCGGCCCGATTGGCCCAGCCCTGGTCACGATCGACGAGGTGCCCAACCCGCAGGCGCTGCAGCTCCAGACGCGGGTCAACGGCGAAGTGCGCCAGCACGCCAGCACCGCCGAGATGATCTTCGGCGTCGACGAGATCATCTCGTGGATCAGCCGGATGATGACGCTCGAGCCGGGCGACGTCATCGCCACCGGCACACCCAGCGGCGTCGGCAGCAGCACCGGCCGTTTCTTGCAGCCGGGCGATGTCGTCGAAGTGGAAATCTCCGGCCTAGGCGTTCTGCGCAATCCGGTGGATGGGCCTACCCCAGAGCGCGACACGTGAGGGCAAGCCCATGCGCAAGGGGTAGAATCAGGCTCAGGGCAGCTATGGCGATTACCAGCTATCCACCACAAATCGGTTTGCGATCGCACGACGCCATCTGGGATCGGGCGCGTTGGGAGCGGCTGCCGGCCGACGGCAACCGCTACGAAGTCATCGACGGGTATCTGTACATGTCCACCGCGCCAAGTCTGTTTCACCAGTGGATCATCCAAGAGCTCTATGCCAGTTTCCGCAAGCAAATCAACGAGACGGGTACCGGTTTGACATTCCTGGCGCCCATCGGCGTGTTCATGCCGGGCTGTGATCCCGTCCAACCGGATGTCGTGGTGATGCGGGCGTCGGACGCTCAGTCGGACGCTCACGTCTACCAAAAGGGGCGTATCGAGGGAGTCCCGGCGCTTCTCGTCGAGGTGTTGTCGCCGAGCAACGCCGGAGTCGACCTCGGGATCAAGCGCGGCGCGTACGCCAGGGCCGGGGTCCCGGAGTACTGGATTGTGCGTCCGGCGACGCGCGACGTGCTCGTCTGCACCCACCCCGACACCTCACTTGGCGATTACGGCGACTCGCACGTTTTCGGTCCGCACGACGAGCTGGTCTCGCCCACGCTCCCCGTCCGCGTTCCCGTCGCCAGCCTCTTCGCCGGCGCACCGGACGCGACACCGTGACGTCCATCTGTGGTCCGGGACGAGAGGACGAGGAATCGCATCAACTCCTCGTCGGGAATATGCCGATCCCTTGCCGGCAGGCCACGGACGCAGGCAAAAGATCCGGAGACCGCCGCTGGTCCGTAAGTGCGTATCGAGATCCGCCCGACCGCGGCCCCTGGGCGTATCTCCATACGCCCCTACAGCAAACCTATGTCTCCGAACCTTTTGCCTGCACTCCAGGCTGCCGGAGCGGAGAATGCGTATGAAAACATGGGCACCAGAGAATGTGGCGCGAGATGGGCGGCCGGGTGAGGGGCTGCGCGTGGCGGTGGCCGGCGCGTCACACTGGCATTTGCCGCGCCACGCCGAGTTCCTACGCGCGGCCGGTGCGACGTTCGTCGCCGTCAGCGATCACGATCCAGCCGTGGCCGAGCGCTGGGCGGGCGAGCTGGGCTGCCGTGCCGTGCCGGATGCCGGCGCCATCGTCGACGCGCGGCCTGATCTCGTGCTCGCGCTGGGCCGCGTGTGCGACATGGCCGAGCAAGCGCAGGTATTGCTCTCGGCCGGTCTGCCTCTGCTGGCCGAGAAGCCGCTCGGATGCAACGCGGCAGAGGTTGCCCCTCTTGCCGGCCGCGTCGCGGCGAAGGGCGGGTGGGTGTCGGTCGCGCTCGTGCAACGCTACGATCCGCTGTGGACAATTCTCGACGAGCTGCGCGAGTCTGGCCGCCTGGGTAACCTGGCGCACGCCCACCTCCACATCATCAACGGTCCGCCGCAGCGCTACGCCGCTTGGGGCTCGGGCTGGATGCTCGAGCCGGCCACCGCAGGCGGCGGCGCGCTGGTCAACCTCGGCATCCACGGGATCGACTACTTCCACCACCTGACCGGCGAGCCGGCGACCGTCGCCGGCGCCGCGATTGGCAGTCTCGCCCACGGGGAGGCGATCGAGGATTTCGGCGCGGTCACGCTCGTCTCCGAGTCCGGCGTCGTCGGCACCGTCGAGGCCGGCTACACCTATCCGGATGCGGCCGCCGGCATGACGCGCAACGGCGACAACGAGATCCGCATCGGTGCGTCGGGCGCGTACGTCACCGCCCGCGAAGCCGAAGTCGTGCTGGTGACCGCCGACGGCGAGCAGCATTATGCCGCAGCGCGCGCCGGCGACCGCTATCGCGACTGGGCGTTCGACAGTCTGGCGCGCTTCCGCGCCGGCCAGCCACCACTCGCGAGCGTGGCCGATTGCCTCGCGGCCGTCCGCCAAATCGACGCAGCGTATCAGCTCGCCGGACGCTCACCGCCGACGCCCGATTTTGGCGCAGAATACGCATGACTGCCCATTTCGTGCCAGAAACGAGACCCCACCTGATTCGAAACGGCTGGCGTCTTGTCGTGGCGCCGGCGCGTCTCTCGCTCGCCGGGCTACGTGCGGCTGGCGCGCCGTTCAAGGGCACCAAGTACTTCGACCAGCAAGCCGAACGAACGCGTGAGATGCCGTTCGCCGGCGGCGAGGTCGCGTACCGCCCTGGACTCATGCCGGACAGCTTGAACCGGCCATACGCGCATGCCGCAGCGCTGGTCGACGACCTGCGCGACAGATTGCCCGCCGGAGCACACGCGATCATCGCGCCGGCTGCCCTCTACGTCTGGCTGCTGACCGAGCACCACCGCCAGACCGGCGAATGGCTGCTTCACCAGTGTTATACCTGGGCCGCCGACGAGTCGGACGGCACCCATCTGGCCGTCGGCATCTTCGGCCAGATGCGCCCTCTCCTGGTCAGCCCCATTCCCGAAGGCAGCGGCCGCGGCGTCGGCGTCATGCCCATCGTCGTGCCGGTCGGCTGCGCCTCGCGGTGATCAAGTCGTGGTCAAGTCGTGGTCAAGTCGTGGTCAAGTCGTGGTCAAGTCGTGGTCAAGTCGTGGTCGGTGGGATCACCACCTGATCACCACCTGATCACCACCTGACAACTCCCGCCCGTGTCTCCGTGGTGAAATACCCTTTACACTCGTGGGCATGGAAGCGAAGAACAGCGGCATTGGCTTCGGGGTCTTTGGGTATGGGTTCATGGCGACGGCGCACCTCGAGGCGTTGGGCGAGATCCCAGGTGCGAGGGGTGTGGCGGTGTGCGGGCCGCGCATCGAGCGGGCGAGGGAGGTGGCCGGCAAGTTTGGGCTGGCGCCGGCGACGACCGAGCCCGAAGAGCTCCTCTCGCGTGCCGATGTCGACGCGGTGATCGTCGATACGCCCGACGCCTTCCACTACGAGCTGGTGATGGCAGCCGTGCGGCACGGCAAGCACGTTTTCTGTGAGAAGCCGCTCGCGCCGGACATCGGGCAGGCGCGCGAGATGGCCGCCGCCGTCGAGCGCGCCGGGCTGCGCAGCATGATGGGCTTCTCCACTCGGTTTTCGCCGGTGATCCAGAACGTCAAGCGTCTGATCGACGAGGGAGCGATTGGGCGCATCTTGCACGTCCACGCGCAGGCGTTCAACGCCGGCCTCTTGGCCGAGCGCCCGCGTTGGTCGTGGCGCACCGACAAGGCGCGTTCCGGCACCGGCATTCTGGGCGACCTCGGCTCGCACATGCTCGATCTCAATCACTTGCTGATCGGCCAGGTCATCGAAGTCATGGCGTCGATGAAGACATTCATTCCAGAGGTAATTGACCTGCAGACCGGCGAAGCGCACCGGCACCAAAACGACGACGATACGTCGCTCCTGCTGCGGTTCGAGAACGGCGCGCACGGCACGCTGGCGCTCTCGCGCGTCGGCTGCGTCCACATGGACTACCCCATCGGCCGCCGCCACTACCTGGTCGACGGCAGCAAGGGCGGGATATTGTGGGAGAACGGCGTCGCGACGCTCCACCCGTACAAGGGCAAGGCGGTGGCGATTGAAGGTGAGCCGCCGCTGTGGGAGGTCGACCATCACACGTTCATCATCGGCTGGGCGCGCCAAAACCTCGTGCCGTTCGTCGAGTCGATCCGCACCGGCGAAGACCGCGCGCCGACGATCCGCGACGGCCTGCGCACGCAGGAGGTCATCGAGGCCGCCGTGCGCTCGGCGGAGGCAGGATGTTGGGAGAAAGTCAGGAGCGTCCCCCTCACCCCCTGACCCCCTCTCCCATTCCGGGGAGAGGGGGAACGCTACCCCCGCAGCCGCGGCACCACGTCGCGCGCAAACAACTCAATCGACTGCTCGACGTCGCGCGGCGCCAACCCCTGCCAGCGCGACTGGATGTGGAAAGCGGCGAAGGGCACCTCCTGCCGCAGCCGCCGGATGTCCTCGGCGATCATATCCGGGCCACCGGCCAGGAATTGCACGCGCCGGCAGGCTACGTCGAAGCTGACCGGTAGTGGCAAGTTGGCGTACTGCGGACGCGTTTCGCGCTGGCGCTTGACCAGGATAGATACGGCTTCCTCGGCAGCGCAGCGGGCTGCCTCGTCGGTCGGCGCGACGAGCAGCGCACGGCTGGCGGCGACTCGCCCACCTCGGGCCGGCAGCCCAGACTCGGCACGACCGGTTTCGTACGCCTGCACGAGCGTCAGCATCTCGTCCAACGAGCGTTCGCGCGAGAGCATGAGGCCGTACCCGCGCCGTCCAGCGACGGTTGCCTGCCCGGCGCTATTCGCCGCGATCCAGAGCGAGTCTGAAAGAGGGCGCGTGGCGCAGGGCAGTAGGGATGGCACGTCAACCTGCACGTAGCGGCCGTCGATTGAGATCGGCTCGCCACGCCAGGCCCGTTCGAGCACGTCGAGGTACTCGGCGAAGCGGGCCTGGCGTGGAGCTGCCTCTTGCTCTGCCTTGGGCACGCCAAACGCGGCAAACTCCGGCGGCGTGCTGCCGCTGCCGAGTCCAATCGATAGCCGCCCGCCGGTCAACACGTCGGCGGTCAGCAGGTCCTCGGCTAGACGCAAATGATGGTGTAGGGCGACGGTGAGCACGGCGCTGCCGAGCTGAATGCGGCTCGTCTTGCCGGCAAGATGGAGGGCGAAGAGCAATGGGTTGGGCAAATGCCCGCGATGGACGTGAAAGTGGTGCTCGGCGAACCACGCAGCGTGATAGCCCAGCTCGTCGGCGAGACGCACCTGGCGCTCGATCTCGGCATACACTTCGGCGCTCGGCGTCTCTCGCTCGCCCTCGACGTGGTACGTCAGGATCAGGTCGAGGGCGTTGCGACTGGACCCACTCGGATCATCTGGGCTGTGAAACTGCACGACGGAAATGATACGGAGTGACCTTCGTGGTTTCCTTAGGACTCCGGCAAGAGCAAGGTGGGCGATCCGGCCGACATGTAGCACCCAAAGTGGCAACGTAGTTCCTGCCAGACTCCTTAGCGGGCGGCGCATACCACTCGTCCATGTTCAGTTCGAGGAGCCAAGGTGCTTTTACGGCTTGGCTGCGCCGAATCAGGGCTTTTCCCGGATGTGCTGCGTATGTAACTTGCGTAACATACGCTACACGAACCAGCAAGAGGAGGTCGCGATGGACGACGAGGCATTGCGGAACGAGATCCTGTCCCGGTTCCCACTGGATACGGTTGAGGAGAGGCTGCTGCGGCACGATGTGCTCCGCTCACTCGAGCCAAATGAACTCGCGATCTGGCTGGTGCCCATCAACGTCGACGAGCAGCGGATCGCCGGGCCCGATGCGTCGGCGGAGGACATCTGTCGCAAGGTCGTATTCGCTTTCCAGGGCGAGCACGCGGCGGCGCTGCGGCAACTGCGTCGGGATCTACCGAAGCTCCTTGGTCCTCGCCCATATGACCTTACGGTGTGGTACGGGAAGCAGGCTGGCGAACAGCACGTCAGTAACAGCCTGGGGCTTGATAAGCGGGAGGCACAGCCAGTCGATGACGAGGCCCTTCGACAGCGCGTCGTCTCCTACTTTCTGGAGGGCACGGTTCTACATGTAGTGTTCGAGCGCCACGGTGACCGGCCGAGCATCGGGCCAGGGGAGGTGATCGTCAAGATCGTCCCGCGGGGCCCCGAAGCCTATGACGACGATCCCCGTTCGGCGCCGGAGGACGTGGCCGCCGGCGCCGTCTACGGCTTCGCACGGGAGCAAGACGCGGCCCTGCAACGGCTGCGCGCCGAGCTCCCCTCGCTGGCGCCGGAGCGTGTGCGAAACATTGTCATTCAATATGGCCGGGAAGTGCTCGGCATGGCCGGAAGCGAGCCGCCACCGGCCGAGCGTGGCCAGACGCCGGTCATGACGCGTCTCAACCAGGTCGATCTGGAAACGCTCGATACGCTGATCGCCGCCGGACTGGCACCCAGCCGCGCGGAAGCCGTGCGCTGGTGCCTGGCGCGCATCCGCGAACGGCCCGTCTACCAGCAACTCCGTCATCGTCTGCGAGAGATCGAGGAACTCAGGACGCAGCTTTGACAACTCCTACAAGCGGCACTCCTGCGGCGCGAATGAGGGAGCGACGGATAGGTCGTGTTGGGTAGACTCCGGCCTGCATTGTGCGAGCGAGGAAAGAGTTGAGCAAGCCGCTGAAGATCCACTTCATCACCGATCTCGAGGGTGCCGCGATGGTCTTTGGGTTCCACCAGACGCGCGGCGTCGACGGCACCGAGGAGAAGCGCCAGGCGATGCGCCTGCTGACCGGAGAAGTCAACGCCTGCGTGGACGGCATTCTCGACTTCGACCCGAACGCCGACGTCGTCGTCTGGGACGGCCACGGCAGCGGCGGCATCGTCTACGAGCTGTTCCACGATCAAGCGCGGCTGCTGCCACACCGCAACACGCCGGCGCCGTACGGCCTCGACGAGACGTTCGACTCGGTGTTCTTCGTCGGCCAGCACGCCATGGCTGGGACGCCAAACGCGCCGCTGGCGCACACCTACTCGTCGAAGACGATCGAGTACTACAAGCTCAACGAGCAGTTCGTCGGCGAGTTTGGCCTGCGCGCCTACATGGCCGGCACGCTCTTCGACGTGCCGGTAGCGTTCCTTTCCGGCGACGACAAAGCCGTCGCCGAGGCACAGGTGCTCGTCTCCAATCTCGTGGGTGTTGCCACCAAGATCGGCACCGGCCTCGAATCGGCGCTCTCCCTCGGCCCGGGCAAGGCACGACAATTGATCCGCGAAGGCGCCCGAGAGGCGTGCGCACGTGTCCGCGCCGGCAAGATCACCCCCGTCAAGCTCGATCCACCGTTCGAGTGGGAAGTGCGGGTGCTGGAAGGCCAGGAGCAGCTCACCGAAAACTACCTTCGCCGCCCCGGCGCCGAGCGCCTCGACGACCGCACCGTCGTCATCCGCACCACCGACCCGCGCGCCGTGCTGCGTTGACGTTTTTCACCACAGAGACACGCAGAGGAAACGGAGGTTTCTGCCGGCACAGGCCGTCTGAGCCAGCACTAATGCAATACCAAGTTGGAATCTACATGCTCGGTCTGGCTGCTACCTGGACGGCATGCGGGTTTCACCTTGGCGTTGATTTAGGCAAGCAGCGCACCCAGCTTGCGTAGCACTTCGGCGACTGTACTGGCCGGCAGCGTACAGACTCGCTCGGCCCGGCGGGCGCGCCAATCGAGGCTCTTCACCTGATCGGCCAGGATCACACCATTGACCTGCAGTCCTGAAGGGATGGGAACCTCAAACGGGTAGCCTTTGACCTGACTGGTGATCGGGCAGAGTAGGGCCAACCCCACTTTTCCGTTGTAGGCGGAGGGCGACAGGACCACCGCGGGGCGACGCCCCGCTTGCTCATGTCCTGCCTGGGGATTTAGGCTGATCCACACCACATCGCCTCGATCGGGCACATCTTCGTGCCCCTGTGTCGGGCTTACCACACCTCGTTCCCAACTGGCCAGCCAGTGTCCACTTCCCGATGCAGGTTCTGCTCGGTGACCTGTTCAAGCAACTCTGCCAGTTCCGCAGCCGGCTCGATAACGGGAGTGATCACGAGCTTGCCGTCGATTATGTAAAGATCGACCGGTGCATCCTGCTCCAACTGGATTTCTTCTGCATACGGCTTCGGAATCCGGAGAGCCAAGCTATTGCCCCACTTCTGCACGCGCGCTCTCATCTTTCACCCCTAATGCTGTATCTACAAAGATGATACACGAGAGCCTTGACCGGCGCCGCCAATTTCAGTAGTGGTACCGTAGTTCGTAACGAGGTGGTCGGTGTGCTTTCTGATGACGTTGGCGCTGCGGCGGCGGTGGTACGCGCGCACGTGCATAGCGAGGTCCGCATCGGCATCGTGCTCGGTTCTGGTCTGGGGCAACTGGCTGAGCAGGTAGACGATACGGCCTCGATACCGTATGCGAGCATTCCCGGGATGCCCAGCACGGCGATCGCCGGCCACACCGGCCGCCTGATCGTCGGCAACGTCGAGGGTATCCGCTGCGCCCTGCTGGCGGGCCGGGCGCACTTCTACGAGGGGCACTCGATGGCGGCGGTCACGTTCGGCGTGCGCTTGCTGGGTGCGCTCGGCGTGAACACCCTGATCCTGACCAACGCTGCCGGCGGGCTCAATCCGGCATACCAGGCCGGCGACGCGATGCTCATCGCCGATCACATCTTCCTGCCGGGGATGGCCGGATTTCATCCCTTGCGCGGCCCGAACGACGACCGGCTCGGCCGGCGCTTCCCAGCAATGGCCGGCGCCTACGACACCGGCTTACGTAAACTCGCACTCGAGGTCCCCCGCACGACCGGCATCCGCCTGCACCAGGGCGTCTACGTGATGGTCTCCGGCCCAAGCTACGAGACGAGCGCCGAACTCCGCTTCTTGCGCACCATCGGCGCCGATGCCGTGGGTATGAGCACGTGCCCCGAGGTGGTGGTGGCGCGCCACCTCGGCATGAAGGTGTTGGGCATCAGCCTCATCGCCAACCTGGCGTTGCCCGATCAGACCGCAGAGCTCACCCACGAAGAAGTGCTGGCCGTTTCTGCGCGCGCCGCCGCCGGTATCGAGGCGATCGTCCGTGGTGTCATTCGACGGTTGGGCGGCTAGCCTGCGCGATATCTTGCGCAACCCGCCGGTTTTCCCTACTGCCCAAGAGCCACAGCGAACCGTCCGGACCACGCGATGGACGGCGCCGCGCAACACCTTGACGCTCTTTCGCCGAGCAGCATTGGAGAGCACACCCGGTTGCCGCGCTCGCCCTCTGCGGCGTGGTAGAGCAATTGGTATGATACGTACCATGCAGACGACCATCGATCGTGCCGGACGCGTGGTGGTTCCGAAGGCAGTACGGTTGGCGGCGGGGCTGCGCGCCGGAATGACGCTAGACGTGCGGGTGCGCGACGGCGTGATCGAGATCGAGCCGGCCGCCAGGCCAGTGCGCCTGGTCGAAAAGGGCCCCCTCTTGGTCGCTGAGCCGCTCGAAGAGGTAGAGCCGGTGACCAACGAGGAAGTAGAACGCGTTCTGACCGAGCTCCGGGAGCGCCGCGTCGGATACGAGTGACAGTGCCAGCGTTTATCCCAGACACGACCTGCATCGTGGCGGCGGTGTGCACGTGGCACGCTTCTCACGAAGCCTGCGCACGCGAAGTGATCGATCGGCCCGAGCGGGGCGAGATGATGGTGTTGGCGGCGCACTCACTGGTCGAGGCGTATTCGGTGCTGACTCGCCTGCCACCGGGCCGCCGTCTATCACCCGTCGATGCAGAACGCGTCCTCGATGTGAGCTTCGTACGCCGCGCTGAGATCGTTTCGCTCGAAGGCGATGAGTACATCGAGTTGGTCCGGCGTGCGCCGGAGCGGGGCATTGTGGGAGGGCAGGTGTACGATGCGCTGATCATCGCCTGCGCCGCGAAGGCCCAGGTGGACGTGCTGCTCACACTGAATGCGCGCCACTTTCTGCCTCTTACGCAGACTAGCCTGAGGGTGGTGGTGCCGGGTACGGGTTAGACGCCCGTGCTCGACGAAGATTCGGCCGAGATGCCACAGATGCCACAGATGCCACAAAGGTATTCGAGTAGTGGGTTAGTCGCTGTCGGGCCTGCTGGCCAAGCTAAGGTCCTGGAGCGCGTGGAGTAACGGTAACGTTCCGATCAGTCGGAAACCGTCTCCTCGCCGCGAGGGCGCGGGCGTGGGCGGCGATTGGGACGGATCGATCGCGCAGCAGGTTCAGCGGGTCCAGCAGTTCCAGCAGTTCCAGCAGTTCCAGCAGGTGCCGCAGTGGTGGCGGCCTGCGCCCCCTCCGGAACCGGGTAGATGGCGAGGTGCAATCGGTAGCGCGTCCCCTCGCCGGTCCGCTCGTCGCCCCGGCGCTGGTACGGCGCGGCGGCCAGGCGGATCGCCTCCGTTACGGCGCGCACGAACACCGCGCGGTCCGCGCCGTCCGCCAGTTGTACCTCGATTTCCAGCGCCGCCGCGGCGTGGGCACCCGCCACGGCGACCTTGCCTTCGGCCGGCGTTTCGAGCAGGCGGAGCGCGTCCCGGCGGATGGCGTCGCCGGCGGCGACCAATTGCTGGAGGGCGACGTCGCTCTGGAGCTGCCGGCGCTGGCGATCGGTGAGTGGTAACGCCGTGGACAGCGTGAAGCTGCGCGCGATGGCACGGAAGCGGTGCTCGAGCAGATTGCGCTTCTGCACCGTCTCGACCTCGTGCGCCAAGCCGGCGGCCTCCAACGCGCGCACGTGGTAGTTCGCTACCTGCGGCGCGATCTCGAGCTTCCTGGCGACCTCGGCCGGCGACGCCGGCTCCGCCAGCGCGGCCAGGATGCGGCGGCGCACCGGGTGGAGCAGCGCCGCGACCTGCTCCTCGGTCGTCAGTTCGACCACGTCGGCCACTTCGGCGCCGGGCGGCCGGCGTTCTGCTCTCGCCGTCACCATCCGAGCACCCCGGGGAGCCGCGGCGTGGTCGTCGCAGCACGCCGCATCGCCACGAGCTGGGCGTAGGCGCGCTCGATCTGCCGGACCAGCGCCGCCTGCGCGACGACTTCCGCGCGCTCGGCTCCTGCTTCGGTCATGGTCGCTCCGGTACCCGGCACGCGCACGCGCCGGCCTGCAGCGGTCGGCCCGTCGAGCGGCCCCGGCTGCGCGGCGGGCGGCCACGGCGCCGCGCCCGGATGCGGCGATGGATAGGGCCAGACGCCAGGCACCGGCGGTCGCCACTTGATTGGTAGATCCATTGGACGGTGCCGGCGGCCGTGCCAGTCCGCGAACGCGACGTCCCACGCCGCCTGATCGCCGAACCCGCACTGGACGATGCGCACTCGCGTCGTGCCGCCGCCGGCGCCGGCGATCTCGTACACTGTCAGGCTCGGGCCTAGGTCCTCCGGTCCGGTCGAGCGCGTCGTGATCCGGTACCCGTTGCCCGGCCTCGCCGGGCGTGCCGCGCCGCCGGCAGGCTCAGCAGAATCGTCCGTTGCCCACGCATCCGTGGCTTCCACAAGCTCGACAACGCCACCGACGCGCCCGATCACCACGCGCACCGCCCGCAACATCCGCTCTGGCGTTGCCCGCGCCTCAATCTCCATCGACGCGGACGGCTCGTCGCCGGGCAGGTCGGGCAGCGGTTCGCCCAAGGCCCCATCACGCATAGCCATATTCTTCATACAAGATCTACTGTACGTGAGATGATCTGCGTACGTCAAGAGGCCGCCTGGCGTGCCGAACTTCCAGACGCGGTACGGAACACCCTCTTCCCTCTCTCACCGGTAGGCGCTCGCCTGTACACCGTACAACTCCGCGTAGAGCCCGCGCCGGCGTATCAGGTTCGCGTGGCTGCCCTGCTCGACCACCCTGCCCTGATCGAGCACGACGATGTGGTCGGCCAGCCGGACCGTCGAGAAGCGGTGGGAGATGAGGAGAGTCACTGCGCCCTGGCTCTTGCCATTGCGCGCCGCGGCGGCGAACCGCTCGAACAGCGCGTGTTCGGCATGCGGATCGAGCGCCGTGGTCGGCTCGTCGAGAATCAGCAGGAGCGGTGTGCGACGTATCAGGGCCCGCGCCAGGGCCAGCTTCTGCCACTGGCCGCCCGACACATCGACGCCGCCGGGCCACGCGCTCCCCAACTGCGTCTCGAGTCCGTCCGGCAGCGCGCTCACCACGTCCGCTGCCCCGGCGCGCGCCAGCGCGTGCTCGACGGCGGATGTTACCTCGAGCTGCTGAAGGTCCCCGATCCCGACGGCATCGCGCGCGCGGAACTCGAAGCGGCAGAAGTCCTGAAACACGGCGCAGAGGCGCACCCGCCACGCCTGCACGTCGAAGCGGCGCAGGTCGGTGCCGTCGACCAGGATCGAGCCCGACTCGGGCTCGTAGAGGCGGCAGAGCAGTTTCACGAGGGTCGTCTTGCCCGCCCCGTTTTCGCCGACCAACGCCACGATTGATCCCGCTGGGAGACAGAGTGAGACGTCCGCCAGCGCCGGCACCGCCGTTCCCGGATAGCGAAACGAGAGGCGCTCGATCGTGATGCCGGCTGCCAGGTTTGCCGGTAACGATGCCGAAGCGGGCTTGGTCACGGGAGCCGGACGGGCCCGACTGGCCCGCTCGGCGTAGTCCACCAGCCACAGGTAGCGGCTCGCCAGCTTAACCGTGCGCACCAGTTGGGTCGTCGTTGATGCCAGCCCCTGCACCGCGCCATTCATCTGCGCCGCGAGCGTTACCGCGAGCAGCACGTCGCCGGGCGTGGCCAGTCCTTGAGCTGCCCGAAGCAGGACGAGGGCGACGGCACCCACGTACCCGACGGCAAACACCAGCGATCCCGCAGCGCCGTACACCGCGCCCCGCCATGCCGCCCGGCGCCGTACGCCGATAATCTGCCGCCTAGCGCCGGCATGGCGCGCCAGCAGTACAGGCGCTAGCCCGAAGACCCGCACCTCCTTGCCGGCCGCTGCAGAGGTGGCCAGGTCGAACAAGTCCTGCTTGAGGCGTTGGGTCTCGGTGGTGGCCTCGCGGGCCTGCTGCTCCAAGTCCTCGGCGCGTCTGCCGGCCCACAGCGGCGCCCCAGCGAATACGGGCAGTAGCAGCAGCGCCGGATGGAGCCGCGCCAGCAAGAACGCGCTCCCCACCAGATCCAACGCGGTCATAAAGGCGAGGACCGTCGCGTTGGTCATGTACCCCAGCCCATCGCGCTCCCAGTGGATGAGGTCCATCTGGTCGAGGTACTCCGGACGCTCGTGGTGCTCGAGCCCGACGATGCCTGCGGTGAGCGCCATCAAGTGACGGTCGATCGCCACGCCCGCTTTCTCGATCACGGCGATGGTCAGCCGCAAGTACGCCTGCGCTCCGACGTGCTGGACGCCCAACGCGAGCGCGATCGCCGCCGCCGCGACCACGACGTCGCGCGGCTCTCGGCGGAACGCCGCGTCGGCCAGGAGCTTCAACCCCACCACGGCCGCCAGTCCGGCGAGCACGCGCACCGCGTTGGCCACGAACACGAGCGTCGCATCCCACGGACTCGCCTGGAAGCCGAACGCCAGCGCCATCCGAAAGGCACGCAGCCGCGCCGGAAGGCCGCTTTGCCGGCCGAACACGCCGTGTAATCTGACTACCACGGGTCTCCACATCACGGCGAGCGCATCGTGTCTGCCGTGTCTGCCGGAGCGCCGGCCCTCTCCGGGAGCGCGGCGCCATCGGCAGCATCCGTGAAGCGCGCGGCCTGCAACGCGAACATCGCGGCGTAACGGCCACCCGCGGCCAGCAACTCGGCGTGCGTGCCCTGCTCGACCACCCGGCCCTGCTCCAGCACGCAGATACGGTCGGCGCGCCGCACCGTCGAGAAGCGATGCGAGATCAGGATCGTGGTTACGCCGCTGGTCAGGTCGAGGAAGCGGTCGTACAGCGCGGCCTCGGCGCGCACGTCGAGGCTCGCCGTCGGCTCGTCCAATATCAACATGGTAGCGCCGGTCGCGACGGCGAACAGCGCCCGGGCGAGGGCGATGCGCTGCCACTGCCCGCCCGAAAGGTCCGTCCCGCCGGTGAACCGGCGCGAGAGGACTGTATCCCACGCATACGGCAGCGCCTCGATCACGTCCAGCGCACCGGCCCGCCGCGCTGCCTCTTGCAGCCGCGCGACGTCGGCCATCGCCGCAGGCGCGCCAAATCCGACGTTGTCCCGGGCCGCGAGCGGGTATTGCACGAAGTCCTGGAATATCGCGGCGATCTGATGGCGCCACTTGTCCGGAGAGATAGCGCGCAGGTCGGCGCCGTCGACGGTGATGCGTCCGACGGCGGGATCGTAGAGGCGGCACAGCAGCTTGATGAGTGTCGTCTTGCCCGCCCCGTTCGCGCCCACAATCGCCAGCGACTGCCCCACCGGAATCCACAGCTCGAGGCCCTCGAGAACGTCGCCCGTACCGTTCGGGTAGCGGAAGCCCACCGCCTCGAACCGGATGCCGCCGCGTGGTGCACCTTCCGGGAGCCTCGATATGGTACGCATCGGGTTGGCGTGCGGTGCTCCAGCCGCACATCGTTCTAGCCCCAGCACCACCGGCACCGCGACCGCGCCGTACACCAGATTGACCGTCGCCTGGTCGTGCGGGGCGAGGTGGCGCACGCCCAGCACCGCGCCGGCAAAGACGGCCAGCGACGCCAGGCTGATGTTTCCCTGCGCCGCTGCCTGGCCCAGGACCGTGAACGCGACGAGGTGGACGGCGACCGGCAGCAGGGTGACCGCCGCGGCGAGCGCCCTTCCCTCCAGTCGCTTGCGCCAGACCGCGGCCATCGACCGGTGCCACTCGGCGGTGAATTCGGCGATGAGCCACTCGGTCAGCCCCAGGATGCGTACCTCCTTCGCCGCACCGGGGATGAGCGCGAGGTCGCGGACGTACCCGGCCCGCCGCACGATCCTCGATTGGGTCGATGCCACCTCGGTCACACGCAGGCGCTCGTATAATTGGTACCGGGCAGCCGCCAGCCACGCAAGCACCAGCGCCACGGCCAGACCCCAGTGGAACGCCACGAGCACGAGCGCTGAGCCCGCACCCTGCAGCCAGAGCGGCGCGAGCGTCGTCAGCGCGACGAACAGAGAGCCGGCCACCGCGAGCGCGCCGAGCGCCCGCCGCCCTGCCGGCGAGCCGAGCCCCTGCTCGACGGCAGCCGGGACCGACCCGACGAGCACTCCCGTGGCCACCGTAAGTCCCACCGACAGCGCGGCACCGGCAAGCACACTGGTCCCGCATAGCACCGTGAGCGGAAGGCTCACACCCGGCAAGAGGCCCACCAGCAACAGCGGTCCGCCGCGCCTGGATGGGAACAAGCGCCGCCAACCCATGCCTGCCAGGAACGGGAGTACTCGCCACTGGTCACGACTACCAACGCGAGACATCTTCATCGGTGCCGGCTCCCGGGTTTGCGGGTCGACCGACATACACAGAAAACTGTACGAGAAAGAAGATGTGTGCGGCAAGTAGGCGAACGTCGCCTATCGCGGCTTCATCGAGCAGTTGCCGAGCGTCCGGGTCTACGCCGACCGTCTGGTTCTGCGAGCGAATGTTGCGGTTAGCTTGGGCTCGATGCGCGCGACCGCCCAATGGAGAAAGTGCGCACCGTCGAACACTCGCTCGCGGAAGTCCGCAAAGTCCAGGTCGGACACGGCCCCACGCCGCCGTCGCCGCGGCCGCGCGCGGCGTGCCGAAGACGCATGCCACCAGCATTGTCGTCAGCCGCGACGAACTCATCGGCGCCACCCGCTTCGCCGCACTCTTCGCCCGCAACGTTGCCAATCTCATGCACATCCAGGCTATTCCGGGAGAAGGCGGCGCCCTTACCGCTGGCAAGCTCATGATGCCGATGCACAACGTGCGGTAGCGACTGGTTCTGTGATACGTGTCGTCGATCGCCGCCGGCAAGGCTACAATTACACATGTGCACAGAGCGAAAGCACCGGCGAAGGTGAGACATGGTAGCCGACACCACTGTTCATCCCACTATCACGGACGAGGAACTTGCAGTGGCCTACCAGCTCGCGGCTGAATTGCGGGAGGCCGGACGGATCCACGATCTCACGGCCTTGCTCAAGCTCATTGCGCAGGCAGAGGCGCTGCGCTTCGATCCCTCGTGGGAGGACGCCCTTTCTCCCGAGGATGTCGAGTCCCTTGAGCGCGGCGATACGGACATCGCTTCGGGCAAGATCACCCCACATGAGGTAGTCATGCGAGGGCATGGTGCAGTGGAGGGGTACATCCGCCGGCGCGACCTGGGCGATGTCGACCCGGCAGTCGCGGCTGCCGTGGATGACTACCGACGGGATTTCAAGGCTCGCCGACGAGTCGCGGCCGCAGATGCCTAAGGTCTACTGGTCGGACGAGGCGCGTCTTGCCTTCGAAGCGCTGCCACCGCGGGTCCAACGAGAGATTGACAGGCGCCTCGATTACGTGCGCCACTTCCCCGAGATGTATCCGGTCTCGGAGCAGGGCCGCTATCGAGGTTTTCGCCGCTTCAGTGTGATGGGACGGCATCAGATCGTGTACCGCGTGCTCGGTCATGACCGCAACTGCTTTGTTCGAGCGATCGTACCTGCTCGCGCATCGGCGGACTAGCGGCTTCGCCCGCACACGTCTGGCATTGACGAGTCGCACCGGGAGCTCGACGCGTAGAGTCACCATCCAGGGGAGCGCATTCCAGTCGTGGCCTGGGAAACCGTGCCGGCGTGCGTCGTCTGTCTGGTGTGTCGCCGTCGTGCTGCTGGGCATCGAACCAGCCAGGAAGCAGAAGCTGACGGCCGACCTGGCCGGCGCGTTCGACCTCGGGTTGGCCAGGACGATCGACTACCAAATGGCGCTGCGCCAGGGCGAGCTCGTCGACCTCGTTCGGATGACGCTGAGCTACCGTCACTTGTTGCCCGCCGACCTGGACGCCCGATCCCCGCGTTGTAGCCGGCCAGCGCCCATTCCAGATCGTCGAAGTGGTGGGCGAGGGCAAGGCTGAGATAGCGGATGCCCGCGCGCAAGTTCAGCACAGGATCGAATGGATCGCCGTCCCCCAGCAGCTCGGCGAACGTGGGGGGCAACACCTGCATCAGGCCAACGGCGGCGGCGGGGCTGACGGCGAACGGGTCGCCTGCCGACTCGACGGCGATGACCGCCAGGACCAACTCCGTGTTCACCATAGGGTGAGCCTGGCGCGAGTTTCGCAGGAGTCCCAGCTCTGCCTCGACGACAGGTTGCCAGCGCCACACGTCGAGGCCGAACGGCCAGGATCCCGCCGCGCGGGCGGGTGGCACCGGATACTCCCTGAAGGGCCGCGGCCGGGCACGCTCGGCGGGTGGCGACTCGGCGGCCATCGCATCCTGCGCCGTCTCCTCCGCTGCCTGGGGTGCTTCGGGCTCCGGCACCGCTGCCGATTGTCCGACATTGTGTGCGGCGCCATCGGTGCCGGTCCGGTCGACGTCGGTCCGGCCGATTTGGGCCGGTTGCGCGGTCGCCGGCCAGCGCGACCATTCCCCGATCTGCAGTGCCGGACTCATCCCCACGGGGAGATCCTCGCGGCCGGCCGTTTGCAGCAAAACGTCGCTCGAGCTGTGTGAAAGGCGGACGCCTGCCGGGCGCACCATTGCCGCGTGCGTCGCGCCCGTGGATCGATGTCCCAAGGGTCCAACGCAGGCTCGGCATCCAGTGCTCAGCCCGACCCACGTCAATGCTATCCATCCCATGTGGGCTGACTTTTCAGGTGAATGTTGTTCACCTGCACCCAGTGTCGCGCCACCGCGTCGCCATCCTTGCGCCACGGCCGCGTCAGGCCGACCGAAAGCAGGGCCTCTTCGCCGTGTTGGATCCTGCGCGCCAGGGCGTTGATAGCCACCGTCCGGGGTGTCTGGAAATCGTCCTCCACAAGACGAACATCGGTCACCGGCAGCCAGACCTCGGCCGGCGCCTCAGTCGTGTCGTGACAGATGCTAAGCCGGGGCCTCCCGCGGGCGTCGATCATCAGGCGCGGCGGCGCAGGCGGCGCCAAAACGCCGAGCGACGCACTGCCACTGCCCTGCTGGCATGCCAGCGTCTGTCCGTGCCTCTGCAGCACGTCACCGAAGATTGCCGTGAGCGATGGCTGCGCAGCGCGCTCGAGCCAGCGCCAGAAGCTCGCCGCCGTCGCTTGCGCAGCGTAAGCCAAGTTCGGCTCGAAGAACTCTCGATCCTCAATCTCCGGCGGCTGCCCGACGTCGAGCACGTCGCCCAGATCGACAATCGCGCCGATGGCGAACGGCCCGCCGTGGCGTCTCAGTAGTGTGGACAGAATGCACCCATGCGGGAGCACGGGGCGAATGTGGACGCGGGTAGCGAGGTCGACGCCGGCAACGCAGATCAGCCCGGGCTGCATGCGGGTGAGATGATTGACGACGATGCGCATGTGTACCGCCCCGCCCCCCTGGCACCACTACAGATGCACGATCTCCATGCCGCCCCACTTGCTTTGTAGATATTCGAGCGCCAGCCGACGGTGGCAACGATCCGGCGTTGGCTCGCTGCAAAGAAGCGCCGTCTGGCCCTCAAACAGCGCTCGGCTCACGTGGCTCTCCACCTCCCGCCCGGCCATGAGCGCCAGATAGCGTTCGGTGTACCGTGCCCAAGAGCGGTCCTTTCGGTAGTCGTCCAGGATTTCCTTCGTCGGCGCCAGCATCGGCTCGTGAACGTACTCGGCGCCACAGAGCTCCTTCAAGAAGAAGGCGATGTCCTGGCGCTTGGTGAAACCTGCGAGTTGGGAGACGTTATTCAGCCGCACGTCGATGACGCGTTTGATGCCTGAACGGCGCAATAACCCAAAGAACTCCTCGGCCGACTTGCCGGCGAAGCCAAGGGTGTAGATAGGTGGCGTGCCGCTCATACGCAAAGCCAGCGCCATCCTAACCGAACCGCACCCGTCTACGCAAGCGCGTGTGACCAGTGGGGTGCCCGTCAAAGTTTTGCGTGCATCGAGGGGGTGGCGGAGGTGGTGGTGAGGGAGTAGGATAAAGGGCACCGAGAATCTGGCCTCGAGAAACTGACCTATGGAAGGGAGCTGGGTGATGGCACGTACGGATCTGCCG
>JACQGX010000342.1 GCA_016199265.1 Chloroflexota bacterium | reverse complement strand
CGGCGTTGGGGGTGGACATGGGCGATGGCTCCTTCTGCGTCAGGTGTCTTGGCGAGGGTGTGCGGATCGCGACACCCCTCCATTAAGGAATCTACGCGGAAAGAGGCGGGATTCAACGCGGCGAGAAACAGAAACCGCCGACGAACGCCGACGAACGCCGATGGGAGTGAATGAAGCGTGGCATCAGCGCCTGTTGCATGAACCAGCCCGGTTTACCTGCCTAGGGTTCATGAACGGACAGTTTTGGCAGAACGGCCTCATAGGCCGCCTGCTGCTCGGCGACACAGTCATCGACGGCCGGACGGGGCGCCAGATAGTAGGTGAGCGCGTCGTACACCTGCTCGAGTGTGAGCGTGGGGAAGGACTGCGCGATTTCCTCCAGGCGGCGGCCCTCCAGGAAGGGGTACACCAGCGAATCGCGCGTTACCCGTGTACCCGTGACACGGTAGACGCCGTCTTGCTGCTCGACGTACGGTGATTCGGCCATGGCCGCTCCCTTTGGCGTGCCACACTCGTGTTCGGCCTCGAGCCAGGCCAGCCGGTCACTGTGGCGGTTGCCGCAAGTAGGCCACGTACTGTGCCGCGGGGAGTCGTTCGCAGGCGCGTAACGCCCGTGCCGCGTCGATCTCCTGGGGATCAGTTGGGAAGCTTGTCCAGACCGGACCGGTCCCACGGCCCGTCCTGGAACTCAAGGGTGACGTTGCTGGTGCCTTCGCGCTCCATCCAGGGCGTACTCCATCCCGCCGCAGCCGATCACGCCAAGCTTGATGGTCATCGCTCTCCCTTTCTCATGGTCGTGGTCATGGTCTTGCGCTGAGTCCTTCCTGGCGTAAGCAGGCGTATACTAACGGTCGCACTCCGTGCTCGGCAATCAGCGCCGAAGGCGCGAGGAAGTGGTAGCGATGAGGCAAACAAGAGGAGCTCCGGTTCCCATAGCGCTGCTGGTGGACGACCCCTGCCCGCTCGTGCACGTGTTCAAGGAGCACTGGGTGCACGTGCACCGCCGCGCGCCCGCGACGCGCGACGGGCGCCCGCTCCTCGACACCGTGCCCAACAGCTTCCTCGACCGCTTCTGTGACGTGGTCGACGCGCGCGGCATCGCCGGCAAATTCTCGATTGTCCCGGTGCCGGCCGGCAAGGGGGACGTCGTGCGCGGCATCGACGGGTACGATCCGGCGTTGACACAACAGTGGCTCGAGACGGCCCGTCGCCGGCTGAGTCGCCGGTTCGACTTCTGTCCCGAAGGCCTCACCCACGACCTGGCCGTCGACCTCCCCACCGGCACCCTCCTGCCGGTCGGGGAAAACGAGTGGTCGCAGACCCAGGACCGCACCACCCTGACGCCCTACCTGACGCGGGCGCTCGAGCTCCTGCGCCGGGCGGGATTTGACTGCACCGGCATCACGTCCCCGTGGGTGTTCGGCATCGCCGTCGAGCCAGAGTACCAGGCGGCCATCATCGCCGCGCAGCGGACGGTGTATCGCCGCGACGTCTCATGGTACTTCCTGCACATGCGCCACAACGCGCCCGGCACGCGGCCGTGGGTGGCCGTGGCCGAGGGCCCGGTCCGCCTGGTGGCGATCGCCTCCACCGTCAAGGACGTGTGGTGGGAAACCATCGACTCGCCCCGCACCGACGCCACGTGGATTCGCGCCGTCGCCGACCAGCTCCTCACCGCAGACGGCCGCGACGGCGCCATCCGGCGCGTGCTCGACGCCGGCGGCTGGCCGGTGCTCCTCACCCACTGGCAATCCCTCTTCTCCAACGGGCTCGAGACCGGCCTGCGGGTGCTCGACGAAGTTGGCCGGCGCGTCGAGCACACGCTGGGCGACGAAGTGACGTGGTCGACGTGCACCGAGGTGATGCAGCGCACCCTGGTGGAAGCAGGTACGCCGGCATGATTGCTGCCGAGCTATGTGAACCCTGAACTTTGCGCTACCTCACCAGCCGCAGCTTCACCTCTTGCGTTCATCGGTGTCTGCCCGACTTCCCATCTGCGTTCATCGGAACCTGTGCTGAGCGCAGCCGAACCATTCATCGGCGGTTCCATCATCTCTTCGCGTCCTCTTTGTGCCTTCGTACCTTTGGGGTGCACCCCAACTCCTCTCCGGGCGCTCTCCCTCTTCTCTCCACTCTCGCCCTCCGCGACCGCACACCGCAACTTGGTGCGCCCGACCTCACCCGAACAAACCCAAACCTCTCCGCGTCTCTGCGTCTCTGCGGTTTCCCGTCTCCTCCTCATCCCTATCTGCTCCGCCGCGTGCTCGGCGACCACCGTCGAAGCCTCCACCTCCAGCACCGCCGGTTGCGCCACATTCTCCTGCAGCCCATCCAGTGCCGTGACCCGCGCCGCTAGCCGCGTCACGCGATCATTCAGCTCGTGCCATTCCTGATCCTTCGGCATCTTTCCACCTCCACCCCAAGTCAACGCGCATGCAACGGTGGTCTGTAGGCCCGCAACGGCACCAGATTGTTGGGCGCGCGGGCGGCCCAATCAAAAGGGAACGCACGTACGCTCGGTTTCGGTTTGACGACTGCCTCAACCTTCGTGTCCAAAAGTGCTTGACAAGCCCGGACAAAGATGTGATCCATAAGTGCGCCGCCCCTGGGCGGCTCTGGGCGGCTCCCCCCACCATCATCGTGAGCGCCCACTGTCATTCTGAGCGCAGCGAAGAATCCGCTCTCCTCGGCAGGGGCAACGGGTTCTTCCCTCCGGTCAGAATGGCAAAGTAACGTTCTAGTAATAGAACCCACCCCTGGCATCATGCCCGAGACCCTCAGGCCCAAGCAAACCTTCCGGATACCGACCAGCCGAGGCCCCCTCGTCCCCTCTCCCCCTGGGAGAGGGCTAGGGTGAGGGCCGCCGCGGCCCCCGGAACCCTTGCGCGCAGCCGCGACTCTCGCCACGTGCGCTAGCCGAACAGGCCTCGATGACCTCGCTTCTCAGTCTGGTCGCTCGTGCTCAAGGCAATAGGCGACGATCGCGTTGTCCAGGAGCTTCGTGGCGCTGGTGCGCCAGCCGGTGCCGACGTAGCGGCTCGGTCTCACCGCGCCGGCAACGTTCGCAAGGTAACTGAACATGTCGACGAACACGTCGTGCTGTCTGCGCTGAAACTGCACGGCGTCCCAGTGGAAGAACACCTGCGTATAGCTCCGGTCCATTGGCGGCACCAGATCGGGCAGCACGTGGTGGAGCGCCTTCGTCGCCCCCACAATTTTGCTCTGGCTCTGCGTCACCGGAAGGGCAGCAATGAGCTCCCACACGTCGTTCGCCAGCGCGAGCACACGAGCTGGCGGCTGCTCCTCAAGGTGCAGTCGCTCCAATGCAACGAGGCGGTGCAGGTTGGCCTGCAGGCCCTGACGAAGCTCGGCCAGCGGAACCAGACGAGCCCGGCGCACGTTCATGCCCCAGGCCGCCAAGGTGTACCAGAGATCCTTCGTAAACTCAGCGTCGTTCACCGCGGCCGCGACGCTGCCGAGGCGGCGGCGCCGCTCTATCGTGCGCCGGTGCCATTCGTACTGGCCAGAACGGTTGAACGGCACACGCTCATCATAAAGCTGGACGTAATGCTCGAAATGTCGGCACAGCTCCTGGACGCGTTGCTGGACACGCTCTCGTGTTCGCCGTGTGCGCGTGCTCGGTACCGGCGCCACTTCGGCATCCCTTTCTGCCATCGAGCCCGTGACCGCAGCGGCTGGCGCTGTCGACAAGTCTACGGTCGCTCCCTGCGACGCTGCGTCGACCGGCTCCAGACGAATGACGGCGAGCTGCCCACTCCCGTGGCGCGTAACGGCCCACTGGCCATGGCGGGCCGGCTCGTACCACTCAACGACCCCGCGCTCGGTGCGGTTGAGGAAGTCGTACCGAGGATCATTGGCCACACGTGGCGCGGCATTCTGAGGAAGGTGAACACGTGACGGGCTGTTGACCGTACACATCCCGATCTGTGCGGAGATTGTGCCGAGGTTGGTGCCCGGATAGCGTTGCAGCACCCACGCCTTGAGCGCCGCCGATGTGGCCTGTCCCCCCAAAGCATGTATCGCTTGCCACAGCATTTCCCGCACTGGCGGCCGGGGTTGGCTCACGATTAATGTTTCGCTAAGTGGAGTGGACGTTCGTGTGTTTGGTAGCGCCACGGGCGGTGCCTCCTCCGCGAGCTCTTGAAGGTTTGTGGCGTTCACCGCCACCGGACCTTGCGTCACCGCTTCGCAGCGCGCACGCCAGTAGGCCTCCTTTTCGCGCGAAATGGCGTTCGCTTGTTCTGTTGCATCGATGAGCCGCAGCAGACGCTGGGCACTATCCAGCGTGCGATAGGTGTCGTCAAAGTCAAAGGCACGTTCGTGTGCCCAGCGATTCCGTGCGTCAAGGAGCTCGTGAACGAGACTGCGACCAAACGGGCCAAGTGCGTCACGGAAGACCGCAGACCAATGCTCCAACACCGCCTTCAGTACGGCCTGGGTATCCGGCGGCTGCCCGGGAGTCCATCCTGTCGGCCTCGCTTGCCCCGCTAGCCCATCTTCGACAAACCGGTGCAGCCCATCTCGTACCAGATCAAGCGCCCGACGAACGCAATCGCGATTGTCCACATAGCCCTCACGACACACAGCACGCGCGCCGTGCATTCTATAGATATTCAGAAAACCTTCTGGAAAACTGAGCCGTCTCCACTCCTGGTGGAAGGGGCGCTGAATTCCAGAACATTATCTGACGGTCTATAGCAACCTTGAACCTCGGAGTCGCCGCCGATGTAGCCGAAGACTTAGGCGGTCAACGGCGGCGCTGGACGACGTACGAGAGCCAGCCTGGCATCTGCGCGGCGTGCATGTCGACGAGCATCCGCATGGCGGACGATAGCTTCGCACTGGCCAACGGACCACGATGAACCTTCTACTACAACGGCACTTCCCTGAGCGCCCGTTCCGCCTTTGCTACCAGATCACCGACGTCCAGAAAGAGGCCGCATACGTGTGACTGTAAGACGCGCTGGCGGAAGTCGCACAGCTTGGCGTAGCGCTCGGGGTCGGTTTCGACCATGTCGACGGTGATGGGCGCCTTGTCGTCCATGACGAACATCTGGATGTGCTTGTTGCTGGCGACGGCCTGGCGATACTCGAGCTCGGTCATCGAGAGACCGGTGCCGGCGTCGACGGCGCCGTAGCGCATGCCGAGCACGCCAAGGTAGATGGCGGCCTGGTCGACCTTGCGACGGATGAGGATGCCCGGTGGCTCGGGCGCGGGCGTGAAGTCCTCCATGCCGACGAAGCGGAACTGCAGCCTTTCGACGAGTTCCTTGAGGGCGGTGCGGTGGGGCTGGAGGTCGGTCCAGGTCGAGCTCAGGAAGACAGAGCGCGGCACTGCAGGCGCCGCTGCTCCCGGGTGGCGCACGCCGGTGAGCTCGACCTCATAGCTTTCGCGCAGGGCGCGCAGCTCGGCGAGCTGCCGCCTGATCGGCACTAGTCGCTCGTCGTCTTCGGGTTCCTTGGCCACCACGCCCCGGATCAGCGCCGCCTCGAGCTCGCCGCGCCGCGCGTCGAGGTCGCGCAGCATGCGGACGATTTCGCGCTGGCTCGCCACCCCGGCGCGGCCTGCACCCGCGCCGCCGGCCGGTTCGTCATCTGGGACGGCAAGACGGTAGGCTCCCCGGTCCGGGAGAGCGGCCAGCCCTAACGTACGCCGAATCGATGCTTCGAAGTACTCGAAAAGCTGCTGAGAAGTCCGGCCGCCGTAAATGTCCAGCAAGTACAGCTCAACTGCGAGGCGCTGCCGGCCGTCGCGTAGCGCAGTCACCAAGGCCTGCCCCATTTCGGCGGCGGCGACTTCGAACGGGATGCCCGCGACACCGGTGCCAATCGCGGGGAAGGCGACCGAGCGGCAGCCGAGCAGCGGCACCAGGCGCATCACCTTGCGGACGGCGTGCCGCACGATGGCGTCGGGCCCGATCTCCTCCAATCCGGTGCCGATGGTGATGGCGTGCAGGACGTACTTGGCGCGCAGCCGCCCCGCTGAGGTCACGACGACGTCGCCCACCTGAGCAGGCGCCGTCGCGACGAGTTTACGCGCTTCGACACGAAGCGATGCGCCGGCCGCTTTCCCCAGCGCCTGAGAGACCCCACCACCCATCGTCAGCCAGCCATCATCCGAACTGACGAGCGCCTCTGCGTGCGACGACACAATATCGCCGAAGCGCAGCGTAATCGTCGAGGCGCCGACTTCGTAGGTTCTGGCGACATCGCCGGTACGGCGCTGTCCCGATAGATCGGAATCGAAGACCCGAAGCATCGCCGGCGCCGGAATCGACGGCGCTTCGTCGGCGACACGATGATACGCTGGCGCACCGTGATAGGGCCGTTCGCCGGGCAGCGGTCGTCGCGGTCCCCACTCCGCCTCGGCGAAACGCAGCAGTTCGTCGAGGTGCGCCGCACAGACGCGGCAGTGCCGCCGCACGTAGTCGACCAACTCCTGGCGGTGCCACAGGTGCAGCACGCCGGTACGTGGTTCCACCAAGCCTAGATGCTTGGCCACCTGGGGGAATGCTTGCGTCGCACCTTCCAACCCCCGCCGATGCATGAATACGGCGAACTCGCCCAGAACGGCGGCATCGACGGGGTGAGGTTCTGGTTCGGGGCTCACCGCGCGCCAGAGCGCTCGCCACTGCTGCCGCTCACGCCCAGCGCCAGAAATGTTAGGTCGCCGCGTGCTGTCCACCAGTCTTCTCCCCGATGCACTTTCGCAGGTGGGCTACCCCACGAGACACGATTTGGCGTGCATAGCCGGCGTGCACCCCTATCACCTCTCCGATCGCCGTCGCCGACCGGTCGGAGAAAAAGCGCAAGTCGACGGCGCAGCGCTCCTTCGGGTGCGCCACCTTGAGCCATTCCAGGCACTGCCGTAGCAGCGCCAGCTCTACCGGATCGGGGCCATCGTCTTCCGGCGCGGCCATGTCGTCGTCGCCCAGCGGCTGTACTCGCTTGCCATCCTGCCAGTACTTCCGGCGTACGTTCAGGAACTTGCCGTAGCAGAAGCCGTCGAACGTCTCCGCGCCATATGCTCGCTCCAAGGAGACGAGCACTTCGGCACAGGTATCCGCAACGGCATCCTCGATCACGTGGGTGCCGCGAGTGGCCAGTGCCTCGCGGGCCCAGGTGCGGACGCGCTGCTCGAGCGAGAACCACGCGGTGGGATCATCGCGGTTGCGCATCAGGGCTTCGTACATCCCGGCCCAATCGAGCGTTCTCATGGCCGCCTCTCGCCGCCCGCATCATACCGGCAAATGCGGATCGAAAGCACGTTTTCATGACGGACTGTAACGTTCGACCCGCTCGCTGACCTTTCTCATACAGAGGGCGCGCGCAGCGCCCATGCACCAAAGCAGGAGGGGTCGCATGAAAGGTGAAGCAGATGCGAGACAGCAAAAACTAGAGAAGGAGGCCGGCGCTGTGCTGAGCGGCTGGCTCGCCGCGCTACGCACGGGTGAGCCACGCGCGCACGGCACGCTGACGGTCGTTCCACTCTACGCCCGTGAGACGGCACCGGTGCCACCGTATCGCACGCTCGCCGCGGCGATCGCCAGCGGCGCCGTGATCGTCACCGAGAAGGCGCAGGCGCAGGTGCCCACACTACACGTAGAAAACCGCGGCGCGTTATTGGTGCTGATTCTCGACGGCGAGGAAGTCGTGGGCGGCCGGCAAAACCGCATCGTCAACAGCACACTGCTGGTGCCGCCGCGGTGTTCGTTCCCGCTGCCGGTGAGCTGCGTCGAGCACGGCCGCTGGCACGCCGTCGACGCGGCGTTCGCGCCGGGCGAGTCGGCCTACCCGACGCTACGGTCGGTCAAGGCGCAGCACGTCACCGCCTCGTACGCCCGCGCCGGCGTTCCCGTAGCCGACCAGGGCGCGGTGTGGGAGGAGATCGCCAGTCTCCGCGTGCGTGATGCGACCGCTTCCATCACAGGCGCGATGCGCGACGTCTACCTACAGCGGCATGAGGCGCTGGAGCAGGCGGAACGCGCCCTTGCGTACCCAGACGACGCGCCCGTCGGCATTGTCGCCGTGGCGCAGGAGCACGCCTTTTGCGCCGACATCTTCGACCATCCCACCACGCTCCGTTCGTACTGGCCGCGCCTCGTCCGCTCGTACGCCCTGGAGGCCGCCACCGCCGAGACGGCGACGGCGCAGGACGCCGTGACGGCCGCGCAGCGTCTGCTCGAGCGCGCCGCTCGCGCCCGCCGCACGGGCTTTGCATCGCCCGGCCTGGGGCAGGATATCCGGCTCGAGAGCCAGAGCGTAGTCGGCGCGTGCCTGGTACACGACGGCGCCGCGATCCACACGGCTGTGTTCCGCAGACAGCAGACGGCGCGCAACGGCACCGGTGCTGCCCGGGCCATCCGCCGCCTGAGCCAGCGGGCGCGGTACTTGGGGGCCCAGTAGGAGGCGAGGCTTGAGTGGGGCAGGACGTGCTCTGCCAGGTTTAGTTGTCAGCCACAAGAAAGGAACATCGCACATGAACCGGCAGCAAACCCGCGATGCGCTCTTACGCAGCCACTTTGTCCCCGGCGCGCGGTGGCGCGTTGCCTCACGCACTCACGCAGGCCTGGAGGTGGAGATCATCCGCGTGACACGGCACAGCATTACCGTGCGACCGGTAAAGACAAGAGCACCGGTTCGGAGAAGAGCCTGGTCGCGGCAGCAACGTGAGGACCGGTGGACCATTCCGCTCATGCGCTTCTTGGCGGCTCATCGGCCGCAATAGCTTGAGAGGCTTCGACGGTGTGGGGCATTATGGGTGCTTTTACCCGTCTATGAGGAAACGAGTGTGCTGCGAAGGCGTTGCTCGACTACAATGCGGGCACGCGCGTGTCACCCGTGCCCGAGTCCAGGCCTGTTTTCGGTTTCCTGAACCAATCGATGGCTTCCGAAGTTGTACATACGATTAGTGCCGCGGTCGATCAACTTCTGCGTGACCCCGGCTACTATGCTTGCCTGGTACTTGTTCACTACGACGTGACTCATTTGGCGTCGCAGGGCTCAGCGGTACTCGCTACTTATCGGTGGCCGCATCTGTCGGTGGGACAAGAGCTAAGCGAGGCCCTGCTTCAGGAGCAACCTTCGCGCTATCCGACTGCGGCGAGCAAGTGGCTGACAGACCGCGTCAGCTCACTATCACCCGGACCTGTGCAGGTCACCGCCATCGACCTGCTCTTCGGCCCTGCGCTGGACCTCGATCCCCTGATCTTGTTTCGCCAAGCCAGCCGCACCACCCGACTGGTGATCCTTTGGCCCGGCACGTACTTGAATGGCGTACTCAGCTACGCAGTGCCCGAGCACGGCCACTACCGTACCTGGCCAAAGCCAGATATCCAGATCACCACACTGCAATGATGCCCTTGCCTAGGAGGTAGAGACGACCAGATGCGATACCGGGATCTTGTCCAGTTCGAGCCGATCGAGACCGTCATCCAATTGCGCCACGCGGACGAGGAAAGCGCCGCGCGTCAGCTTGCGCAGACCTACGTCATCTCTGGCCGCATGGCGGATCAACTCGTCAACGTCGTCATCCCACAACTTCAGTTTCACACGCCACGTGACAACAAGGGTGTGCTGATCGTCGGCAATTACGGCACCGGTAAATCTCACCTCATGTCGGTCATCTCGGCCGTGGCTGAGTACCCCGATGTCGCTGATGTGCTCGATCATCCGCAGGTACGTGAGGCCGGAAAGTCCGTTGCCGGCCGCTTCAAGGTAGCGCGCGTTGAGATCGGCGGCGTCACGGGCAGCCTGCGTGACATTCTGCTGCGCGAGTTGGAGGACGCCCTCGCGCGCTGGGGCACGCCGTTCACGTTCCCGCCGGCGGATCGGGTGACCAACAACGAGGATGCCTTGATCCAGGCAGTGGCGGCCTTCCAGCAGAAGTACCCCGACCACGGCATTCTGCTTGTGGTTGACGAGCTGCTCGACTACTTACGTACGCGGGTCGACCACGCTCTTATTTTGGATCTGGGCTTCCTGCGCGAATTGGGCGAGGTGGCGGCGCTCACGCCCTTCCGCTTCCTGGGCGGCCTGCAGGAGACCCTGTTTGACAACCCGCGGTTTCAGTTCGTCGCCGAACAGTTGCGCCGCGTGCGCGATCGGTTCGAACAAGTGCGCATCGTGCGCGAGGATATCGCCTACGTCGTCTCCCATCGCCTGCTGCGCAAGACCGACGAGCAGCTCGCGCGCATCACCGAGCATCTGCGGACGTTTGCGCCGCTCTACGGACGCATGGCGGAACGGCTCGACGAGTTTGCACGTCTGTTCCCCATCCACCCAGCCTATATCGACACCTTTGAGGGTGTTACGGTAGCCGAAAAACGAGAAGTGCTCAAGACCTTTAGCTTGGCCATCCGCCAGTTACTCGACCAAGAGGTGCCGGCCGACGCACCGGGTCTGGTGTCCTACGACCACTACTGGAACATCTTGCGCGATAACGCGTCCATGCGCGGTCTGCCGGGTGTGGCCGAGGTGATTGAGAAGAGCAACGTCCTGGAAGGACGTATCCGCAGCGCCTACACACGCCCGCACCTGCGCCCCATAGCCCTGCGTATCGTCCACGCGCTCAGCGTGCACCGCCTGACCACGAACGACATCCATGTGCCGCTGGGCGCTACGGCCGAAGAGTTGCGTGACGACCTCTGCGTGCACGTCCGGCTGCCCGAGCCATCCGCCGACTTTCTCCTCAGCCAGGTGCAGGTCGCGCTGCGCGAGATCGTGAAGACCGTCAGCGGCCAATACATTTCCTTCAACGAGGCCAACGGCCAATATTACCTAGACGTAAAGAAGGACATCGACTTCGATGCCAAGATCCAAGAGCGCGGCGACTTCATGGCGGAGAGCGACCTCAATCGCTACTTCTACGACGCGCTCCGGCAGGTCCTCAATCTGAGCGACTCTACCTACGTCACCGGCCACCGGATCTGGCCATACGAGTTGCCCTGGTCAGAGCGAAATGTCACCCGTCCCGGCTACCTGTTTCTTGGCGCGCCGGATGACCGGTCTACCGCCCAGCCCCCTCGCGACTTCTACGTGTACGTGCTCCCGCCATTCTTCACCCGCGAGTGGCGCGATGAGCAGCGTGCCGACGAAGTGATCTTCCGGCTGACGGGGCTGGATCAGGATTTCGAGACCCTCGTCAGGACGTACGGCGGCGCATTGGCCTTGGCAAACGAGTCGGCAACACACCGCGACGTGTACGGCCAGAAGGCCGACGACGCGCTGCGCTGTCTCTTTCGCTGGTTGCGAGACCACGCGGTCAACCATCTCTACGTCATCCATCAGGGCGTCGAGAACACGGTAAGCGCGGTGCTCGCTCGCTCACGCAGTAGCGCGAGCCAGGATATTGAGGAGCTGCTGCGGCTGATCGCGTCCCACTTGCTTGCGCCGTCCTTCGCCGAGAGTTACCCCGAGTACCCCTCATTCCGGCGGCTGCCCCAGCCCATTACCGAAGCAGCGCGACCCACTAGTGCCGGGGACGCCATCCGCTACTTGGCCGGTCGCGGCCGCACCAACCTGGCCATCGCCGTGTTGGAAGGGCTCCAGTTGTTGGACGCCGAGGGCAACATACGCTCAGATAAGTCGCGTTACGGACGCCAATACTTGGAGTTACTCCAGAATAAGCCCGATGGCCAGGTGGTCAACCGTGGCGAGTTGATCGAGCAGGTCGCCGGCGGGATCCAGCCGGTATAT
>JACQGX010000344.1 GCA_016199265.1 Chloroflexota bacterium | reverse complement strand
GGGGAGGCGGATCACCCGGCCCTGGTCGGCCAGCGCGCGGCTCACCGCCTGGCGGATCCACCAGTAGGCGTACGTCGAGAACCGGTAGCCGGTGCGCGGATCGTACTTGGTCACCGCGCGGTCGAGCCCGATGTTCCCCTCTTGTACCAGGTCGAGCAGGGGCATGCCCCGGCCGGCGTACTTGCGTGCCACCGAGACGACCAGGCGCAGGTTACACTCGATGAGCCGCTTGCGCGCCGCCGCGCCGGCGCGGGCGAGCGGCTCGAGCTCACACCGAACCGGACTGTTCGGCGGCATCATGCGCAGCCTTTCGCTCGCGTCCTCGCCGAGCTCACGGGTTTCGGCGAGGGTCACCTCTTCCTGGGCGGTGAGCAGGTTGTAGCGGCGGATGTCGCGCATGTAGAGCGCTTCAGCGGAGTCGAGCTGCTCTGCGGTGATGTCGAGCTCGTTGAGCTCGGCACCGTATTCCCACGCCGTCTCCTCGGTGACGGGGAAACTAAGAGGAACCTCTTCCTCTTCTTCCGCAACCAGCTTGTTGAGCGCTAACTCCGATAGTGGCGAGTTCAAGTTGCCCTCTCCCCTTCTGTGGCACTCGTCGACGGCCGCAGGCATTGGCGGCTGAACCCGTGTTTCACCGGCGTCCCCTTACCACTCACTTGGCGGACGGCGGGATCGCCCGATGCACACGTGTAGCGCCAGAGGCACGCGCAACAAGCGATCCTGTTGCCAGAGACGGTTCAGGGTGCCCGTGTCGGGGGCGGTCGCATCTTGCTCGCTACCGTACGTGCTTGCCACATTACACTGGTTCACAGAAGAAGTCAACTACCAATATTGTGGCGGGCCGTAACCGGGTCCGCCACGGCGCGCAAGCCGATCGCATGGCGAGGGGAGTTGGTACGATCTGGCGAACGCGAGGTGAAAAGGTGAATACACGATGACAGCGATTTTCGAGAGCGTTCGGTCGAAGCAATTGGGAGATGGCGTCGCCGTCGAGGGGCCGCGTTTCGCGAAGCGCCGGATGCATCATGTCTTCTCGTCGGACGGGAAGGCGCTGGTGGTCGCCATGGACGGGGCACGCAGCGGCGTTGGTAAGGGGCTCGAGGATCCGATCCGGGCGGTGCGGGCGGTGGTCGACGGCGGTGCCGATGCCATCCTGACCACGTTCGGCATGGCCCGGGCCACGGCGGACGTGCTGCGCGGCCGCGGCTTGATTATCGGGCTGGATGGCCTGAACGAAGACGCCATGCCGGAGTACGGCGTCGAGCGCGCGCTCCGGTTTGGCGCCGATGCGGTGGAGCTCAAGGTCTTCCCCGGCAATCCAACGGAGACGCTGTTGCCGGCGCTGCGGCGGACCGCCGCCGCCTGCGACGAGTGGGCCGTGCCGCTGCTCGGCGAGCCGATCCCCGTCTCGTTCCAGGACACGGCGGCCCATACGGTGGAGAACGTGGCCAACGCCGCGCGCGCCGCCGCCGAGTGTGGCGCCGATTTCGTGAAGGTGCACTACACGGGGTCGGTGGAGGCGTATGCCGAGCGGGTGATTCACACGTGCTACGTGCCGGTGCTCTGCCTGGGCGGACCGGCGAAGCCCGATCCGCTCGATGCGCTGCGCGCGTGCTACGACATCATGCGGTCGGGTGCCAGGGGGATCGTCTTCGGCCGCAACATCGTCACCGCCGAGCGGCCGGACCGGATGTGCGCCGCGCTGTGCGAGATTATCCACGGCGGCGCGTCGGTCGAGGTCGCGGCGAAGCAGTTACGCGAGCAGTTTTGAAGAGGCAAGAGGTGGTATAGGCGGCGCTGCCCTCACCCTAGCCCTCTCCCAGGGGGAGAGGGAACGAGGGGGCGCCTCTGGACCGTCTTGCCACTTGCCCACTCGTCCACTCGCCTCTCAACTTGGTAGCTCGCCCGGCGGCAGGATCTTGACGTCGGGGAGCGTGCGCAGGAAGGCTTCGGGGCCGTGGGGCGCGTAGGTGGCAACGATCTTGAGCGGCTCCCAGCCGGTGTTGATCGTCTCGTGGTAGGCGCTGATGGGGATGTGCACCATGTCGCCGGCGGCCACATCACGATAGACCCGGTTGCCGTGCTCGTCCTCGACCATTTGCCGTCCCCGCCCAGACACGATGTAGAGCGTCTCTTCGACGTCTGGGTGGTTGTGGCGCGTGTGCCCTTTGCCGGGCAGCAAGACCACGATACCTTGGCTGAAGCGCTGTGAGTTTGACACTCGTGGCTCGGCCAGCCATTTCAGCATGCCCCAGTCGAAGACCTGCGTCTCGACGTCGTCGGGGCCAATGAACCGCATGTCGCCGGGCTGCCGCCCACGCTCGCCGTCGGCCATATCGTCTCTTCCTCCGCGTTGGTGTACTGACTCGTGGTGTACTGACTCGTAGCGTGGTGTGATGAACCGTTATAACGAGTAGCCCCCTCGCTCGGGAGGGGGCTACGCCGTCAAACCTTTCGGCGGCTGCGCAGTTCGGCGCAGCCGTTACGAGCGTGCCGGACCACCGCTCGTGCCGGAGCCGTGGCTCCCACCGGAGCTGCCCGGGCCGCCGGGACGCCTGAAACCACCGGGACCGCCGCGCCGGCGCACCGGCCCACCGATTTCGAGCCCGGCTTCCTTGCGTGCTCGCCGGCGATGCCGTGCAGCCGATTTGCGGGCCGCGATGCGGGCTTTCTCGCCGTTGGAGACGAAGAACCGCTTGGCCTTCACCTCGCGCAGAAGGCCCGAGTTCTGAATGCTTCTCTGGAAGCGCCGCAGTAAGGCCTCTTGAGTTTCGCCATCGCGCAGGGAAACGTACATCTGGTTCTCACCCCCTTCCCATACCTATCAACCTATCACCGGCCCCAATCAAGCACCATCGGTGTGCGCAGGCACACGGCAGACGGAGCATGTCGGGATCGACGAGGCAGGCCCGTTCCGACAAGTGTACCGCAAACGGACCGGGCAGGAGTGCGCCTGCCCGGTCCGCGAAGGACGACGGACGAAGGACCGGTTCGCAGCAGGTCCTTCGTCCGTCGTCTGGTCCTGATCGTCGTCTCCGGCGCCTCGTCTTCAGTGCCGCCTAGTAGCGCGCGGCGCGGCTGTAGCCGCTGGACCCGCGTTGCTGGGAAAAGCAGTCGCTGCAGTAGACCGGACGATCGCCGCGTGGCACGAATGGCACGCGCGCTTCGCCGCCGCACGCGCTGCACGTCACCGTGTGCAGCGCACGCTGGCCACCGTATCCGGCGCTGTCTGACACATGGCCGCCGGCGGAGTGCCCGCCGGTCCGCTGCGTCTTCCGGCTCTGGCGACACGTCTGGCAGCGCTTGGGCTCGTTGGTGAACCCGCGCTCTGCGTAGAACGCCTGCTCGTTCGCCGTGAAGGCAAACGAATCTCCGCATTCAACGCAGACAAGCGTCTTGTCCTGGAAGCTCATCGATCACACCCCCTTCCTTTTGAGAAATATGGTCGGGTCTGTGATCGCCTGAGCCCAGTCGGGAAGCGCTGAATCCATCTACCGCGGCCGAAATGGAGCATACCAGCTTCCGATCCGGCGTGCCAGTGAAGGTGACGTTCACCGCCCCACAACGCAACAACGTACTACTCTGTCGACCGGCACCGCCGGCCGGGTGCAGGCAGGCGTCCGAGTTCCGAGTTTCTAGTTCCTAATTGAGCAGCTCTGGATTGAGCAGCTCTGGATTGAGCAGCTCTGGGGCGGCGGTAGGTGCGTTCGCTACGCCGCTAGCTTGCCGCACCCACGCCAGCGCGCGTGCGAGCGGCCCGTCGATTCCGCCGACCAGGTCGTCGCGCGTGCGCGCTACTTCCTCATCCGGCATCACGCCGACCTTGTGGATGTCGCGCCGCTCGAGGCCGCTCTGGAGCGCGCGCACGGTAAGCCAGAGCGCGGCGCCATCCGGCAATGGGAAGAGCTGGCTGATGCCGAAGCAGCCGGAGGTCGTCGTGCCGAAGCTGCGCGCCGCGCCGTATTCCTGGAGGTCAATCGTGAGTAGCTCGGCCGCCGATGCGGTGTTTCTGTCGACGAGCACCGCCAGCGGCTGTACGTAGTCTTTGAATGCATCGGCTTCGGCCTCGAGGACGACCTCGCTTCCCGATCGTTCGACCATGACCGCGAGCGGGCCGCCGCCGATAAGCTGGCTGGCGACGCGCCCGAAAGTGCGCAGCTCGCCGCCGCCGTTGCCCCGAAGATCGAGCACCCACGCGGTGGCCCCCATGGCTCGGAGCTCGTCGAGGGCGGCAGCCAGCGCCGCTTCGACGGGCCGGGAGAAGCTGCGAAGCTGCAGGTAACCTATGCTCGGCGTGCCGGCGGCATCGGGCGGCCGGTAGCGCCAGTCCAAGAGCTTGAGCTCGACCGTGGCGCGCTCGACGGCGATCTCGACCGGCTCCGCGGCTCCCGGGCGCTCGAGGCGCAGGCGCACGATCGTGCCGGGCGCGCCACGGATCATTTCGGCCAGGCGGCCGCTGGGAATGCCGGCGATCTCGACGCCGTCGACGGCGAGCACGGCGTCGCCGAGCCGGATGCCGGCCGCCGCCGCCGGGGCGCCGTCGACGAGATGCACTACCACCGGCCCCGGCGCCGGCGGATCGAACTGGCTGGGATCGAGAACGCTGGCACCAATCCCGCTATACCGCTCGCCGCGCGTCACCGAGCGGCGCTCCTGTTCGTAGCTGTCCTCGAAGCGCGTGTGGCAATCGGCAACGCTGCGCGCCATCGCGCGGTTGGCCGCCCGCGCCAGCGCACCCGGATCGGCCCCGGCAGACGCCGAGGCGTTTGCCGCGAGCGCGCTGAAGCGTCGGGTGAACTCCGACCACGCCGCGCCACGCTCGGCCGGCAGCGCCGCCGTCACCGTGGCCATGGCAGAGCCGGCGGCGCGGGGTTCGCCGCCGGCGCCAGGACCACCGGCAGCCTCGCGCGCGCCCCGCCACGCCGCTTCGAGGAGCGCCGCGGCGTCGAGCGGCTGCGCGTACGTGTCCATGAGCAGCTTGAACTCGGCCTCGATCGCCTGGAGCGCGCGCTGTACTTCGGGCGACGCGGCCGCGGGCGTGGAGGCGGGCGTCGCGGCCGGCGTGGCCGCCGGCGGCGGCGTGCCCTGCGCGCTGGTCGCTGCCGGCCAGACGACCAGTAGCACGACCAGCGCTATCGTGCGTATACCGGCCCGTAGATCCTGGCTCATGGTCGGCTCCTACGTTCGTTCCCAGCAGCCATTACGCAACGACGCTCGCTCGGTGCAAGCACGCCTTCCCAGGGCCGGCGATCTGTTGGAGGGGCGTATGGCGATACGCCCCTCCAACAGATCATCCACGGCAGACCACCACGGCAGGTCATCCACGCCCCTGGACTCACCAGCGCCTTTGTAGCATCTGCCCGCCGGCTGCGACTCAGTTGAACCCCAGCGAGCCATCGGGGCGGACGGGCAGCGAGCGCCGCCACGAGCGGAAGGGGTACTTGGCAAACGCGGACTCGTCGAGCTCAATACCCAGCCCCGGCTTCGCCGGCAGCTCGATGTAGCCGTTCTTGACTTCCAACGGTTCCTGTACGAGGTCGCGCCGCGGCGGCCGGTCGTCCGGGTTGTACTCGAGGACGACGAAGTTGGGTGTCGAGGCGGCGAAGTGGACGTTGACGGCGGTGGCGACCGGCCCCATGGGATTGTGCGGCGCGATGACGACGTAGTGCGCCTCGGCGATCGCCGCGACTTTCTTCATCTCGAGCAGGCCGCCCATCAGGCAGACGTCGGGTTGGAGGATGTCGGCGCCCTCGCGCACGATCAGGTCACGGAACTCGAACTTGGTGTAGAGACACTCACCGGTGGCGACGGGGATGGGGCATTGCTTCTTGAACGACGCCATCGCGTCGATATTCTCGGGGCGGAGCGGCTCCTCGAAGAAGTACGGGTTGTACTCGGCCACGGCGTGCGCCATCTGCAGCGCGCGTACCGGCTCGAAGATCTTGGCGTGCGGATCGAGCCCGATGTCGATATCTGGTCCCACCGCATCGCGCACTGCTTTCATCCGCGCCGCGGCGCCGCGCAGGACCGCGTTCCACGGCATCTTCTCGTGCCCGGAAGGGTGCGGGCCGAGCTTGAGCGCGGTGTAGCCATACCGTTCGATCAGCGCCACCGCTCGCTCGGCCATTTGTTCCGGTGTGCCGCCGCCGGGGTTCTGGTAGACGCGCACACGGTCGCGCACCGCACCGCCGAGGAGCTGCCACACCGGCACGCCCAGCGCCTTCCCCTTGATGTCCCAGAGCGCGTGCTCGATGCCCGAGAGGGCGGCGAGGATCGTCGGGCCCGGCGGGAATCGCGTTCCCTGGTACATCAGCGCCCAGAGGTGCTCGATACGCAGCGGGTCATGGCCGACGAGCCACTCTTCGAAGTCGTGAATCGCGGCCTCGGTGGCCCGGTCTGGCCCTACCGAGTACGCCTCGCCGATGCCGTGCAGCCCCTGGTCGGTGAGCACCTTGACGAAGCAGAGGTTGCGCCCACCGGTGTTGGCCAGGAACGTCTGGATACGCTCGATCTTCACCTACGTTCTCCTACGCCCAGGATCTCGTCGATCTGCTTGAGGTCGTCCTCGGTCAGGCGCCACTCGGCCGCTTTGGCGTTCTCCTCGACCTGCTCGGGCTTGGTCGCGCCGGCAATGATCGTTGAGACCTCGCGACGCGTCAGCAGCCAAGCAAGCGCCAGCTCGCCGGCGGTGTGGCCGCGTTCGCGCGCCCATTCCGCCAGCCGTTCGACTCGGCTCAGCCGGTCTTCGGTGAGCTGCTCGCGCAGGCGCGGGCTGCGACCGGCGCGCGTGTTCGGCGGCGGCGGCTCGCCAGGCTTGTACTTGCCGGTCAGAATGCCGCTCGCCAGCGGGCTATAGGGGATGATACCGATGCCGTACTGGCGGCAGAACGGCAGGAGCTCACGCTCGATCGCCCGGTCGAGTAGATTGTAGCGGGGCTGTACCGAGATAAACGGCGTCAGGTTCTTGCGGTCGGCCGCCCAGAGCGCCTCGCAAATCTGCCAGGCGGCGAAGTTCGAGCAGCCGATGTAACGGACTTTGCCGTGGTGGACGAGATCGTCGAGCGCGGCAAGCGTCTCAAAAATCGGCGTCGTCGGATCGACGTTGTGTACCTGGTACAGATCGATGTAATCGGTGCCGAGTCTCCTGAGCGAGGCTTCGACGCCGTCGATGATGTGGCGCCGAGAGAGCCCTTCGTCGTTGGGCAGGTCGCCCATGCGTCCGCGCACCTTAGTGGCGATGATCGCTTCGTGCCGCCGGCCCGCAACGGCTTTGCCGACGTACGTTTCTGAGACACCGCGGCTATAGATGTCGGCGGTGTCGACGAAGTTGACGCCGATGTCGAGCGCGCGATTGATGATGCGGGCGGTTTGCCCCTCGTCGGCGCCGTTCCCAAACGTGTTGCCGCCCACGCCAATCGCCGAGACTTTGAGACCGCTTTCCCCCAAGCGCCGGTATTCCATCTAGCACCTCCTGTGGAACGGAGTGTGCCACATTGAACGAGTGCGGTGGCGCAGCACGGCCACGATATCGCCCTATAATCAGGGAAAGACGCACTGCTGATGACCGGAGCACCTTCAAGCACTCCATCCAGAAGTACCTCGAGTACTTCGCAGCACGTACGCTGCATTCCGCTCGGCGGCCTCGGCGAGATCGGCCGGAACATGATGGTCGTCGAGTACGGCGACGACATCGTCATCATCGACGTCGGCGTCATGTTCCCCGAGAACGAGATGCTCGGCGTCGATCTCGTCATCCCCGATGTGACCTATCTACGGGACAAGCTCGACCACATCCGCGGCATCATCATCACCCACGGGCACGAGGACCACACCGGCTCACTGCCGTACGTCCTCCCCCAGATCAACTTCCCGCCGATCTGGGCGACGCGGCTGACGGCGGGCCTGATCTCGGCCAAGCTCAAGGAACACCGGCTCCTCGACCGCGTATCGATCCGCACGTTTGCCTCCGGAGACCGTATCCAGCTCGGCCGCCTGGCAGCCGAGTTTTTCCACGTCTGCCACAGCATCCCGGATGGTGTCGGCATCGCGCTGGAGACGCCGGTGGGGACGATCGTCCATTCCGGCGACTTCAAGTTCGACTACACGCCGGTCGATCAGCGGCAGACCGATTTTGCCAAGCTGGCCGAGCTGGGATCGCGCGGCGTGCTCTGTCTCTTTTCCGACAGCACGCACGCCGACCGGCCGGGCTACACGCCCTCCGAGGCGGTAGTGAGCGATGCGTTCGACAGCATCTTCGCCGCCGCGCGGGGACGGGTCATCGTCACGACGTTCGCATCCCTCATCTCGCGCGTGCAGCAGGTGATCGACGCCGCGGTACGCTACGACCGCAAGGTAGGGGTTATCGGACGCAGCATGGTACAGAACGTGACTGTGGCGCAGGACCTCGGCTACCTGACGGCGCCGCCCGGCGTGCTCGTGCGACCGGACGAGATCGGAATACTCAACAAGCTGCCGCCGCGACAAGTGGTGCTCATCACCACCGGCAGCCAGGGTGAGCCGACGTCGGCGCTGACGCGCATGGCCAACCGCGACCACCGCCAGATCGAGATCGTCCCCGGCGATACGGTAATCATGTCGGCCGCGCCGATTCCCGGGAACGAGGAGCTCGTCAGCCGCACGATCGACAACCTGTTCCGGCTCGGCGCCAACGTGCTCTGGGGACACGGCACCAACGTCCACGTCTCCGGCCACGCCAGCCAGGAAGAGCTCAAGCTGATGCTCTCGCTGATCAAGCCGCGCTTCTTGGTGCCGATCCACGGCGAGTACCGCCACCTCATTCTTCACGCCCGCCTGGCGCAGGGTCTGGGGGTCCCCAGCGGCAACATCTTCGTCATCGAAGATGGCGACGTGCTCGAAGTGTCGCCGGACGGCGCCGAGGTGACCGAGCACGTCTCGGCAGGCTACGTGTTTGTCGACGGCCTTGGTGTCGGCGACGTCGGTCAGGTCGTCTTGCGCGACCGGCAGGTACTCTCGCAAGACGGAATCCTGATCGTGATGATCACGGTCGATCGGCGGACCGGGATGCCGATCGCCGGGCCGGAGATCGTCTCGCGCGGCTTCGTCTACATGCGCGAGAGTGAGGAGTTGATCGAGCGGGCGCGCAGACAGGTGCAGCTTGCGCTCGAGCAGGCACGGACCGTCAGTCTCGCTGAACCGCAGCAAGTCGACGTCGACTGGCAGTACGTCAAGAACAAGATCCGCGACGTGCTTTCGAAGTTCGTCTACGACACGACGCGGCGGCGGCCGATGATTCTGCCGCTGGTGATGGAGGTGTAAGCGGGGAGGCGTCGGGCGCGGCCACACGTTGGACCGAATGCGGCTGCGTCGGCGGCCGCAATCTGGTCCAAGGAGCAGCAGTCACGGCCGCGCCAACGCTACGCCGCCCCGCGCGGCGCCCTTCGCACGTACACGACCCCGGCGCTGACGCACCGAGCACGCCGAGCTCCACGCGCCACCGTCCCAACACCGCGTCGGGGCCACCGGCAAAGCGCGGCCGGCGGTCTCTTCGCGTCGGTTTTGCGGGTCTGCCGATGATCCCCCCCGACGCGCTCTTTGACGTGCGCATGCTCGGGCTCGTGCTTGCCGGGGTCGGTGGGTTGACGCTGGTCGCGCTGTTCTCACCTGAGGGATCGGTGACGAGGGGGTGGGCCGAACGGGCGCAGGGCGTCGCCGGCTGGGCGGCGGCGCCATGGTGCGTCGTCGCCGTGTTCGGCGGTCTCGCCATGCTGCGGGGTCGCAGGGCACTGCGGCGCGCCGTCGCGGGGCGGCTGGCTGGGGCCGCGCTTCTGCTCTTGGCGGCGACGGCGTTGCACCAGCTCCTGACCGTGCCGCCGGTGGGGACAACGCCGGCACACGTCCTCAAGGGCACGCCGGGACAGGACGGGTACGTCGGACTCGTATTCGGCGCAGCAACGGCGGCGTGGTTCGGCGCACGCGGCGCGGCGCTGCTGATGGTGCCGATCGCCGTGCTCGGGTTCGGTCTCCTGTGCGGCTGGAGCCTTGCCACGTGGCAGCGGCTCGGCGGCTATGTCATCGCCGCCTTCGGGTTCGTGGCGCAAATCGGTCGCTACCTGATCGACGCCGCGATTCATCTCGTGACGGGTACCGGCCGGTCCATCGCCGCCGGATGGCGCGCCGCGCGGCGCGGCGCGACCGCGCTCGCCCACCAGTACCAACGCTGGCGCATCCGCCGCGCACTGCGTAAAGCCGAGCGCGAAGCAGCCCGCGCCGCCGCGGCCGCCGAACGCGCGGCCGCACAGGCGGCGCTGGCAGGGGCGGTAGCCACACAGAGCGCGGAGCACACCGAGCATGCTGGGCACGTCGAGGTATCGGTCGTCGCGACGGAAGCGCACGCCCCTGGATTACGGCCGGAAGGTGCGGCCGGCATCACGGTCGGCACGAGCCTCGCGGCGCGGGCGCGCGCTCCGATCGGGCCGAAGACGAGGTCGCGACTGCCCGGGATTCCGTGGCAATTGCCGCCGACGTCGCTGCTTTCGGCGATAGCTGCGCAGCGGGTAAGCCAGGCGGAAATCGACGAGAAGTGCCGGCTGATCGAGCGGACACTCACCGCCTTCAATGTGCCCGTCACGATCAAGGAGGCCCGCGTTGGGCCGACCGTGACCCAATTCTCCCTTAGGCCGGCCGAGGGCATCTCGGTCAAGCAGATCAAGCGGTACGAGGCCGATCTCCAGCTCGTGCTCGCCGCGAAGACGCTGCGCATCGAGCTACCGGTCCCGGGGAGGCCGGTAGTCGGCATCGAGATTCCCAACTCCGGCATCGCCACCGTTGGGCTACGAGAGGTACTCGAGGCGCCTCAGTTCCTCGACTCGAAGAGCCGCCTGCGCCTGGCGCTCGGCCGCGACGTCGACGGCATCCCGCGTGTCGGCGATCTGGCACGCATGCCACATCTGCTCATCGCCGGGCAGACGGGCTCGGGCAAGTCCGGCTGCGTCAACTCGATTATTGTGTCGCTGCTCTACCAGGCGACGCCGGACGAGCTCAACCTGATCATGATCGACCCCAAGATGGTCGAGATGGCGCAGTACGAGGACATCCCGCACCTGCGCTATCCCGTCGTCGTCGATCTGACCGAAGCGGGGAAAGTCTTGCTTTGGGCCGTCGAGGAGATGGAGCGGCGCTATCGCGTGATGCACGACGCCGGCCACCGCCACATCGACGCCTACAACAAGTCGCTGGCGACGGCACCGCGGCCCGATCCGTCGGAGCCCGCCCCCAAGCCCTTCCCGTACCTGGTACTCATCATCGACGAGCTGGCCGACCTGATGATGTTCGCGCCGTACGACGTCGAGCCGGCGATCTGCCGCCTCACGGCCAAGGCGCGCGCAGTGGGTATTCACCTCGTCGTCGCGACGCAGCGGCCATCGGTCGACGTCGTCACCGGCCTGATCAAGGCCAACATGCCGTCACGCATCGCCTTTGCGGTCTCGAGCCAGATCGATTCGCGCGTCATCCTCGACCAACCCGGCGCCGAGTCGCTGTTGGGGCGGGGCGACATGCTCTACCTGCCGTTCGACCAGGGCAAGCCGGTTCGCGTCCAGGGCACGTGGGTCACCGACGAAGAGATCCCGAAGCTGGTGCACTTCTGGAAGAAACAGGGCAGCCCGCAGTACGTGCAGAAGGAGGAGATTGACGCGCTGCTGCTCAAGCAAGAGGAGGCGGAGAAAGGCAGCGACAAGCAGTCGCCGCTGCTCGATCGGGCGATGGTGCTGCTGCAGACGACCAACTACACCTCGGTGTCGTTCCTGCAGCGCAAGCTCGGGATCGGCTATCCGCGTGCCGCCCGGCTGTTGGACGAGCTCGAACATCGCGGGCTCGTCGAGGCCGAGGAAGGCAACGGCCGCTCGTATCGGGTGGTGGCCACCGCGCTACCGGGGGCGGTAGACGTAGAATCGGAGTAGCCCTCACCCCCTGGCCCCCTCTCCCACAAGGGGAGAGGGGGAACTAACGACGACAACTGATGTCACAAGAACACGACTCTGAGTTGGCACACCAGCTTGGCGAGTTGCTCGCGCAGCGCGGCGAGACGGTTGCCGTGGCCGAAGGGGCGACGGGCGGGCTGCTGGCGCACCTGCTCACGCAGGTGCCGGGCAGTTCGGCGTGGTTCTGCGCCGGTGTCGTGGCGTACACCGACTACGCCAAGCAGCTCCGGTTGCGCGTCTCGACTGAGACGATTCTCGAGCGCGGCAGCATCAGTCTCGAAGCGACGGCGCAGATGGCACGTCTGACGCGGCGGCTATTCGGGACGGATTGGGCGCTCGCCGTGACGGGCTACGCCGACAATACCGCGCCCGCGCCGAGTGAGCGCGCGCCGGGCATTCCCGACGCCAACCCGCCGGGCGTACCCCGCATCGAGACCGAGCAGCGCCCGCCGACCGCCGGCCTAACGTACGTCGCCGTCTCCGGCCGCGTTCCCACCGAGCAAGGCGACACGCAGTCCTGGGAGGAGTGGGAGCTCCCTGCGCCCGATCGCACCGCCTACAAGCCGGCAGCGGCCGCGAAGGCGATGGAGACGTTGATACGGATCGTGGGTGCTGCGTGATGGGTGGTGATCAAGTCGTTGTCACGTAGTCTGCGGCTGGGACCACCACTTGACGACCATCTGATCACCACCTGATCACACCCATAGCTCGCCCTCACTCCAGATGCTGCGCCTCCATCCCGCTCTTTCGTAAGTGCTCGGCGAACGCGCCGTCGCCGTGGGTGGTGTAGACGACGCGCGGCTGGGCGCGCTCGACGTATTCGAGGAGCTCGGTAAAGTCGGCGTGGTCAGAGAGGCCGATCATCTCATCGACGCCGTAGCGGTACTTCGACCGCGGATCGATCGCCCAGCCGCTCAGCATCACCGTCCGGCAGCGGCCGAGCGGCGCCGTGACCTGCTTCTTCACGTGCGGCGGGCAGAGCACGACCTTTCCCTCGAGCGCCGGCACGCTGGCGAGGTTGAGCAACTCGTACCGGCCGAGGTCGACGCCCTGCTTCTCGTACAACTTGGCTACGCGGTAGATGCTCTCGTGGACAGCCACCTGGAAACCGGCGCGCGTGAGCAGGCAGAGCGCCTCCTGGCCTTTGCCCAGGACGTACCCGCAGACGACGGGGATGACGTCGAGCTCGAACGAGCGGGCGACGAACGCCTTGAGCTGCGTTTCGACCTCGGCAATCGACGGGAAACGGTAGCGCGGATGCCCGAAGGTGCATTCCATCACGAGCACGTCGCACGGCCGCACCTCGGTCGCGTCGAGGCACGGCGCCGGCCGGAGCTTGAAGTCGCCGGTGTAGACGAGCCTTCGGCCGTCGGGGCCGGTGACGAGCACCTGCGAGGCGCCGAGTACGTGGCCGGCGGGGAAGAGCTCGAGGCAGCGGTCTTTGACCCAGTGCGGCCGATGGAACGGCAGCTCGGTCACACCCTGCCGGCGGGTACGCAGGCGATAGAACTCGGCGGTCGCCGGCGTCGCCAGCACGTGGCCATGCGGCAGACAGTGATCGGAGTGCCCGTGCGAGACGTATGCCACCGGCCGCCGGGAGTGCGGATCGAGCCAGAGGTCGGCATCTTCTAGATGAACACCGCCCTGGTAGCGAAAGGGCAGGCCGCTGAGGTCGAGCGCGAGCTGTACTGCCTCGGGACGCGGCGCAGGGCGAGTGGTGCGACTGGACGTTCGCGTCAAGACCATAGGATCGTACGAGTATACCGATGCGGCCGGAAAGAAGATCAACGGTACCTTTGATATTCCGGTGCTCCTACTCTATACTCGGGGCATGGCAGTGAGCGAGCACACGTTAACCGAGTTCCTGCAGCATTCGGGGAGGGTGCTGAGCGATGTGGAGCAGGGCGAGATCGTGCTCCACCGACGCGACGGCGAGGATCTGGTCGTCATGACGCGCGGCCAGAGTGAAGCGATGAGCACGGTGCTTCGGGCGCTGGCTGCGCTCGCCGTTGGCGGGGAGTCACAGGTGGTCGCCGTCTTACCTTGGCTGGCGTTTCTCAGCCCGCACGACCGGGCAACCTGCCTGCGAGAGCTTGGCGAGGTGGCCAACGCCGCGGTGGCAACCGGACGCCTCAGCTACCTGGAAGACGCGCTCTACCAGTGGGAGACGACGGGATTGGCCGCGTGGGACGAGCAGCGCCTGCGGGAGCGGGAGGAATACGCCGAGTACACGCGCGATGAGCCGCAGGCGCTGCCTAGACCGTGACAGCGCTGCGGAGCAGTCGACAGAACGGTACAGGTTCGGAGGGGACGTAAGGCGAGGCGGCGTCGAACAGAGCGAAGAGGAAGAAGCCCAGCGATTGCCGCGACCGACGCCGAACACCCCGTACACCGTACTGGTGCGCAATCGCCGTGTTCTGCGGGACTGGGAGGTATTGCTGCGGAACCGGCAGGAGGCATGCTTGGCTTGCTGGGACCACATTGCTCACACGCCGACGCAGCCGGTTGGCAAGCGCTACCAGCCACTCAAAGGCGAGCAGGCCCACTGCCGGTTCCGCGGCCAGACACTGCGGCAGTGGCAGTGGGAAATCGACCGAGGAGCTCGCATTAAGGTCGGCGTTGGGCGGGACTCCGTCGTGGTGATGGGTGTCTGGACCGGGCATCCAAAAGAGAACGAGTGACGCTTTCTTCACACCTGTCCGGCAGGACCACGTTGCCCATACGATCCATACTCCACGTGACAGCCCTCATCGCTTGGGCTGCTATGCTCGTCGGATGGAGACTCGGTCAGGTTCGGCGAAATGCGTGCGCGCACAAGACGGAAGCTAACCGGCGTGGCGGCGGCGGGTGCCGCGATGCTGCTTTACGGTTGCAGCGGGCTTGCCGCGCCATCCAAGCCTAGTCCCACCGCCGGCAGTACCGGCGGTGGCGCAGGCACAATGGCCGCCGGCAGCCCCACAGCGCCTCCCGCGACACCCGCCGTCGCTCAAGCGTCGAGCGCCGCCGGCGCCAAGACGGTTCGCATCGGAGCCGCAGTGTCTACCACCGGTACCAACGGGACCGGCGGCGAGTACCAGCTGCAGGGTTACAAACTGTGGGAGGAACAGGTCAATCGCGAGGGTGGTCTGCATGGGAAGCCGGTGGAGCTCATTGTCGTCGACGACGACTCCGACCCGACGAACTGCGCCCGGCAGTACGAGCGGCTGATTGCACAGGAAAGAGTCGACCTCATCCTTGGGCCGTACGCCGGCTCGGCGACGCAGGCGGCTTCGACGGTGGCCGAGCGGCTGCGGTATCCAATGCTGGCTGCCGGTGCTTCGCAGTCGGACTTGTGGAAACGCAGCTACAAGTACATCTTCGGCGTCTACGCGACGCCCGAAGCGTTCTTCACCGGCGTCGTCGATCTTGCACTGGCGCGCGGCTACAAGACGGTGGCGGTCATCGGCGAGAGCACCGTCGTGCCGCAGAGCACCGCGAGCGGCACCGCGGCCTACGCCGCCGAAAAGGGGCTGCAGATCGTCTACCAGGGCAAGTACCCTTTCCGCGCGTCGGACGTCAGCGCGCTCCTGCGGGAGGTCAAGTCCGCCGCGCCGGACGTGCTGCTCGCCGCTGCCTACGAGCCCGACTCGCAGGTGATCACCCGTCAAGCGAAGGTGCTCGAGGTCGACGTGAAGCTACTGGCCTTCTCAATCGGCGCGGCGAGTCCGGATTTCGGCGAGGCGCTCGGCGCCGACGCCGAGTACATCGCCGGCTCGTCGATCTGGGAACCGGCGCTCGCCACGCCCGGCAACCGCGAGTTCGTCGAAGCCTTCCAGGCAACGTGGGGCCGCGAACCCGAGCACCGCGCTGCGACCGGCTTCGCCGCCGGCCAGATCCTCGCAGCGGCCATCAAGCAAGCAGACTCGCTCGACAACGCCAAGTTACGCGAGACGCTGGCCGCACTCGAGACCGATACGGTCCTGCCCGGCGGATACCGGGTGGACGAGCGCGGCGCGCCGGCCGGCCACGTCCCCGTCGTCGTCCAGTGGCAGGGCGGCCAGAAGCGCGTCATCTGGCCCGATCCACTCAAGACCGCCGCCGCGAAACTCCCGATGCCACGGTGGAAGCAACGTTAGCCTATCGCCTGGTCTCGGGTTCCGAGTAGGGCGCAGTGACCGGCGGGCGGTAGCCAGTGGTAGTATCAGGGCAAAGGGGAACGGACGATGGAACGCCTAGATCCGAAGCTCATTGCGCAGTTGGAGGAACTGCAGAAACTTCGAATGAGGCCGCTAGGCGACGAGGAACTCGCTCTGAGGCGAGCGGCTGGGGAGAAGATGGATAGGCTCCGCGTGAAAGTAGGTCGAGACTTCAACGTGGCCGAAGTACTGCGCGCCATGCGCGATGCATCTGATGCTGGACTACCTGATCCCACCTACGCCGATGACTGAGTCGGCGACAGACCCGCCTCCACTCGTGACGCCGGATTCAAGCGTCGCCGCAAAATGGTATCTCCACGATGAAGAGCATACTGAGCAAGCGCGTACGATCTATCGGCAATTCGTCGACGGTTCAGTTCTCTTCGCGGTTCCAGACTGCTTTTACTACGAGCTTGGCAATCTCATACGCACTGCCGAAAGGCGTGGTCGTATTGGACCTGACCGCGCCGATGAGGACCTCGAGGCGATCGCCGAGTTGCCCATCTACACCTTTACCGGCCAGTTCCTGCTCCCACTCGCCGGACAACGTTCACGCGCTCTGAACGTGTCGATTTAGGACGCGCTCTACCTCGTCGTGGCCGATCTGGCTGGCGCCACGTTCGTGACGGCGGATGACCGCCTGCTTCAACGAGTCGGGCATCTGCCGAACGTGCGACACCTGGATTGACGGCGGCCTTAGTGGTGCATCCCGCAAGTGTGGGAAACTTATGTCTAGCGCGTTCTCCATAGTAAAGCATCTCCACGGGGGGCGTGCGGGAGGTAAGGATGGCCTTGCGGGTGCGGCCGTTGACGGCCGAGGAGACCACCGAATTGCAGCGACGAGGGGCCTCGCGCACGTTGCCGGTGCGGGTGGTCGAGCGGGCGCGCATGATTTGGGCCCTGCACGAAGGCCAACGGGTGTCGGCGGTGGCCCGGTGGCTGGGCATGGCGCCCAAGGTCGTGCGGACCTGGCTCGCCTGGTTCAATGCCGACGGGCTCGACGGCCTCCGGGACCGGCCCCGCTCCGGCCGGCCGGTGACGTACGGCCCCGACATCGTGGGGGAGGTCATCGCCACGGCGCTGACCAAACCGGATACGCTCGGCCAGCCGTTCGCCTGCTGGACGCTCGATCGGTTGGAGGTGTATCTCAACGAGGACAAGGGTATTCCCATCAAGCGGAGCCGCATCGACGAGCGGCTGGTGGCCGAGGGGCTGCGCTGGCGGACGCAGGAGACGTGGTTCGGGGAGCGCGCCCAGGCCCCGGGCGAGGGCGCCGGCGGCGTCTCGAGTGGCCCGCCGGCCGGGCTTGACCGCGGCGTGAGCGCCGGTCTTGTCGTCGCACGTGGCCGTGGGAGGGACGAGGAGATCGAGGAGATCGGCGAGGGCCACCGGTTCATCGCCGTGGGGACATGGGCCGCCTGGACCGACACGGCGGCAGAACAGGTTACACTCGGCACAGCGCTGCTCGCCGAGGAATCGCATGCCACACGAGGGGCACTCGTAGACGATCGCGGGACGGGGCGCCGTCCGTGGCAGACCGGGGGCGGCGGGCAGCGCGGGCACCTGCTGACGGCGCCGAAAGGCGGCCTGGCGGCAGGCCGCTGAGCAGAAGCGTCGCCGGCCCACCTGGCCCATGAAGGCCCCACTCTGGCGCACACGAGGCTCCAGCCCGGCGGCGGCGACAACCTGGTCGACGCCGGCGACGCAGGACACGTCCCCGCGTTCGGCGCGGCTGGTCGCCGCGTGAATCGGGCCGCTGCCCGGCACGCGGCGCAGGCGCTGCGCGTCGTCGTCCTCGCGCAGCGCGGCGGCGATGGCCGCCTGCAGCTCGGCAATGTGGTCCCGCAGGTCGAGCAGATGGCGCGCGAAGGTGCGGACCACGACGGCGCGCGCCGCCACCGCCCGCGTGCTCGCGGCCGAGCCAGAAGCCAGGGTCTGCAGCGCCTGGGCCTGCGCCTCGCCCCAGCGCCCGCCACGGTGCTGCGCCAGCAGCGCCGCTACGTCGCCCAGCGGCGCGGCGGCGAGCGCCTGGGCCGACCCGTAGCTGCTCAAGAGGTGCAGGACGGCCGGGGTGGCCAGGTCGCAGTGGTCGGGCGTGTGCCCCGGCAGCTCCGGAAAGACGACGACGCGCTCATCCTGCAGACGCTGGCGCGCCGCCGTCTGGCTCTCGACCAGGTCACGGCGGGCGCGGGTCAGCTCGCGCCGGGCCTGGACCGTCTCCGACGGGAGCACGCTGGCGCGCCCATCGCCCGCCCGCAACCCCCGCGCCAGCGTCTGGGCGTCCAGCCCGTCGGTCTTGGCCCGCAGCGCCAGCCCGGTGGCCCAGGCCGCCGTCTGCCGCGGGTGGAGGACCACCACGCGGTAGCCGGCCCGGGTCAACGCATCGTACCGCGGCTCCCACAAGCAGCCGGTCGCCTCGACGCCGAGGAGCACCTGGCCAGGCGCGCCCCACCGCGCGAGGTGCGCCCGCAGCTCGGTGTACCCGGCCGCGGTCGCCTCGATTTTGAGCGCCTTCTCGCGCACCGCGCCACTCGGCACGTCCAGCGCGCACACGACATGGCCACGCTTGGCCACATCAATCCCCACAACACACCGAATGTTTGGCTCCAGCAGAGGTCTCCCTTCCCGGCGAGCCGTGACGTGCGTCGCCTCGCGCCGCGGCAGTGACCTGGCCTCCCGGGTGCGGTCCCCTTGTCCATGGGCGCTCGACCGCCCTCTCGCGGGCGCTGCCCACCGGAAAGCCGTCGGCGCAGCAGTTCGGCCATCGACCGTCCACGCACGGGAGGCAGGCGCGGGCATCTTTTTGAGTCGGTCACACAGGTGCCGAAGGGGGGCCCGGAGCCCGTCGCCTGCCCGCCACAAGACGGGAGACGTCACCCGCTCCCCGTCTATTCCCAATATACAAGGGGGCCATCGTCACCATCGACACGGCGCCCCCGGCGGACAGTGTCGTCGTCTGCCTGGACGAGATGGGGCCGGAGAGCGCCAAGAGCTTCCCCGGCCACCAACTCCTCCCCCCACGACGCGCAGACCGGCCGCGCGATCCGGGCCACGCAAGAGATCGACGATGGGCGTCGTGGCGCGGGCGACGTCTTCGGGGCGTTCAAGCCGGCGGCCGGGGAGGCGTTCACCGCGCCCTACCCCAGCCGGAGCGCCGCCAACTGGGCTGACTTCCTCGACAAAGTCGACGCCTGGCTGCCCCCCGAGGTGGAGCGGGTGTACGGCATCGTCGACCACCTGTCGGCGCACCGGGCGATCGACATGTTGCTCTTCGCGCTGGCGCGGCCGCAGTGGGAGTTCGTCTTCCAGCCGACGTACGCCGCCTCCCGCAACTTGATCGAGCCGTGGTGGAAGGTGCCGCGCTCGCTGGCGCTCAAAGGGCGCCGGTTCGAGACCTGGGTGGACATCGTCCGGGCGGTGGCGGCGGCCACCGCGTATTGGAACGCGCACAAGCACCCGTTTCGCTGGGGCCGCCGGCGCCGGCGGCGGATCGCGCGGCCGGCCGGCATCGCCGCCCTGCCAAAGGTGGCCTAGACTTGGGAGATGCTCCACTAAGGGCGCAGGCAAATGTTCCGGATACTTCTCCGCTCGCCCTGAGCGTGTCGAAGGGCGCCCTTCGACACGCTCAGGGCGAGCGGCATATGGCCCCGAAGTCTTGCCTGCACCCGCGGCCTTTCGCCGTTTTGCCGCGGCCGCGTGCTACAGTTTAGTGGTCAATCCTTTAAGCCAGCCCGGCGAGGTGGCAAGGAGCGGGAATAGGGCCGCGTAGCGCGGGCGGCGGGCGCCGTGCGCAGACGCAAACGGGCCGGACGCAAGCTTCCTTGCCAGCGGGCAGGAAGCTTTTTTGATGTCTGCGGCGTACGAAGAAAAGCAAATTCTGGACGAAGACGGCATCCGACGCGCGCTCACCCGAATCGCGCATGAGATTTTGGAGCGCAACCAGGGGACCGATGGGCTGATACTGGTGGGCCTGCGCCGGCGCGGCGTGCAGTTGGCCGAGCACTTGGCGGGGCTGATCGCGCAGTTCGAGGGCGTACAGGTCCCGGTCGGCGAGCTCGACGTGACGATGTTCCGCGACGATCTCGATCTACGCGGTACGCGGCCGATAGTGCACCGCTCCTCGATGCCAGCAGGCGTCACGGATGCTCGCATCGTCCTTGTCGACGATGTGCTGTACACGGGGCGCACCGTGCGCGCGGCGCTCGAGGCCATCCTTTCGTACGGCCGACCGCGCCAGATCCAGTTGGCGGTACTCGTCGATCGCGGACATCGAGAGCTGCCGATCCGCGCCGACTACGTGGGCAAGAACATCCCCACAGCGCACCACGAGCAGGTTGAGGTGCGGCTGCGGGAGGTTGACGGGCAGGACGAAGTGGTACTGGTTCGCGGCGCTGCCGGCTGAGCCGCGCGCGACGATCTGAGGGAAGTCACTGTGACGAAGGACGCTTCGACTGCGCTCAGCGCAGGCTACCGACGAATGGCGAAAGCTCGATCTCGGGATGCCGTAGCCATCATTCGTCGTTCGTCCTTCGTCGCGTCAGCGCACAAGGGAGACGCACGATGAGACGCAAAGATGTGCTCGACCTAGACGACTTCACGGTGGACGAGCTCAACGAAGTGCTCGATACCACCGAGGCGATGAAGGAGGTGCTTTCCCGTCCGATCAAACGGGTGCCGCCGCTGCGGGGCAAGACGATCGTCAACTGCTTTTTCGAGGCGAGTACCCGCACGCGCGTCTCGTTCGAGCTGGCGGCGAAGAACCTCTCCGCCGACGTGGTGAACATCTCGGCGTCGGGCTCGAGCGTGGAGAAGGGCGAGTCGCTCGTCGACACGACGCGAACGCTGCAGGCGCTCGGCGCCGACATGGTAGTGATGCGCCACCCGCACGCCGGCGCGCCGTACCTTGTCGCGCGCGAGCTCGACGCGTGCGTCATCAATGCAGGTGATGGCTGGCACGCGCACCCAACGCAGGCGCTGCTCGACCTCTTTACGGTGCGCGAGCGGCTCGGCTCGATCGAGGGACGCAAGGTCGTGATCGTCGGCGACGTGCTGCACAGCCGCGTCGCACGGTCGAACATCTGGGGGTTCGCCACGCTGGGGGCGGAAGTGGTGCTCTGCGGGCCGCCGACGCTGATCCCGCAGGGGATCGAGACGGCGGTGGCCGAAGGGCTTCATCGCAAGATGGGGAACGGCGTGCACAAGGAGCACGCCGCGGTACGCGTGCAATACGACCTGGATAAGGCGTGCGAGGATGCCGACGTGCTGATGGCGCTGCGCATCCAGAAGGAGCGCCAGGCCGGTGGACTGTTCCCTTCCATTCGCGAGTACTCGCGGCTGTACGGCCTGACGCGCGAACGAGTGGCGAAGGCGAAGTTCGGCACGCTGGTGATGCACCCGGGACCGATGAACGAAGGGATCGAGATCATGCCCGACGTGGCGCACGGGCCGCAGAGCGTGATCGAAGACCAAGTCGCCAACGGCGTGGCGGTACGGATGGCGCTGCTGTACTTGATTGCCGGCGGCCAGGGCGGGAAGGTGTGAGTTCCTAGTTCCTAGTTCCTGGTTCCTAGTTGGGGATGGGGAACTAGGAACTAGGAACTAGGAACTAAGCACCCCGATGGAAGTTCTACGCACCATCTGGCCGGCTCTGTATCTGGCGGAGGCGTGTATATCCTGCTCTCTTCTTCTGTCAGGGTGCTTTGGTACTAGGTACTTGGAACTAGGAACTAGGAACTAGGAACTGCTCATGAACGGAGACGCACACGCAGTCCTGATCCGCAGCGGTCGGGTGATCGATCCGGCGAACGG
>JACQGX010000343.1 GCA_016199265.1 Chloroflexota bacterium | reverse complement strand
TCCCCCAGTGTCCATCGTGCCACCAACACCCATTCGTGCCATCGTGGTTGCGCTCCTTTCACTAATCGTCCACCGCATGCGCGGCTCGACGGTCGCTATATAGACACACGATACATGGTCGCGCGACGCTCGTCAAGGGTTTCTGGTGCAACACGTGCCGACCATAGTACCGCCCTTGACGGTGCCGTGGTGCCTTGGTAGGATGCCGTTGCGGCGCTACGTTGCAGCGCCGTCACCTTACCACGGGCACGAACTATGGTCTTCTACTACCGTCGCTTTTCTTTGCTCCGCAGAGGGCCGGTGGTGAAGAGGAGCGTGCCTTCTTGAGAATGCGACGCAGTTACCACTAATCGCAGCGCGCGTCGTATCTGTTAGCCAGCGGCCGTGGGCGCTCCTCTTTCGCCCGCGGCCCTTTTGATTCCCGCACCGTCAGGGCGCTGCGCCACCCTCCCTGCCTTGTCGTGTCGCGTGAACGCACGTGGCCGTGGGCGTCTCCCGGTCTCCCCGAGCCGCCGCTCCACGGCTGTGTGTGTCTCTCCGCCACGCCGGCCACGACGGTCGCGACCGGCCGGCAGCCGGCACGAACACGAACGGTGCATCATGACCAAGCTCAGCGCCCCCAACCACCTCACACGCCACAATACTTACCACAGCGGCCACGCTCTCGCCAGCGGCGGGCTCACACTCGTGAGTCGCGGCAATCCATGCGTCAAGCTGATCCGGGCGTTGCGCCACCGGAAGGAGCGCGAGCGCACCGGTCTTGCCTTTGCCGAGGGGCTGCGCATCGTCGCCGAATCCGTGCGCCTATCCGCCGACCTCGAAGCGCTCGTCGTCGCCCCCGAGCTGCTCTCCAGCGCATTCGGCCGGGAACTGGTCGCCGCGCAGCAATGGCGCGGTCTCACATGCGTCGAGCTCAGCGCCGAAGCGTTCGCCAGTATCTGCACGCGTGAGCGACCGGAAGGCATCGGCGCGCTCGTGCGGCCGCGCTGGGTATCGCTCGACGACCTTGCGCCGCTGCGCGGTCCCGGCGCCATCGCGCTGCACGAAGTGCAGTACCCCGGAAACCTCGGCACGATCGTCCGCACGTGCGATGCGGTGGGCGGCGCCGGCGTGATTCTCCTCGGCCATGCCGCCGATCCCTACGATCCGACGGCACTGCGCGCCAGCATGGGCGCCATCTTCTCGGTTCCGCTGGTGCGAATGACATTCCGCGCGCTCGTCGACTGGCAACGGCGGCACGGCTATCCGCTGATTGGTACCTCGCCGTTCGCCGCCGCGGCCTACCGCCAGGTGAGCTACCTGCTGCCGGCCGTGCTGCTCATGGGGAGCGAAGCGCGCGGCCTTTCGGTCGAGCAGCGCGCGCAGTGCGACTTCGTCGTCCGTAACCCCATGGCCGGCCGGAGCGACTCGCTCAACCTCGCCGTCGCCATCGGCGTCGTGCTGTACGAGCTCGTGGCGCAGCACTGCATCCGGCAGCATCGGGATGTGGCGCGGGACGCCACTGCGGCAACCGGGCCGGTGGGGTAGGTCTCGCTTGCCACAATGATCTAAGGTCTGCACCAAAAGAGAGGCTGCAGTGGCGTGCAGGGCCGGCCGGCCTCTCCCTGCCGGCGCGCCGGCCCATCGCCCTCGCGGATGATCAGCGCCTCGGGGCCCGGACCAGTGCCGACATAGGCCACCGGCACGCCAACCAACTCTTCGATCCGCTGGACGTACGCCTGCGCGTTCGACGGGAGCGCCTCCCACACTTGGAGCTCGCGGCTGATCTCGCTCCAACCTGGGAGCCGCTTGTAGACCGGCCGCGCCTGTGCCAGCCGTCGGGCGTTGCTCGGCAGGGTGTCCCACTGCCGGCCATCATGCTCGTACGCCGTCGCCACCTGCAGCTCCGGCAGGCCGTCGAGCGCGTCGACCTTGGTGAGCGCCAGCGCGGTGCAGCCGTTGAGCGCCACGGCGGTGCGCGCCGCCACCGCGTCGAACCAGCCGCACGACCGGCGGCGTCCCGTCGTCGCGCCGTATTCGCGCTCGCCCTCATTCCCAAACTCGCGCAGGCGCTCGGCGGCGTCCCCACTCACCTCGGTGATGAACGGCCCGGTGCCCACCGCCGACGCGAACGCCTTGACCACGCCGGTGACGCTCGTGATCGCCCGCGGCGGCACGCCGCTTCCGGCCGCCGCCGCCCCGGCGGTCGCGCCGGACGACGTCACGTACGGGTAAATGCCCCAATCCAAGTCGCGCGCTGCGCCGATCTGCCCTTCCAGGATGAGCGGCCGATCGCGCCGTAGAGTCTCGCCGACGAGCCGGGTACCGTCGACGATGCGTCCACCGAGGCGCGCGGCCCACTCCCGGCAGCGGGTGTGGAGGCCCGCGGCGTCCACCGGTGGTCCGCCGTAGACCGCCAGCCGGCGGCTCTGCTCGGCCGCCAGCCAGGGGAGATAGTCGCGCAGGTGCGCCACGTCGAGCAGGTCCCCCGCACGCAGCCCGATGCGCGCCGCCTTGTCCTCGTATGCCGGGCCCACCCCGCTGAGCGTCGTCCCCAACGCCCACCGGCCGCGCGCCGCCTCGAGCAGCTTGTCGTGCTCGCGGTGCGCCGGCAGGATCAGGTGCGCTCGATCGGACACCACCACCTGGGAGGTATCGATGCCCGCGTCCTCCAGCTCCGTGAGCTCGGCCAGCAGCTTGTCCGGGTCGACGACCGTACCCGGCCCGATCAGACACGTGCATCCCGCCGTGAAGATGCCCGAGGGTACCTGGTGCAGCTTGAACGCGCGGCCGCCGGTACCTTCCGGCATCACCGTGTGCCCCGCATTCGGCCCGCCGTTGAACCGGATGGCCAACGCCGCGCCGCTCGCCGCCGCCAGCGCATCCACAACTTTCCCCTTCCCCTCGTCTCCCCACCCGCACCCGATCACCACCGTAACGTGAGCCCCTTGACCAACCAGCATGACCGTCTCCCTTGTTGTTTGCGTTGTCTGCGCGCTCTGATTACAGAGCCAGCGCCCCGACCCTTCTCACGCCAGCAGCTCGCCCGCCTGCCCATCGCGGTGGAGCCGCGGCCCGCGCCGCCCAAACGAGACGATCGTGAGCAGGCGGTCGGCCTGTTCGGGTGGCAGGAGGCGCCGGCGCAGCTCCACCAGGTGCGGCCCGAACCGCGCTTCTAGCTCCGGGCCAAGTTCGGCGTAGATCGCGGCCAGGTAACTCTCGTCGCGAACGAGCTTCTCGACGAGCCGCACGAGCGTGGCATTCTGCGTGTAGACGCCGCCCGCCGGCGCGTCGAGCGAGGCGGCGAGCGCCTCGGTGAAATCGACCGCCGCCACGATCACGTGACCGCCCACCGCCCTATCGCTCGCCTCATGCCGGTAGAGCTGGTCAAAGCCCAGCGCCGACGCGATCGCTGGTGTGGCGGCGAACCGATCTCGCGCCGCCTCGTCGATCGCCGTCGCCGGCTCCGGATCGCCGAACAGGTTGACGACCACCGTTGCGCCCCGATCGTGCGCTCGGCGCAGCGCGTCGCGCGCCCAGTCGAGGTCCTCGGCCCAGAGCGAGGCGATCACCCGCTCGGCGGCCCGGTCGGCCATGTCCAGGAAGCGCTCCCGCACGCGGCCGGCGCCGCGCAGGTTCCAGAACTGCTCCACCTCCGGCGGCGTATCGAGCGCCGCCAACGCGGCCTGCGCCGCCGCGTGGCGCTGCTCGGCCTCGCGCCGCAGCTGTGCCAGGAGCTGCGCCGGTGGGATCGCGGCGTATCGCGCCGGCTCCGCCGAAACCGCCTGCACCGCCTCCTTGGCGCCCAGGCTCTCCAACACCTGGTATACATTCGCGCGGGGCAATCCCGCGCCCTTGCTGACCTCGTACCCCGTGCTCAACGGGTGGCGCAGCAAGAAGACGTAGATCGACGCCTCGTGCTGCGTAAAACCCAACGCTCGGAGCGAAGCCGCTGCATCCATCTCACTCGATAGTTACCCGTAGTAGTGACAACTACTACTCTACAGCATGCGGTAGAGGCTTGTCCAACTGGTCGCCGACACACAAGAACACACGACGGTGCAGGAAAGGTTCCGGAGGCGTCGATGCCCTGTAGGGGCGTATGGAGATACGCCCGACCGCCGCCCCTAGGCGTATGGCGATACGCCCCTACCAGCCGGTGGCGGTCACCGCTGGTTTGCCCGCAGCCAAACACGAGACTCGGTTCACAAAGTGTGTTGGTCAGTCGATTCGGGGCCGCGTTCCCGCGAATTCTCCAGGTTACAGACATCGCTAGCGGGGCGCAGAATCAGGCGACCAACACACTTTGTGAACCGATACAAACACGACCGTCAGTAGCCCTCACTTGCCCTTGTCTGGTATCCTTCTTTTTCGCTACACGCGATGAGCGCCGCTGCCGTGCGGCTCGCCGGGACCCGGCGTGGGCGGCACGAAGAGCGTGTCGCTTTCGGCTT
>JACQGX010000037.1 GCA_016199265.1 Chloroflexota bacterium | reverse complement strand
GGTGGTAGAGCAGGTTGCGCACGCCGTGGACCTGGCGGATGTGCCCGTATCCATGCGCCTTGAGGTACGTGAGGTACTCGTCGTCCTCGCGATGATGGGGAATCTCCTCCATCAGCTCCATGCGGTGAAAGCCGTAGTGCCGGCGCGGCGGACGGAAGTGCATCTTCCCAATGGCTTGGGTCACGTACCCGGCGTTCCCCAGGAGCTGCGGCATGGTGTACAGCAGCGGCTCCGGGTTGGCGACGTTGTTGGTGTACCGGCCGTGCGTCGAGCAGAGGCGGCCGGTAATCAGCGACTGCCGGGCGGCGATACACACCGGCGAAGGCGTGACGCCATGGGTGAAGTGGATCCCCTCCTGCGCAATTCGGTCGAGCGCCGGCGTCTGAATAACGGGGTTGCCGGCGCAGCCCATCGCGTCGTAACGCATTTGGTCGACGAAGAGCAGCAGAATGTTGGGAAGCGGAGGCATCGGTCGTGTGTTCTCCTACCGTGATCTTTTGTGGTTGGAAGAGCAGCGCAGCGCATCTGCCGCGCGCTCGGGGAGCATAACTACGCCGACCCAGACACCGCAACGTCGCTCCCCTCTCCCCTTGTGGGAGAGGGGCTGAGGGTGAGGGCGATTCCACCGTATGCTTTGTAGTGATGTTTGGTCCCCTGTACGCAGCGCACTCACGGCGCCGCCTGTTCGGCGCCGCTCTTTCGTCCGGCATTCTGGTACTGTTGGCACCGGCAAGCGCCGCCTGCGGCGTGCCCGGCGCGGTGTCTGCCGTGCGTCCGGGAAGCGCGCCCGCGGGCCCACCGGAACCAACGCCGGCCCCGGCGCTCACGCCGCCGCTGACCTACGTCGCGCTCGGCGCGTCCGACGCGACCGGCGTCGGCGTTGACAACCCGGCGCGTGACGGCTGGGTGCCGGTATTCGCGCGCAGCTTGCCGCAGCCGGCGCGGCTCGTAAACCTTGGCATCCCCGGCCTCAAGCTGCGCGAGGCGCTGGGTGTCCTACTCCCGCCCGCGCTCGAAGCGCAGCCAAACTTGATCACCGTGTGGCTCGTCGTCAACGACGTGCTCGGCGGCGTCGCGCTCGACGACTACGTCGCCGACCTCGACCGGCTGCTCGAGCAGTTGCGATCCGGCGCTCGCGCCCGCGTTGCCGTCGGCAACATTCCCGATGCGTCCGAATCGTCTCGCTATCTTGGCCTGCCCTCGGTCGAACGCCGCGCCCTGACCGGACTTTGGAACGCGGCGATCGGCGCCACCGTGCGTGCCCACGACGCAACGCTCGTCGATCTCTTCACTCGCTGGCCGGTCGCGCTGCATCCAGAGTTCATCGGGCCGGATGGCCTCCATCCGACCGCCGCCGGTTACCGGTCGCTGGCCGCAACCTTTCTCGCCCTGCTGCGCGAGCAGCGCATTGTCTAATCGTGAAGCGCCTCAGGCCCAAACCCCACTTCGCCACCTCCCACGGTACTGACGGCCCCTCCGGCCGTTCTCCCGCACATCCCGAACCGGTCGCGGGGCCGGTGCTTGCCGCAGGGCCGGTGCCGGTCGACGGGTTAACCGTGGTCCGACCGGAACTCCCCCGTGCCCCCAGCTCCGATGTCGCTCCGCACGATGCCGGCCTGATCGTCGAGGCGCGCGGGGTGCGCAAGGTCTACAACGGCGGCGACGCGCCCGTCGAAGCGCTGCGCGGCGTCGACTTTGAGGTACGCCGCGGCGAAATGGTGGCCATCATGGGGCCGAGCGGCTGCGGCAAGACCACGCTGCTCAACTGTCTCTCGGGTATCGACGACGTCGACGGCGGCGAGATACTGATCGACGGCCGGCCACTGCACCACCTCGACGACCGGGCGCTCACGCGCTTTCGTGCGACCGCGATGGGGTTCGTCTTCCAGTCGTATAACTTGCTGCCGGTGCTGAGCGCCGCGGAAAACGTCGAGCTGCCGTTGCTCGTCGCCGGCACCTCACCCGCCGAAGCGCGACGGCGGGCGCTCACGGCGCTGGATGCCGTTGGTCTGGCGGACCGCTCCGGGCACCGCCCGGCGCGCCTTTCGGGCGGGCAGCAGCAGCGTGTCGCCGTCGCGCGCGCGGTCGTCGCCAACCCCGCGATCGTCTGGGCCGACGAGCCCACCGGCAATCTCGACAGCGCCTCCGCCGCCGACCTGATGACGCTTCTGAGAACGCTCAACCGTCGCCTGAACCAAACCTTCGTCGTCGTGACCCACGCCCGCGAAGTCGGCGACCTCTGCGACCGCATCGTCCACATGCGCGACGGCCGCATCCTCAGCTAAGGAGTTCCGCCCACGGACACGTTCTTTGGCATAGCGACTGAGCGCCTCGCGCTGGGCGCGCTGGCGTCTCTGGCGCTGGTGCTGGGCGGCCTGGCCTGGCGGGCGTGGCGATGGCCGATCTTTCTGCGCCTGGGTGTGCGGCAGTTGCCGCGCCGGCCGGCGCAGACGGCGCTCGTCGTCGCCGGACTGACGCTGAGCACCACGCTCGTCGCCGCCGCGCTCAGCACCGGCGATACGCTGACGCACTCGTTGCGAGCCGCCGCGATTGGCGAGATCGGCTATCTTGACGAGCTCGTCACGTTCTCCGCGCTGCCGCGTCAGGCGGCGGCCGGCAGCGGCGACCCGTTTGGCTCGACGTCGTTTTTTTCAACCCTAGTGTACGAGCGCATCCGGCAGCAGCTCGACGCCGATTCAGGCCTCGGCCGCTACGTCGCCGCGGCTGCGCCGGCGATCTGGCTGGACTGCCGGCTGCTCGACGTCACCAGCCGCCAGACCGCCGGCGCGTCGGTTCGTGCCCTGCCGCACGACTACGACCGCCGCTTCGGCGAGCTTGTCGACGCGGCCGGCAACGAGCTCTCGCTCGCCGGCCTGCGGCCGGGCGAGGTCTATCTCAACGAGGCCGGCGGGGTGACGCTGGCGGCCAAGCCCGGCGACGAGCTCACCTGCACCGTCGCCGGTGTTCCCCAGCGCTGGCGCGTCAAGGCCATCACCGCCGCCCGCGGGCTAGGCGCCGCGTCGGCCGCCGCCGTCTTCCTGCCGCTCGACCACCTCCAGGCGATGCTCGGCTCGGCGGCCGGCGACGCGCGTGATCCGATCAATCAGATCTGGATCGCCAATCGCGGCCCCGACGGCCGCGCCGATCCCGTTCGCAGCGCAGCCGTTTCCGAGCGTGTCGTGCGGGCGTTACGGCCGCTGCTGATCGATCCCGAGGCGATGCGCGACATCAAGACGTCGCTCCGGCGTGATGACGTGCGCGCCGCGCTGGCCGCCCGGCGCGCCGCGCTCCCGGAGCGTACCCAGGATGCGCTGGCGGAGGCGCTTCGCCTCGCCGGCGGCGATGGCGATCCGGCCGAGCTCGAGCGCCCGCTGCGCAGTCCGGCGGCGCGCGCGGCGCTGCTCGCCGCCGCGCGGGAGCTCCCGGACAAAGACGCGGCCCAGGACCTGGCCGCGGCGCTCGAGCGCGCCACCGGCTTTCGGATCTTTCCGCTCAAGCGCGAAATCCTCACCGCCGCCGACCGCGCCGGCAACGCGATCACCACCATCTTTCTGCTTTTTTCTGTGCTGTCGATTGCGGCCGGTCTCTTGCTGGTGTTTCTCGTCTTTTCGCTGCTCGCCGCCGCACGTCGCTCCGAGCTGGGCATCGCCCGCGCGCTGGGAACCGAGCGCGGCCACTTGATCGCCACGTTCACTTTTGAAGGCGCGGCGTACGCGCTGCTTGCCGGGGCGGTGGGCGTACCGGCGGGCCTGGGTGTGAGCCGCCTGCTCGTTGCGCTCCTGCTTCGCGCCGTCGAGAGCGGTGCGGCCGGCTTTTCGGGCGCCGCCGTGCGCGTCGCCGAGACCGTTACCTGGCGTGTCGAGCCGCGCAGCATCATCCTGGCGGCCGCTCTGGGGTTTCTCCTCACCGTCACAACCGTCGCGGTAGCCGCCTGGCGAGTCAGTCGCGTGACGATCGTCACCGCCATTCGCGACCTGCCCGATCCGCCCGCGCGCCGGAAGCGGCGCACGCGAGCCAGTCAGATGACCCGCGTGCTCGACCGACTCGCCCCCCAGTGGTGGATGGCACTCCTCCCCGGCGGCGTAGCCCTGGCCGCGACCGGTGTCTACGTGGGCAAGACGGTCTGGTTTGCGCTGGGCGCGAGCGCGCTCGTGCTCTTCGGCGGCGGCGTCCTGCACCGCGTTGCGGCGCGGCGTTGGGGGCACACGGCCGGCACCCGACTTGGTGCGACCGTCGCCGGGGTAGGGCTGGCCGGCTATTGGGCGCTGCCATTTGACGCGCAGCAATTCGCCGGCTTGCCACGCCTTTCGAGCGGCATCGAGATCTTCGCGCTGGCCGGTCTGCTGATGGTCGCGGGCGCCGTCGGCGCGCTCTGCGCCAATTCCGACCTGATGCTCCGCTTCCTGTATCGCCTGCTCACCGCGCTTGCCCGGCCGGCGCCCGCGCTCCGGCTCGCGGCGGCGCACGCGCTGCGCTTTCCATTTCGGACCGGCGTGACCGCGACCATGTTCGCGCTCGTGATCTTCACGCTCGCGGTGATGCAGGTCATCACCGCCTCGGCAACGCACTTTCAGGCCGATCCGTACGTCGCCTACGGCGGCTGGGACATCCGCGCCGAGACGGTGGCGGCGACGCCGGCGACGCCTCTCCCGAAGGGAGAGGCTGCCCAAAGGGAGGGTGGGGGCAGCGATGCTCCGCCCGATGCCGGTGGCGCATCCGACGGCGGCGGCCCTCACCCCAATCCCCTCCCAGGGGAAAAGGGGGCGGCTCACCGGCGTCCGCTCGTGGAGGCAGCGCTTGGCGATGACTCCCTCCGGCCTTTCATCCGTGCTGCCGGGTCACGGACTTCCGGTTTCTTTGCCTTGTTGCAGCTCTCGGCGCCCTCGCCTGCTTGGGGCGGGTATGCCGTTGCGGCCGTCGACGAGCCGTTCGCGGCCGCGAACGAGATTGCGCTGCAGACGCGTGCCCGCGGGTACGCCACCGATCGTGAGGCGTGGCTCGCGGTTGCGCGCGGCGGGAGGCTGGCGATCGTCGACCGCGGCGTGCTGCCCAGTCCCGAGCTGCGGGGTTACCCCAGCATCGGCACGTACTCGTTTACGCTGCACGGTGTGGACGACGGGCAGACGTCGATGGAGCCGGTTGACGTTTGGATCGGCAATCCGACCGGCGGCGCCGCGCAGAAGGTCACGGTGATCGGCATCGTCGACCGGCGTACGTCGCCCGCCTTCCGCGGGCTCCACGTGTCTCCCGACGTATTCGCGTCGCTTGGCACCCCGCTGCGGCCGCCGGTCGTGCGGTATTACTTCCGGCTGCAGCCGGGCGCCGACGTCAACACGGCGCGCGCCGCCCTCGGCGCCACGTTTTTCGACGAAGGCCTGCAGACGACCGACCTCGCCGAACGCTTTCAGAATCAGAGTGGGCCGCTGCTGCTGGCGAGCAGGCTGCTGCAGCTCTTCGTCTCGCTCGGTCTCGCCGTCGGGGTCGCGGCGCTGGGTGTCATCAGCATGCGCGCTGCCCTCGAGCGGCGGCAGGAGATCGGTGTCTTGCGCGCCATCGGCTGCAGCCGGCAGTTGATCGGGGCCGGATTGCTGCTCGAATCGGCGTTCGTCGTGGTGATGGGGAGCACATTGGGCGTAGCGCTCGCCCTCGTGTTGTGCCAGAATGTCTTCGCCGTGCAGTTCTTCGACCGCTTCCAGCAGGGCATGCGCATGGTAGTGCCGTGGGACCAGGTTGCCCTCACCGTCGCCGCCACCTGCGTCGTCGCGCTCGCGGCAACGTGGCTGCCTGCCCGCGCCGCATCGCGCATCCCACCCATGGCCGCGCTGCGCGCCGAGTAGTGCTGCGCAGTGCGCCAATGGTGTGTAGCGGGCGTCTGGACGTGCGCCCAGGCGCCGCCGTTGGGCGCACGTCCAGACGCCCCCACCAGAGGTCACAGACTGAGGACTTCTGGGAACGCGCTTTGTGACCGTTCTTACCAAAGTCTTACGCACGTCTGAGCGATGCTTGAAACATCCCACCTATGCTCATGAGGAGCGCGAGCAGCGCAGGTGCAACGGGGAGGCACAGGCGACAGATGCAGAATCACCAGGGAAGCGATGGGGCAGTCTTGCGGGCCGGCGGCAGTTGGCTGCCGGCCACTATGGAAACATTCGATCGGACGTTGGGAATGGAGGCCGAGGTGGTGAACACGCGGGAAGTGACACAGCACGCAGACGAGAACCCATCGAGTGCCGGCGGGCGGCGAGAGTTTGCGCCGAACCGGCGCGCATTCGCCGGCGGCTTGCTCGCAGCGATCGTCGTGGCGGGGACGGTGGGTGGCGCCGCCGGAAGTGTTGCCACCGCCTCGGTATTCAACCGTGGCGCACCTGGGAGTACGGTTTCGGCGGCGCCGCCGATCGCGGCGCGCAACCCCCTGATCGCCGACAAGAGCTTGACGCAGATCTACAAGCAGGTGAGCCCGTCGGTCGTCAGTATCCAGACCGCCGCATCGGTGGCCTCGGCCCGGCAGTCCGGGCCACCCACGCCGCGCGTGCCGGGCTTTTCGATCCCCGAGGTGCCCGAGATCATGCCTCGCGGCGAAGGCAGTGGTTTCATCGTCGACGGCGAGGGGCACATTTTGACCAACTACCACGTCGTCGACGGCGCCGACCGGCTCGCCGTCGTGCTGGCCGACGGGACGCGCATCTCCGCGCGGGTTGTCGGCACCGCGCCGGCGAGCGATCTCGCGCTGCTCAAAGCCGAGATCCCCGCCGGCAAGGCGGGGCTGGCGACGCTCGGCGATTCCGACGAGGTCGAGCCGGGCGACCTCGCCGTCGCCATCGGCAACCCCTTCGGATTCGACCACACCATCACCGCTGGGATTATCAGCGCGGTTGGCCGCGACTTCGGCAGCGCGGCGGGCCGGCCAATGCGTGGCCTGCTCCAGACCGACGCCGCGATCAATCCCGGCAATTCCGGTGGCCCGGTGCTCAACGCGGCCGGTGAGGTCGTCGGCATCGCCACCGCCATCGAGAGCCCGGTGCGGGCGAACGTCGGGGTCGGCTTCGCCGTGCCGATCAATACTGCCAAGCGCCTGCTGTCACAGCTCAAAGCCGGCCAGACGGTGCAGCCAGCCTGGCTGGGGATCGCCGGCATCGCCCTGACGCCGGACATCCGTGGCGAGCTTGGCCTGCCCGAAAGCGTTGGCCAGGGCGTCGCCATCGCCGAGGTTACACCGGAGTCGCCGGCAGCGCGCGCCGGGTTGCGCGGCGGCGCGCGCGACGAGGGCAACGGCAGCGCCGCGCCCAGGGGTGGTGACGTCATCGTCGCCGTCGACGGCCGGCCGGTGAAGTCGGTGCCGGACGTCTCCGGCTACCTCGACGGCAAGGCGCCGGGCGACACCATCACCGTCGCCATCTGGCGCGACGGCCGCCGCCAGGACGTACAGGTCACGTTGGGGAGCTGGCCGGCGGCGCTCCGGGGCTAGCCGCTACTGCGTCAAATGGTAGGAAGGCGCACCTTCGTCCCTTCTCCCAAAGGGAGAAGGGACATCCGCCATCTCTCTACGGTCTCGTCACGGTCTCTCCCCACTTCCTACCGCGTCCCGGCACGGGTACCATGTATCCGTGATCCTGCTCGAAGATCTGCTCGCCGGCGCCACGGCGGCGAACGCTCGTGTTGCCGGCGAGGTATTCAGTCGTGAATTCGAGGGGTTCGCGCACGATTCGCGCAACGTGCGCGGCGGTGAGATGTTCGTCGCCGTTCGCACCGAGCGCGCCGACGGCCACGACTTCATCCCGGACGCGTGCCGCCGGGGCGTGGCCGGCGTGCTCTGCGAGCGCGCTCGCGACGAGGCGACGCTCCGCGCTATGGGCGTGACGTGCGTCGCCGTGGACGACGTGCGGCGCGCGCTGCGCGACTGGGCACGTTACGTGCTCCGCCGGCAGGCGCCCGCGACGATCGCCGTGACCGGGAGCGTCGGCAAGACGTGCACGACCAAGGCCATCGCCGCTGTGCTGCGCCACGCCGGCGACGATCCGCGCGCGGTCTTCGAGAACGACAACTTCAACGACCTCTTTGGCTTGCCCATCAGCTTGAGTAGACTGCTGCCGGCGCACCAGACCGCGGTGCTCGAGCTCGCAAGCGACAGTGCGGGCGAAATCGCGGCGCTGTGCGACCTCATCGCGCCGCACTGGGGCGTGATCACCAACGTCGCGCCGGCGCACCTCGAGCACTTCGGCTCGCTCGAACGCCTGGCGCACGAGTACGGCGCGCTCGCCGACGCCGCGAGCGAGCGGCTGTTCCTCAACGCCGACGACCCACTGCTCGTCGCCTTGGGCCGGCGGCACCTGGATGGTTCGCTCGGCCCGGACGAAGGACGAGGGATGAACGACAAAGCCGCGTTCGTCCTTAGACCTTCGTGTTTCGCCGCGCGCCGCACACCTATTACCTGGTTCGGCTGTTCCGAGATGGCAGACGCGCGCGCCTCCGGCCTCCGTGTCGAGCCGGAAGGCGTCCGTTTCACCCTCCGCTGGCGCGGTAAGCGCACCGGCGTGTCGCTACGATTGCTCGGCCGGCACGGCGTGTCCACTGCGCTGGCAGCGGCGGCGGTCGCGCTTGAAAGGGGCTGTCCGCTGTCGCGTGTTGCCGAGGCGCTCACCACCCTAGAGCCGCCGCCCGGCCGCCTACGCCGGCTGCGGGGCATCCACAACGCGGTGCTCCTCGACGATACGTTTTCGGCCAGCCTACCGTCGCTGCTGGCGGCGCTCGATGCGCTCGAAGTCCACCGCCCGCCGCGCATCGTCGTACTCGGCGAGGTTGGTGACCTTCGTGATCGGGCGGCCGTGACGCAGGTGGGAGCCTCGCTGGCGCGTGCCGCCGACGACGTCGTCGGCGTCGGCGATGGCGCTGAAGCGGCGTGCCGTGCCGCCGAAGCGGCCGGGTTGCCGGCGGCGCATGTCGCGATCACGCACACGGTGGAGGACGCGGTCGCGCGGGTTAGCGCGTGGGTGGGAGGAGCCCTACTGCCTGGCCCCCTCCCTACGGCGAAGGGGAGCGACGGGGCACCAGTGGGGGCCTCACCTCCTGGTCGCCTCTCCGTGGCGGAGGGTGGGAACTTGGGGGCGCCGCTGCACCGGCCGGCTGCGACCGTGCTCGTGAAGGGCTCGGAAAAGGCGCGGCTCGAGCGGGTGGTCGAGCGTCTGCTGGCCGATCGGGCGTCTGCGCCGGCCGTGCTCGTACGACAGGCGCCGGGGGCGAAGCAGGTGGTGCCGCTGCATCAGGATCGTGCGGCCTGGATGGAGGTCGATTTGGGCGCGATTGCGGCCAATCTCCGACGGCTGCGCGAGATTGCGTCGCCGGCGGGAGTGCTCGCGGTGCTCAAGGCGGACGCGTACGGGCACGGCGCGGTACGCGTTGCGCGTACGGCAGTGCAGCACGGTGCCGCGATGCTCGGTGCCGCGGTGCTGAGCGAGGCGGCGACGCTGCGGGCGCACGGCATCACCGCGCCGATCCTCGTGCTCGGTTACACCCCGGCCTGGCAGGCACGGGACGTCGTCCGCTTAGGCGTCGCCGTCTCGCTCTATTCGCTCGAGCTCGCGCAGCACCTCTCACGCGCGGCGCTCGCGCTCGATCGGCCACCGGTACCGGTCCACATCAAGATCGACACCGGCATGCATCGGCTGGGATTGCCGCCCGAAGAGGTCGTGCCGTTCGGCCGGGCGATCGCCGAGTTGCCGGGGATCGCCATCGAAGGGCTGTTTACGCACTTCGCGACGGCCGACGACGTCGAATCGGCGTACGCGCTCCTCCAGCTCGAACGCTTCGAGCGCGTGCTGGCCGAGTGGCAAGCGGCCGGGCTGCCGCGCCCACGCTTCGTCCACGCGGCGAATAGCGCCGCGATGCTCCGCTTCCCTCAGGCGCGCTTCGACCTGGTGCGTACCGGCATCGCGTTGTTCGGGTTGCACCCCAGCGCCGACGTGCCGTGCCCCCCCGACTTCCGGCCGGCGTTGGCGCTCAAGACGCAGCTTGCGCAAGTACACGAGCTGCCGCCGGGGGAGCCCATCTCATACGGCGGCACGTGGACGACGTCGCGGCACACGAGAATCGGCGTGCTCCCCGTCGGGTACGCCGACGGCTTCCGCCGCGCGCCGTCGCACTGGGGCGAGGTGCTCGTTCGTGGCCGGCGGGTGCCGATCGTCGGTCGCGTCTGCATGGACATGTGCCTGGTCGACGTGACCGACGTACCCGGTGCCCGTATAGGCGACGAGGTCGTCCTGATCGGCGAGCAGGGCGGCGAGCGGATCACCGCCGAGGCCGTCGCCGCCCGCCTGGGCACGATCAACTACGAAGTCGTCAGCCAGATCCTCGCGCGCGTCCCGCGAGAGACGGTCTCGCACTGACGACATGACGACATAAGGAGAGGCCTGGCAGAGGACATGGCAGAGTGGGAGCGGCGTCTTACAGTGCTGGTGGGGGCGGAGCCAATTGCCATAGAGGATCGGGAGCGCATGGTGCGTGCCTTTCCGCAGGTGCGATTTACGTTTGCGAATTCGCGCGACGATTTCGTGGCGGCGGCGCCGGAGGCGGAAGTGATCTTCGCCAAGGGGGTGCCTCAGGAGGCGCTGGAAGCGGCGGCGAGGCTGCGGTGGCTCCATGCGGGGACGGCGGGAGTCGACCGGTTGCTGCGCATGGGCATCCGCGAGCGGCACGTGATCTTGACGAATGCCCGCGGCGCGCACGGCATCCCGATGGCCGAGAACATCCTGGCGATGGCGCTGTGCTTCGCGACGCGCATGCACCTGATGATTCGGACGCAGCGCGAGCGCGGCAGGATCGGACGGCGGGTGATCGCCGACAAGTGGGAGCTGCACGGGCAGACGATGCTCGTCATGGGGCTCGGCGACATCGGCGGCACGCTGGCGATGAAGGCAAAGGCGTTCGGGATGCGGGTGTTGGGCGTGCGGCGCTCGGGCAGGCCGTTCGAGCACTGCGAGGCAGTCTTCGCGCCGGACAAGTTGCATCAAGCGCTACCGCAGGCGGATCACGTGGCGCTCTGTCTACCGTTGACCGATGAGACGCACGCGATCGTCGGCGAGCGCGAGCTGCGGCTCATGAAACCGACCGCCCACATCTACAACGTCGGGCGCGGCGCGTCGATCGACGGCGTGGCGTTGCGGCGCGCGTTGGCCGAGGGCTGGATCGCCGGGGCCGGGCTCGACTGCGTCGCGCCGTCCGATACGCCGGCCGACGACGATCCCCTGTGGGACATGGAAAACGTGATTCTGAGCATGCACACCAGCGGCAGCAGCCCCTACAACTCGCAGCGGATCACCGACATTTTCATGGAGAACATGCGGCGCTACCTGGCGGGACGAGAGCTGGCGAATGTGGTGGACCAGGAGGTCGGGTACTGAGCGCCTGATGGCAGACGAACGACGAACGACATACGTCATGTGCGACCCCTTCTGGCGTTCGTTCTTCGTTCGTCGTTCTTCGTCTGGTCAGTGCAACTGAAATACCATCACGGCGACGCACAGCAGGAGCGCGGTGCTGGCCGCTACGTTGCCCCAAGCGAGGAGGGCCGGCAGGCGTGAGAGTGCCGTGGCGCTGGAGGGAGCGTCGGCGAAGGCGACGAGCCGGGGAGCGATCCAGAAGGTGACGGCAAACGTGAACGCGAAGCTCAGGAGCACGAAGCCGTGCTTCCAGAAAAGGGCCAGGCCGTAGGTCGTCTCGCTGCGCAGCGCTTCCAGCGTGGCGAAGTCGGTGATGGTGCTGAAGGGATTGTTGATTGTCTGATAGACGCCGGTGATGAGGATGACTGGGATGACGCCGAGCACAAGCCACCGCGGGCGCGCGAGCAAGCCGCCGCGTTGGGCCGGCGTCAGGAAAGGCACCGCGACGATGATGGCATCGTAGAGCACGATGCCCAGCCAGGCGATGCTTGACGGAATGTGGATAGTGAGCGAGACGAGCAGCGGCCATGAACGAATCGCTGTCTGGGCGCCGACCTGCGTGGTCGCGCTGCCGGCAGAAGTCGCGCCGGCGGCGGCCGCCGCCGGCGCGACTTCTGCCGTAGCGATAGCCGTGACGGTCGTGGGGGCCGGCTGGGTCGGTGCGGAGGTCGCGGCCGGCTGCGTCGGGGCAGATGTTGGGGGCGCCACGGTTGGGGCAAGTGCGGCCTGGGTAGGAGCTACCTGGGTAGGAACAGCCTGGGTAGGAACAGCCTGGGTAGGAACAGCCTGGGTAGGAACAGCCTGGGTAGGAACAGCCTGGGTAGGAGCTGCCGTCGGCTGCGCCGCCGGAGCGGGTGCGCTGGGGGCGGTGACGACAAGCGTGCCGACCATGCCACGGGCGGCGTGGTTCGGCAAGTCACAGATGAATTCGTACGTGCCGGGTGCC
>JACQGX010000337.1 GCA_016199265.1 Chloroflexota bacterium | reverse complement strand
GGCACACGCCTCTATAGAGGGAATCTACGCGGCGAGCGGCGAAAACCAACGCGCCTGGTGGCAGGGCGCCGGATTCCCGCATCGTGGCTGACTCCGGAGTGACCGACGGCGCGGGGTGGGCGGTGCCGTCTGACCCGGCGGCAGCGTGGGCGCGGCCGGGGCCGCCGGCGCCCGCGGCCACGGCCACGACGCCGCCCCGGTGGGGCGATCTGATGGCCAGGCACCCGCCGCCGCCACCGCAACCGCTGCACCCGCCGCCCGTGGCCTCCCGGCTGGCCGTGCCGAAGAGGGAGCCCGCGTGGACGGCGCGGCCGCCAGCGGAGCCGCCGGCCGCACCGGCGGCCGATCGGCCCCACGGGGCGCCTCCATGGGAAACCTGACACGCGACTCGCTCGCCGGTGACGCGCGCGCCTCGGTGGCGCCACCCCGTGAACGACTACCCTTGGCTGCGTCGTCGGCGCCGCCCGGCGTGTCCCCGAGCTTGCCGATGCCGAGCGTCGCCGTGCCCCAGGGGGTGAACCGCGGGAACAGGCACTGCAGCCGGCTCAGCGGGTGCTGGCAGTCGTCGTTGGCCGGGGCGTCCGCCCCCATCCAGCTCTGCGCCTTGGCCTACGCTCGCCGCACGATGTTGGAGGTCGCGGCGCTGCTCGCGAACCCCGACGGGTCCACTGGGTTGATGGGGTTGTTATCGACCTACGCGAACCGGTTGAGCGTGAGGGGCGCCGCCTGGAGGCCGACGAAGGGATCGCGTTGGAGAAAGCGCCCGAGCATCGGGTCGTACATGCGCGCCCGCAGGTAGAGCAACCCCGTCGCGTCCCGCTGCTCCCCGGCGTAGCCGAAGGGCTGCGCGTGTGCCTTGGCTGCGCGTGGGCACGCCGACCTCGTCGGTGTCGTTCGCCTGGATGACAGCGCCAGCGGCGTCACCACGCCGTACTGCCGGCGCTGCCCCGGTTGGCCCCCGGTCCACCGGCCGAGGGCAACATGCATGCCGAGCTGTGCGCGTTGGGCGACACTGATAGTGCCATAGGGGAAGCCCATGCTGGTCTCCACCGTGGCCGGGATGCAGTTCTGTGGCGCCTCATCCCAGCCACAGCAGTTTTCGGGCCTCGCCTCGCTCCGAAGATTGTCACCCGGTCCGTGAACCATCCCGTTCCGACGTGGGAAAGATAGACGAGGCAGCAGGTCCGCCGTGGGCGGCGACCGGCGGCGGTACCGAAAGGGGCTCACGGCTCCAGCGAGACCGGCGGACGGAAGAGGTCGAAACGCTCGATGGTGGGCAGAACTGCCTCGACCGTGGTCAGGATCTCGCGACAGCGTACCCGTTGCGCCTCAGTCATGGCGTCTGGCAGATCGGCATGTTATTGCGGTCTGCGCGGCGACACGTGCTGCAGTCTAGTCGAGCAGGTAAAAGGCCATTGATCGTGCCAGGCCGTCCAGTCCGGGAAACAGCGTGGCCGCCGTCACGTTCATGCGCTGGAGGTCCTTTAGGGCATCCAAGTGCGCCCTGACAGGGATGATGATCATCACCACAGGCGTGCTTGGCCAAGGAAACTCGGGAAAGATCATCTTCGGGCGTACCGCCAAATCCGCGGCCGGCCGCCCAAAGGAGCCCGCAAGGTTCTCCTCAAACGGGTGTCCCAGCGCAAACGGCGCCACGAAAAGGCCTTGCTGGGCGGCGAGCCGCATGTTCATCTGGACCGGCTCCAAGCTCACTGCGATTGGTTCAGTCACCTCCTCACGGACCGCTCGACCGAAACGGTAACCGTCATCCCTGTCAAAGTGGAAATCGGCGCTCAACTCCGGTTCCACTCGCATCCGGTACTGCGCCGAGGCGTTGGCGTTGAGGGTTCTTCGATCCATTGCCCAGATCGAGGCTGCCCCACGCGTCCTCTCAAGTGCAAAGAATGCAGCCACATAGAAGGAGTGCGTGAAGTCGAGCAACCGCGTTGGACCGCCATGGTGCTGGATGAGGGCCAGCCACTCGAGCTCCGCAACGTGCCGTGGGAACTCCGGAATGAACTGGTGTGCCCGGCGCTGAAACTCCCGCATGACCTGCTTCTCATGCTGGAAGTACGCCTCTCTGGGCATCCTGATGCCATCACGATCCCATGTTGCCCGCTCGAACGTGGTCTCTAGCGCGGCCGTGACCGGCTGACCACGAAAGATCCAGTCTTGGAACTGCGGATCACCGAACAGCTCCCGTGCATCCTGCCAGCGGGCGATGGTCACTTCAGCACAAAGCGGATCGCCCTGTGCTTCACGTGCCGCCGCATCTGTCCGGCTCATCGCCGCACGAGCTGGCTGGCGACCTGTCGGCGGCGCCAAACCTCCTCAAAGAAGAGGCGCTCCTTTTCCTCGAGTAATTCCCACTGCCTATGTTCATCATCGGAATAGACGCGGTACCTCACCGGTGTCCCGCTACTAACGGGTGGAAGCAGCTCTGCCTTGGCCTCGTCAAGCGCCACTCGGAGGCGGGTTTCGACAAACAGCCAGGGTTCTAGCTCTAGCGGGACCGATTGCAGGGCCTCGACAAGCTCAAGACGATCGTCTGTCCGCGGATCGAGGAACCAGGACAGCCATTCTTCGCGCATTTCGTGGTCGTATCTCATTTCACCTCCATGCCAGCGTGCGAATATCGTACACCACGCTTTCCCGGCAGGAGCACCTGCTTTCCCGGAGAGCACGGAGAGTAGGAGGTCGCTCTCCCACTTCCACCACAGGGACAGCATACCCCTCTGTGGCGGCCCAAGCCGACCCCCTAAGTCTGCATTTCGCACGATCACGGTTCCCCGGATCAGCACGGCGACGACCGATTGAGTCGCCCAAACTCAGGTTCTCCTGGAGATGCGATCATCGTGCGAAATCCGGACTGAGCGCATTCGCCCATGCGGCTGCTTCCTCAGGTGTGCGCCCTGATCCAGGAGCTATCCTCATAACGTCTGCGAACTGATCCCTGAGCTGTCTTCGTAGATGCGCCGGATGATCGCCTCGATTTCGGGCTCTTCGATCGTCAGGTCGCGCAGGCGGTAGCGGGCGGCGACGTGCGCGATCAGCTCGGCCGCGGTCGTGTCGGCGCGGTTGAACGACAACCAGCGGCGCGGGCCGTCGGCGCGGATCTCGCGGGCGTGCGGCACGTCGAGCGGGCCGTTGACGGCGCCGTTCTGTTCGTCGAGATCGACGACGAGCGTGCGCTCGGTGCCAAAGCGGTCGCGGATCGCTTCGAGGCTGCCGTCGTAGATCAGCTTGCCGTGGTCGATGATCAGCAGACGTGCGCAGAGCTGCTCGACGTCGGCCATGTCGTGCGTCGTGAGGAGCACGGTGACGCCGCGCTCGCGGTTGAGCGTGCGCAGGAAGTCGCGCATGCGGTGCTTGGCGACGACGTCGAGGCCGATCGTCGGCTCGTCGAGGTAGAGCACGGAGGGATCGTGCAGCAACGCCGCCGCCAGGTCGCCGCGCATCCGCTGGCCGAGTGAGAGCTGGCGCACCGGCGAGTTGAGGAACGGATCGAGGTCGAGCAGCCGGCGAAACGCGTGCAGATTCTCTTCGTAGCGGCCGGCGGGGACGCGATAGACGTAGCGCAGCAGGTCGAGCGATTCGATGAGCGGCAGATCCCACCACAACTGGGTGCGCTGGCCAAAGACGACGCCGATGTGCCTGACGACGTCCTTGCGCCGCCGGTACGGCTCGAACCCGAGGACTTCGATCCGGCCCGAGGACGGCACCAGGATGCCGGTGAGCATCTTGATCGTCGTCGACTTCCCGGCCCCGTTCGGCCCCAGGCAGCCCAGCATCTCCCCCCGCTCGATGGAGAACGAGATGCCGTCGACGGCGTGGACGTCGAAGTACTGCCGGTCGACGAGCGACCGAATCGCGCCAAGCGCGCCCCGATGGTGCCTGGCGACGCGAAACGTCTTGTGGAGGTTTTCTACTTCGATTAGTGCCATGCGGAGCCCTCACCCTAGCCCTCTCCCAAAGGGAGAGGGGACGACGGAGCGCCACTCCGCCGTTTCGCCGCCTCGCCCTCACGCCCCCTCGCCCTCACCCCTACGACCCCGTGCTCTGGTAGTGGCGCACGCCGATGGTCCAGCCGGCCCAGGCGAGGAGGGCCATGCCGAGGGCGGCGAGTGGGGAGAGGAGGCGTACCCAGCCGGGGAGACCGAGCGGGTCGGGGCGGCCGAGCACGTAGAGCGCCGGGTAGTAGCTGATGAACGCCAGCGGGAGAACGAACGTGACGAACCGGCGCAGCCAGCCGTGGTAGATGTCGAGCGGGTAGCTGGACATGAAGTCGCCGCCGTAGGTGAAGATGTTGGCGGCCTCGCGCCCCTGGATCGTCCAAAAGCAGTACGCCGCGCCCAACACGAAGATCGAGAAGAAGATCACCGCGCCGCTGCCGATGGCGACGGCCATGATGAGCCCTTTGTCCCACGTCCAATCGACGTCGAGCAACCCCAGCGCGACGACGAAGACGAGCACCCCCTGGCTCAAACGGCCGAGGCGGCGGAGGGCGAAGTCCTCGGTGATCACCTGAAAGAGCGCGCCGATGGGTCGGGTGAGCACGCGGTCGAAAGAACCCGACTCGACGTACTCGGCGAAGTTGTCGAGCGCCGCCGCGAACAGCTCGGCGATCGAGAAGGCGACCGCCGACAGGCCGTAGAGCAGCGCCACCTCGGGGAGCGACCAGCCCGCGAGCGCCGGAATGCGGTTGAAGAGCACGGCGATCGCGCCGAAGTCGATCAGATTTCCGGCGAACGATCCCAGCATCCGCAGCACAAACGAGACCTTGTACTGCATCTGGCTGCGGATCTGGGCGCCGATGAGGCGGCGGTAGAGACCGGCGTGTACCTGCGCCTCCGCCAGCCAGAGGTGGAGAGCGTGGCGACCGGTGCTCGCCGGCGCGAACGGGACGAAAGACCGATGACGAACGGCGAAGCCGGTGTCGGCGTGACCGGCGTTTCGTCCCTTGTCCTGGGCGCACGCAAAAGTTCCAGCGTCCGTCTCCGCTCGCCCTGAGCCGGTCGCAGGGCCCGCAGCTCCGCCCTGCGACGGGCTCAGGGCGAGCGGATCAGAGACCGGATGTTTTGCTTGCACCCCCTTGTCCTTCGCCCTTCGTCCGGTCACGCCGCCAGACGCGCGGTCATCGGATACTCTTACCACCTCAGCCTCCCTGTGTTACCACGCGCCGGGTGGCCAGCACGACGACGACCTGCGCCGCGAGCAGGAACGCGACGGCCCAGAACGCCTGCAGCCCCAGCGCACCCGCCAGGTCGGCGCCGTCGAGTCGCTCGAGGAACACGTCGCAGGGAATCTGGGTCATGCCGGCGAACGGCAGCGCGAGGACGGCGCCGCGCAGCCAGTCCGGAAACAGCCGTATCGGCATGACGAAGCCGCTCAAAAAGAGCACGACGGCCGCCGCGAGCTGATTGATCCCTCGCGCATCGGTCGTCCAAAAGGCCGTCAGATTGAGGAGGAATCGCCAGGCGAAGCTCACGACGACGGCGAGCGTCAAGCTGGCGGCAAACGCGACCCAGACCAGCGGCGACGACGGCCAACGGAGGCCGAACATCACCTGGCCGAGCGCGAGCACGGGCAGGCCCCGAAAGAGCACGAAATACGCCGCGCGGCCCGCGTCTTTGGCGAGCCAGAACCCCAGATACGAGAATGGCTTCGAGAGATCGGAAACGACGTCTCCGGTGCGAATCGTCCTCTCGACCTCGTACCAGCCCCACAGGTGGACGACCATGATCAGCGCCTGCGTTACCCAGGCGTACGTCACCGCGTCGGCCGCGCTGTAACCGGCGATCGTTCCTTGCGAACGAAATGCCACGATAAACACCGTCGCACGGATGTAGCCGAAGAAGGCGTTGGTCACCAACCCGGCAAGATTGGCCGTCCGAAACGCCAACTGGCGCTGAAACTGGCGCTTGGCGAGCTCGAAGTAAAGACGCAGGGCGGTTCGATCCATGTGGTAAATGCCGATCAGCAGATTAGCGTATTATCGCCACTAGCGGCAAGGCGCTGTGGGGGGTGCAGGCAATCGTTCCGGCGGCGTGGCTTTCCTGTAGGGGCGTATCGACATACGCCCGACTGCCGCCCCTGGGCGTATGGCGATACGCCCCTACAACCAGTGGCGGTCCCCGGAACGTTGGCTTGCACCCCTGTGGGGTGGCGGTGACCACGCCTATCGCCGATACGCCGCCACCGCGGCCGCTGCGCGGCCGCGGGCCGGCGAGCGCTTGGTAAGGTAGCCGCGCTGCAGCAGCCGCACGCGTGCCGCCGGCGACGAAACGTCGAAGGCACGTGCGACATGACGAATCAGCGCCCGTGCCGAGGCGCTGTCGACCGGCAGCGGCGCGCGCAGCGACGCAGCACCGCCGAGCGCCGCGAACTCACCGGCGACGACGCGCGCCAGCGCCTGCGCCGGCATCAGGAATGCGCCGGAGGCGTAGCCCGCCTGCCACTCGAGCCAGTCGGCGCTGCCGGCGCCAAGGATCGTGCTGCGCCGGCAGCGCGGGAACGGGAGCGGCGATGATCCGCGCATGGCAGCCATGGACAACCGGGGCACGGCGGACGCGGACACGCCGCGCGTGGCGCCCACGGGGCCGGCCCTCGACGTTCCGGCACCGGCAGGCCGGTCGAGCGACCAAAGGAAGCCGTGGAAGAGCACGTGCCCCAGCTCGTGCGCCAGCGTCGTGCGCAGCCGGTGCCCGCGTGCGCTCGTCTCCGAAAGCCGCCGCGCGATGCGCACCCGCGGCTTCTGCCCGGGGACGAACTCGGTCACTCCCTCGGCATCGTCGCCTTCGTCGTCCAGCTCGGCATACAGATCGAGGTCGCTCGTGCGCTGTTCGAGCAGGATCGTGAGATCGTTGGTGCTCAGTGGGTACGAGACGCGCCGGTACCTGGCGGCCAGAAAGACGGTCGCGACCGCCTCGCACTCGCGGTCGATCTCGTCGGGATCGTAGTGCGGGCGCTGCGGCACGCGGCCGAGCGCGTCGCGCACCCATCTCATCGCTGGGCCTCTTTGAGCGACTTGCGAAAGGCACGGAAGGCGACCTGCACCGCCTCCGGCCGGTACGTCGTGTCACGCAAATCGAGGGGAAGTTGGCCGGCAAGGAAATAGAGGAAGTCGAGCGGCAGATTGAGCTCGGTGGCGAACTGATTGAGGAGATGCTCGGACGGCGGGTTGCGCCGGTCGCGCTCGAGGTCGTTGAGGTACTGGGGTGAGATCGACGCGCCGTCGTCTTTCTTGATGCGCGCGGCGAGGTCCTTCTGGCTCAGCCCGGCCTTCCGACGGGCAGCGGCGATCGTCTGGCCGAAACTCATGGTGGCGTACTTTCGGTCACGGCAACGTGCTGATCAGCAGAATAGCGTATCGACGCCATTTTCGCCAGCGGCCAGCCTTCACGGGGCGTAGGCCAACGTTCCGGAGGCGTCGATGCTCTGTAGGGGCGTATCGCCATACCATCTGCGCCAACTAATTGCCGGAATCGGGTAGCCTAGTGCTTCGTTCCTCAATCAACCCTGCGATGACCCGGCTCACTGTCGTTCAAGTGCGCGTCCATTTGAAGATCCGTCTCGGTGGCGCGCAAGTGTAGTCCAATTAGGGAACGGAGCACTAGCAGCCTGTCGGAGAAAACGTCCCTGGCTCCATTTCCGGCGGTTTTGGCCCCGATAGTGGGGCGAAATGTGTACTCATTCCGTCGCAGAACCGCTTTCCCGAGGGCGATTGCT
>JACQGX010000336.1 GCA_016199265.1 Chloroflexota bacterium | reverse complement strand
GGCAGATACAGGGCCGAGCCGTCTGGCTGGAACCGCATGCCGGTGACGGTCTGCCCCACCGGCACGCGGCGCAGCACCTGCTCGGCCTCGGGATCAAGCTCGTGGAGCACACCACTGTCGGACGTGTCGGCGGCGGCAGTGGCGACCCAGACACGGCCGGTTTTTGGATGAACCGCCAGCGATGTGACACCGCCGGCTTCGAGCGCGACCTTGCGTTCGACCGCCAGATCGGCGGTGCGCAGCACCAGGAACTCGGTGCTGCCCAGCCAGGAGGCAAACAGGCGGCCGCGGTCCTTGGCCGGCGCGATCAGCGTCACTCTGCCCTGGCCGAGCGGCTCGCTGTGCTTGAGCAGTAGGTTGGAGGCGGCGTCGATCAGGCTGATACGCAGGGTGTTGTGCCCAATGAGGAGACGGGGGGCACTTCCGAGCACGGCGCTCTCGGCGGCCGCCAACCGGATCTCGACGAGCGGCGCCTGCTGCCGTGTTACCGCGATGTTCACACGCGCGCCGCCGTCCCCGCCCGGTGACCGGCCCGATGGCGCCGATTGGTTACCGGCCGGGGCGGGCGGCGCCTGCACCTCCTCGATACGCCCTTGCTGAAAGCCGGGCTTGCGTGCCGTCACGACGTAGCTGCGGTCCGGTGGGACGAGAAGCAATGCCTCGCCGCTGATGCCCGTTTCCTGTGTCCCTACGGCGCGATTGAAGCCGTCGCGTACCTCCACGATCGCCTGGGGCACGGGTTCGCCGCGGGTATCGATCACGCGCACGCGGAGCCCAACGCGTCCGGGGCCAGGCGTCCACGTCGGCGTCGGCTGCGGACCGAGGACAGGTGCGCCGGCCACGCCCGGAATGAGCGGCTCGCCGGTGGCAGCCGAACGGAGGCTGAGCTTTCCGGCAACGAGCACGAGGCCGACGGCGATGAGCGCGATCAACGGCCACCAGCGCCGGAGTAGTGGCGGCCGGCGGGAATTCATGGGGTGTTAGGAGTATACCGAGTAGTCCCAAGTCCAAGGTCCAAAATCTCAGGTGACGAACGCGCGACTTGGGATCTTGGACTTGGGACGTTGGACCTGGGACTGCCCTATCGGCGCCGTGTGGCTTGAAGCGGGTGCAATTGGACGCGCGGCAGGCGCAGGTGGGGCTGCAGGCGGGCGTAGCCGCGCAGTGCAAAACCGCGTACGAGCGCCAGGTCGGCCAGCCCGGGCCGCAAGCGCCGCACCGCGACGTCGCCGACGAACAAAACGAGCGCCGCGATAAGCAGGTAATTCCAGACTTCCTGAGGCTGCAGCGCGTGACGTGTGTCGCGCCGCCACGCGTCCTTCGGCAAATTCAGCTCCGGGCCGCCGGTATCGGCGGCAAGGCGCTCCATGAGCACACGGTTTTCCTGCGTGAGCTGGAACTCCGGCAACTGCGGCAGCGCGTGGCCGGTCATCTGCTGGGCGACGAGCGTGCCACGCTCATCGTGCTGAGCGACGTTCATGAAGTACACCCCGGGACCGTCCAGGGGGAACCGTCCCTCGTAGCGTCCCGGCGCGACCTGGGGTAGCGAGATCTGCCGGCCGGTCCCCTGCGGATCGGCCACGTCGACCACCGTCCGCAAGAAGTTGCGCGGCTCGCCGGTGGGCTCAAACGCCTCGACGCGCACGACGGCGTGCGCGCCGTCGCTGCGGGTCGTCACGAGCATCTCCGGACTGAGCGGCGCCGGCATCGTCCAGCGTACTGTCTGCGGCCACAGGTGCTGGAACTGCTCGGTCCCCACCCAGTCCTTTGACCACGGTCCCTCGGCGTCGGCCGTCCAGACGACCGCGCGGCCCAGCCCGTACTGCCACTGTGCCAGGATCACTTCTTCCTGGTTGCTGGTGAGCAGTATCTCGGCCGACGGCTTGGCGGTGACGCGAACGTAGCCGTGGAGCTGGGGGAAATCGGCGGGCACGAGGCCGCGCACGGCCGACGCGGCCGTGGCCAGGCGGGGGGTAAAGTCGTGCTCCTGCTTGTGGCTCTTGCCGGCCAGGCGCGCTTCCTGCGTCATGATCTGCGGAACATCGCGCGCCGAGTTGGTGAAGTAGTACCGTCCCTGGCCGCGCCGGGCCCAGCTCTGCATGTCGGCCTGCGCCCGGCTACCGATGTCGCTCGAGACGCCGACCGTCGAGAGGGTAATCCCGGCGCGACGCATCGCGTTGATCAACACCGCGAACGGCGCCTCCGAGCCTTGCTCGCCGTCGGTCAGGACGATGACGTGCTTGACGCGCGCCTGGATCTGCTGCATCCCCTTGTAGGCGAGGTCCATACCGGCAAAGATGTCGGTACCGCCGTCCGGCGTGATCGTGGCGATACGGTCGGCGATGGCCTGGACGTCGCCGCGCCCGTTGATGGGACGAATCTCGACGATCCATTTGGCGGTGTAGTCGAACGCGATGATGCCGACCTGATCGCCTTCCTGCAGCGCCTCAACCGCCTGGATGGCACCCTCCTTGGCGAGCTCCATGCGGGACGTCCCTCGGTTGCCCGGCTCGGCCGGTGTCTGCATGCTACCCGAGCGGTCGACGACCAGAACGAGCGCGAGCGACGCTTTCTGGTCGCGCTCGGGCGGCTGCACCGTCACGGGCAGCGCCTCCTCGAGCGGCGTATCGGTGTAGTCGCCCAGTCCAAACGTGCGCTCGCCGCCGACCACGACGAGGCCGCGGCCGCGCTCGGCGACGTAGCGACGCAGCGCGTCCATCTGCGGCTCTCGCAGGTCACCGGCGTGGACGTTGTTCAGGATCACCGCCTCGTAGGGCAGGAGTTGCTCGACCTGCACCGGCACCTGGCGGGGACGCCAGACGTCGACGCCGATCTTCGCCGCCGCGAACGCGTCCCGCAGTGCCGGTGACGGCTCTTCGCCGTCGACGACGACGACACGCGCCGGCTCGCCGACGACGGTGAACGCCCAGCTCTCGTTGTTTTCCGGCCGGCTGTCGCCATCCACCGTGAGCGTCGCCTGGATCGTCCAGCTCCCCTTGGGCAGCTCCGGTGCGGTGACGGCGAACTCGTTCGGCCCACCTTCGAGCGGCAGCGTGCGTTCGGCGAGGAGCTGCTCGATCTCGCCGCCGCGCGCCCAGATGCGAAGCGTCGCCTCCTGCGTTGCCGGCGCCAGCATCGTCACGCGGATGTCGGCGGGCTCGCCTTCGCGCAGCGCGGGTGGTACGGAGAGCCCGGTGATTGCGGAGTCCTGCAGCCGCTGCGGCAGCGGCACCACCGCGACCTCGACGTCGCGCAGGTGCGGGCGCAGCAGCGAGCGGTGCGCGTCGCCCGAGGTCTCGTTGCCGTCTGAAAGCAGGACGAGGCGCCGCAGCGGTCCCGAGGCCGCGGGTGGCAGCAGACTCGCGGCGAGCTCGATCGCCCGGCCGATGTCGGTCGTGTTGCCCGGCGGCGGTTCCTGCCACTCGGCGTGGTCGCGTACTTTACCGAGCGGAAGCTCGACCCGGGCCTCACGCCCAAAGGTGACGATGGCCGCGAGATCGTCGGCGCGCTGTTCGGCCAGCGCCTGGCGCACCCAGTGCTTGGCGCCCTCGCGGATATCCGCCGGCACACTCTCGGAGAGGTCGACGACGAATACCGTGGCGACGCTCTTGGCGGGCGCCGGCAGCCGCAGCCCAGCCAGCGCCAGGACGACCAACAGCGCGACGCCGAGGCGCAGCCACAAGGCCACCGGCCACGGCCCGCGCGGCACGCGCCGCCGCCAGCGCGCCAGTACGTAGAACACCGGCAGCGCCGCCAGCAACACGAGGAACCATGGGTGCGTAAAGCTGATCGGAATCGGGTTCATCTCTGGAACCACCACCATTCCAGCAAGAGGCCGGCCAGCGCGGCGACGCCGAGGAGTCGCCACCACTCGGCGTGCGACTGTTCCTTGCCGGGCCCAAGCACGACGGTAAGCGGCTGCGCGCCGCCAATGGTCGAAAGATTGGGCACGGCGTCGCGCGGCTTGAGGTCGGCCAGCGATGACTCGCGTCCGATCGGCAGGACGCCGGCGATGTAGACGCGGCGCACGATCTCCTCGTTGCCGGCGTACTGCGTCACGGAATACGCGCCGGGCAAAGCGGTGTCGACAAAGCGAACCGGTTGGTTGCCGTCGAACCGATAGCGCCTTTGCGCCGGCGTTTCGATCTGGACACGCGTGGCGCGGGGCAGCGGTTGGATCGAGAGCGCGTCGCCCGGCGCGAAGCGGTCGCCGGCGTGGATCAAGGCGTCGCCGTCCATCGGCTCGCCGGTGAGCCAGTTGATGACGTTGGCGATCAGGATGGGGAAGCCGACGCGGCCGAAGAGATTCGACGACCGCAGGTCGAACGCAAAGACGACGGCGCGGTACGGGCGGGGATAGCCCATGAAGATGAGCGGCGCCTCGCGCGCGGCGACGACCTCCTCGGCCCACTCGGGCAACCGGACTTTCTTGGCATCGCGAATGCCGACGCCGGCGAGGTCGACGCCGCGCAGGAGCGGGTTGGGCAGCACGCGTGCGATCTGCGCCGTATTGACCTCACGCCCGCCGCGCGTCTCGCGTCCGAGCGTGCCGGTGACCCCCACCGGCGCACCCTTGGCCGGTGGATCGATCATGACCCAGTGCCCCGGCGGCGGCTGCGCCGGGAACCACCCCTCGAAGACGTAGACGTCGAAGCCGCCCTTCGGGTCGTACTGAGGTGGCTCGAGTCGCTCCAAGTGGACGCCCGGCACGGCACGCAGCGCCCGCTCGAGATGGTCGCTCCGGCCGCCGACGAGCGCAACCTTGCGCAACGGCGCGACCGTTACGGCCGCCGTCGCGACGTTGTCGATCGCCAGCAAGTCCTGCCGGTCGAATCTTGCCTCGACGACCGATACGTTGGGTGGGAACTCGGTGAGCAGCAGCTCCTGGCTCTGACGTGGTGGGAGCTCGACGGGCGTTTCCTGGAAGAGCTGCCCGTCGACGAAGACTCGCACTTGTCCGGTGGCCCGCTGCGGGCCAAAGTTGGTCACCCGCGTGAAGACTTCGACGTCGCCACCGGGCGACCGTCGCGCAGCGAGGTGCGTGACGGCCTGATTGTCGGCATCGCCCTTGCCGACCGGCACGACCTGAATGGCGGCGGCCGGCCGGTGCGCCAAGGTCGCCTCGTCGATGTCTCCGACGCCACCGGTGAAGAAGATGATCTCGCCGAGCCGCGCGGAACGCGTCAGTGCGCCCGCGACCTCGAGCGAGTTGACGAAATCGAGCTCGGCCGGGAGCACCTGCAGCCGCTCGATCGCCGACCTGATCGCATCGAGGTCGCCGGGAATGGTGCCCTGGGCGACCACCTGGGCACGATCGGCGATACGCAGCACGACGACGCGATCACCCGGGCGGAATTGCCCCAGCAACGCCAGGGCGCGGGCACGGGCCTCGTCGAGTCGCGTCGCGACTGGGGGACGTGCGCCTCCCCGCGCCGCGGCGACGATCGCCGGATCGCCATCACGGGCGAGCATCGCCGCGGAGACGTCCATCGCCAGGACACGCGTATGGCCCACAGGCACCTCGCGCGTCAATGCGGGCCGGGCCAACGCGAAAATGCCGAGCAGCGCGACGAGCAGTTGCAGGAGTAAGAGCAGGTGCCGGCGCAGCCATTGGATGAGACTCCGCGCGGACTCTTCCCGAAGGGCACCGTGCCAGAGCCAGGTGCTGGACACCTCAACGCGCCGGCTGCGCGGCTTGAGGAGGTACAGCGCCAGAATCGCGCCGGCCGCCGCCAGCCACACGAGGCTCCACGGGGAAAGCAGGTTCATGACAGGATTCGCCTCGCGCGCAACTGCCGAAAGGTGAGGTCCTCGAGCGGCAGCGCCGTGCTCGCCGTGACGTAACGCACCATCCGCTTGGCGCAGAACGCTTCGGTCTCCGCCAGCCAGCCGGCCAATCGCCGGCGATAGGCATCGACGGTCGATGGATCGAGCGAAATGCGCAGGATCTCGCCGGTTTCGCGGTCGCGCAGCTCGACCTCGCCTTCGTCTTCGGGATCGATTTCGGTCGGATCGAGGAGATGAATCAGCACCGCCTCGAAGCCGCGGTCGAGGAGCGCGGTGAGCCCCTCGAGGCCGCCGGGGTTCAGCAGGTCCGAGATGAGGATGACCAGGCCGCTCCGGCGGTGCATCGCCGCGTACGCCGCGAGCGACGCTTTCAGGTCGGTCTGCCCCCGGGGCTCGAGCGACGTCAGGAAGGTGAGCAGGCGGCCAAGCTGGCCCTTTCCCCGGAGCGGGGGAACGTGGGACAGCAGCCGGCTGCCGAACGCGGCCGCCTCGACGCGGTCCTGGCTGGCGAGCGCGACATACCCCAGCACCGCCGCTAGCCGGCGCGCATACGAGAGCTTGTGGTGCCGTCCCCAGTCCATGCTCTTCGAGCAATCAATCAGGAGGTGGACGGTCAGGCTCTCTTCGTCTTCGCGGAGCTTGACGAAGAGCCGGTCCGACCGCCCGTAGATGTTCCAGTCGATCTGCCGGAGATCGTCGCCCGGCGTGTACTCGCGGTAGTCGGCGAATTCGACGGAGGTACCGCGTTTCTTGCTGCGCCGCCCGCCGTGGCTCGCCGCGCCGTGCATGCGCTGCGAAACCAACTGCAACCGGTCGAGCCGGCGCAGAAAGCCTTCGTCGAAGAACTGGCGCACGGCGCCGTTGGTGCCACCGGCACGCGCGGTGGGGTCGGCGGCGCGATCACCGTGATCGTCGCCGGGCACACGAGGCTCGCGGGGCGCGGTCGCGTCCGCCGCGGACGCGACATCGTACGCCTGGATGCCGGCACTATTGGCCGGCGATCGGCCGGCGGGCGAAAACCACGGGAAGCGAATGGAGCGTGCGGCGGGCATCGAATACACAGTCAGGTTGCGTGCGCGGTTCAGCGAACGGCCGCCGCGACTTCTTCGCGTGCGACGCTCATGACGATCTGATCGACAATGCTGTCGCCGGTGATTCCTTCGGCATCGGCCTCAAAGTTGAGGATGATTCGGTGGCGCAGCGCCGCGTGCGCCACCTGGCGGATGTCGTCGTACGAGACGTTGTAGCGGCCGTCCAGCAACGCGTTAATCTTGCCAGCGAGGACGAGAGCGATCGCGCCACGCGGGCTCGCGCCGAACCGGACGTAGTCGCGCGACGCGCGTGGCGCTTCGGGGCTGTCCGGGCGGGTCGCCATGACCAGCCGCGCGGCGTACTCTTTCACGTGCTGCGCGATCGGCACCTGCAGCGCGACCGCCTGCATCCGTCGTATTTCGTCGGCGTTGGCGACGCGCCGCACCTCCGGCTGGTGATCGGACGTCGTGCGGTCGAGGATGTGGACCAGTTCGTCGGTGGAAGGGTAGGTGACGTTGATCTTGAACAGGAAGCGGTCGACCTGCGCTTCCGGCAGCGGGTAGGTGCCCTCCATCTCGATGGGGTTCTGCGTGGCCAGCACCATGAACGGCGACGGCAGGCGGTGCTGAACGTTGGCGACGGTGACTTGCGCTTCGGCCATCGCCTCGAGGAGCGCGGCCTGTGTCTTCGGCGTGGCGCGGTTGATCTCGTCGGCCAGCAATAGATTGGTGAACACCGGCCCCGATTCGAAGCGGAAGCGCCGCTCGCCGGAGGGGTCGTCGCTGATGATGTTTGTGCCGGTGATGTCGGCCGGCATCAGGTCCGGCGTAAACTGGACGCGGCTGTAGGTGAGGTCGAGCACTTCGGCCAGAGCGCGAACGAGCCGTGTCTTGCCGAGCCCCGGGACACCTTCGAGCAGGACGTGGTGGCCGGCCAACAACCCGATGATCACGCCGCGCAAGACATCGTCCTGGCCGACGATGACCTGCTTGATTTCGTCGACAATGGCGGAAGCGGTGCGCTGAAACGCGTCGATGTCGGCGTCGCGCACGCCCCGGTACTCTCGTGCAAATTGGTTCACCGTCTGTCCTGTCTTCCTAGGGAAGTTGCCGGCTGTTGGTAGTTGGTTGTCAGCTCTCCAGGCAGCAGCCTACGGCAATGGGTAACTGGCAACCGATTACCGATTACCGACAACATTGGTTACGGCCGGTTCTGTTCGGGCGTAAAGTACTGGCGGACCGAGCCGGCGAGGTCCCACGGGACGGTATTCACGTCCGGCCCGGCGCCGACGGGCGCTGCGCTTGCCGGGCCCGATGGCACCGGCGCGGCCGGCGGCGGCGCGGCCGGCGCGGCGTTGGGGCTCGGCGGCCGCCACTGCGTCGGGCCGTCGCGCACTTCTGCCTCGACGTGCACCGGACGGGCCTCGACGGCGAGCCGCTGCGCGCGGCCCTGTGTGTCGCCGCCGCTGCCCGATCCGGCACCACTGCCGGCGCCCTCGCCGCTCAACCCGCCACCGCGCAGCGCAGCTTCGAGCTCAGCCAGGCCGCCGGCGCCCTGTGCGCTCTGGCCGTCCTGCCCGCTGTTGCCGCCTTGCCGCGGCTGTTGACCAGCCTGTTGCCCTTGCTGCCCCTGCTGGCTCTGCTGGTTCCCCGGAGCTTGTTGCCCCTGCTGGCCCGATGGTAGCTGTGGCTGGCCGCCGCGCTCGAGCTCGCGGGCACGCTGCTCGAGCTGCTGCTGCGCCTGCGCCTGCTGCCCGGTACTACGTACCTGGTTGGCCGCGTCGCGGATCGCCTGCTGGGCGTCTTGGTTGCGGTACTGCGAGAGCGCATCGGCCGCACGCTGCGAAGCGCCGGCCAACTCGCGATCTTTGTCGCCGATCTGCTGTGCGGCCTCGCGGAACGCCTGCGACAGCATCTGGCGTTCGCCGCTGCTCAGCCGGCTTACCTGGTCGGCCAGTTGTTCGAGCTGCTGCCCGGCGCGCTGCGTATCCCCGCGGCGCAGCGAGTCGCCGGCCGGCCTGCCCGTCTGTGTCTGGCGCAGGGCGCTGCCAAGGTCCTGCAGCGCTTCTTGCCGCTCGGCCATACTCGCGCTTTGCTGGCTGCGCGCATCCTGTTGCGCCTGCTGCCCCTGCTGCCCCGCTTCGCCGCCTCCCTGCGGGCCGGATTGGGCGGCCGGCGACTGGCCCAGCAGCCCTTCGGTGGTCTCGCCCACTTGGTCCGGCCGCTGCGTCCGCCCCTCGACGGCGTCAAAGCGCGGGCTATCGCCATCTGCACCGGAAGGATCGGGCCGAACGATCGACTCGCCGAGGCGAGATGGATCGGCAAGGGCCAGCTCGCGGCCGCCGTTCGGGGAGAAAGCACCGCCGGCGGGAGGCCAGAAGAGCAATGCGGCGGCGGCGGCGAGTGCGGCCGTGCTGAGCCCCGTCCGGCGCAATGCCACGCGGCGCGCTTCGCTGCCGGGTACGAACAGCGGAAACGCGGCGCACGGATCGAGCGTGCCGGCGATTGCGGTGGCGTCGCGCACCTGTCGCTCGACCACCGGCCCGTCCAGGCCGCGATCGAGCACCTCCAGCGCGGTCGCGAGGCGCTCGCGCAACGCCAAGGCAGCATCGGTACGCCGCGCGGCCTCGAATGGTCCGTAGCGACGGCGTACCGCCCGGATGACGACGATCAGCCCCGCGATGGGCGCGACGGCGAGGCCGAGCCAAGCGAGACCCGGTAGACCACCGAGGCGCGCCAGCGCAACGGTGGCGAGCGCAACGAGTGCGACGACGAAGAACGCCCGAGGCAACGATTCGAGAATGTACTGCCGGCGCAGACGTTTAGCAAGAGGTGCAAGTTGTCTTTCGAGGGGAGAGGCCTCGGCGGGACGATGAAACGGACGATCGACGATGCGAGGCGCCGCGCGTCTGCCTGCGGGCTGCCGTGCTACCAGGCTCGTACCGACCAAGCTCCCCACCTTGCTCAAACCGGCCACGCCGCCTGCGCCGCCGCGGTGACCGACCGCACGCGCAACGATGCTCACCGGACCGAACTGACCCACAACGCGCAACGCCGCGCGCGCGGGTACTGCACGCACAAGCGTGAGGGGTAGACGGAGCCGGGAGATCGGGCGAAGCACTAAAGGAACCTACATCATCGCTATCTAACGAGCCAGGCGGTGTATCGTCAGCATCCCATCCACTCGGTGATCAATACGTTGACGTAATTGTGCATTATGCGTACGCTGCGCGCACGCGACACGGATTACACGTCGAATTCACGACTGCCGAGACGGCGGCCGGTGCGATAGCCACCCCGCCGTGATACCTTTACCCGGTGGCAAGTCTTGTGCCAGCGGGTTCGGGTTTCTTGCCGCCACCCGCCTGCTTCACAATACCAGTAAGACGGCCCGACGTAAAGGCTTTGGGCGGTTTGCGACCGATTTGACGGCAGTCGGCTAGTAGCTTAGCATTTGCAACAACACAGGCAATAACCTGTGCCGTCGCGCGGCGAACGAACGCGGCCGTACATGCCGGTCGCGGGTCGAACGTACCGCGCAATTGCCAACCCAAGGCGGAACTCATGACGCAGACAACCATTGCAGAGACCGTTCCGAAGAACAGGCGCCGCCGGCGTTCCGCTCGCTCCCTTGACGAGCCGTTCCGCGAGCGCGCGCGCGATGCGCTGCGGAGCGAAGGGCACCGCATGACGCAGCAGCGGGACATCCTGCTCAACGTCATCGAAAATGCCGGCGCGCACCTCGACGCCGACGGGCTGTACCAGCTCGCGCGCCGCCAGGACAACCGAATTAGCCTCTCCACGGTGTACCGCACGCTCTCGCTGCTCAAGCGCCACAACTTGATCGACGAGTTGCACTTGAGCGAGGAGCACCACCACTACGAAGCAAAGACCGCCGAGGAGCACTACCACCTGGTCTGCATCGACTGCGGCGCGGTGGAGGAGTTCGCGGGCGGCATCATCGAACACGTGCGCGAAGTGGTCAAGCATGAACGGGGATTTCACGTCACCTCGCTCCAACTCGACATCGCCGGGATGTGCGCTCGTTGCCAAAAAGAAGCGGCGTAGCCCGGCGTCACGATCAGACTCCGGCGCGCGAGTACGGCGCGGCCAACGCGTATAATCGCCGTCCAATGACCAGCCCGCCGCCGGAGGCGGCCGGCCCGAGTGGCAGCGTCCCGTCGACGGCCGTATCGACGGCCGAGGCGGTAGATGCGCCGGCAGCCCGGGCGGCATCGTCGTCGGCGGCGTCTTCCCGTCCAGACGAGCCCCAGCGTACGGGGCCCGCCAGGGGCCAACGTTCGCTGCCGCCGGTACGGCCGTCCAGCGCGCCGGTCGAGCTAACGCTAGACCTCTCGTTCACGCCGCCCGATAAGGTGTTGTCCCGGCTGCTCGGCGCGCTGGAGCGCGTCGATAAAGACGTCACACTGTACGTGCTGCTGCGGGATACGCCCGAGTACGTCGGCGTCACATCGAGCGCGTACCAACTGTTGCGCGCGCACGGTTACGTCTCAGACAGCATGCGCGTGCCCAATGGCCGCCAGCGCCTGCGCGTGCAGAGCCGGCGCGGCTCGCCGCGGCCCGGGATGAGTCTGCAAGAAGAACCGGAGGCGCCCTACGCGCCGCATCCGTCGTCGGACGAACCCGAGTCGATCGACTGGCGGAACTAGAGATTCACCGCAGAGACGCAGAGTTTACGCAGAGTGGGCGCAGAGTTTAGGAAGAATTTACGCAGAGTCTGCGGAGAGATGGGATCGGAGCACGGAGTCGAACTGCGCGATCTGTGGGCTCTCCCTGCGTCTCTGCGCCCACTCTGCGCCCTCTCTGTGGCTCTGTGGTGAATCTCCGTCGGTTCCGCTAAGCGCCAGCTCGATCTCTTGGTGGAGCTCGCCGGTCGCGGCGGGCCACGCCGTCTCGAGCGCGCGCCGGGCTGACGGCTCCGCCTCGGCGAAGCGACCGAGGGCCCACGCTGCGTGCTCGCGAACGATTGGGAAGCGCGCCTCGTCGTGGAGGGCGCCGGCCAGCGCGGGGATCGCCGCCGGGTCGCGCAGGTTGCCGAGCGCGACGCAGGCGTTGCGCTGGAGACCCCACGACTTGGCGCGCATCACCGGTGTACCACGATGGCGCACCCGGAATTCGGCGTCGCTCATCGCCAGCAGGGGCAAGAGCGGCGGATGCGCCGCGTCGTCGTCGTAGGCGCGCAGCGAGGCGATGCGCGCCGGCAAGGCGCGCCGGTTGACCGGACACACCTCCTGGCAGTCGTCGCAGCCGAAGATCCAATTGCCCATCAGCGGGCGCAGGTGGTGCGGAATGCGATCTTTGAGCTCGATCGTCAGAAACGAGATGCAGCGCCGGTTGTCGAGCACGCCGGGAGCGACGAGCGCGCCGGTCGGACAGACGTCGAGACAGCGCCGGCACGCGCCGCAGCTTTTCTTGACCGGCCGATCGGGTTCCAGTGGTAGGTCGACGATGATCTCACAGAGGAACGCCCACGACCCGGCCCCCGGCAGGAGCAGCATCGTGTTCTTGCCGAACCAGCCGAGCCCCGCCCGCTCTGCGACGGCGCGCTCGGCCAACGGACTGCTGTCGACGAAGATTCGCGCCTGCACCGACCGCCCGACGATCCGCTCGGTTCGGTCGATGAGCTTGCGCGCCAGGTCTTTGAGCACGTCGTGGTAGTCGCGCCCCCAGGCGTAGCGCGCGATCCTGCCTCGCGGCCAACCCGGCTGCGCGGCCGGCGGCGGCCGGTGGCCGAGGTAACTCGCGGCGAGCGCGATGATGCTCTGCGCCCCGGGCAGCAGCTCGTCTGGGCGGGTCGCCAATCGCGCTCGCTCGGGCGTGAACCAGCGAAGCCCGTCCATGTGGCCGCCGGCGATGCGCTTGAGGATCGCGGCCTCGGCGTCGCGCAGCGGCGCGGCGCCGGATATCCCGACGCGGTCGAAGCCGACCTCGTGGGTGGCGGCCTTCACGTCCAACGTAAGCTGCGCGAGGCTCATGCTCAAGTCTCGCACACTGTGCGGCCGCAAGCCCCGTTAGAGCCAGAGCTCGTCGATGGGGATCTCGAGGCCGGGGAAGAGCTCTGGTTGAAACACCGTGCCGGCACCGAACTCACCGATGAGCTCGTACCCGTCTTCGGTCAGGCGATAGGGGAGAAGGTGGCGACTGTCCGGGTCGACAATCCAATAGTGCGGCACCCCAGCGGCGGCGTACCGGCGCAGCTTGATTCCGAAGTCTCGGCCGCGCGTACTTGGCGAGAGCACTTCCACGACGAGGTCCGGAGCGCCTTCGAGGCCACGCCTGGTCTTAATACGGGCGCGGCCATTGGAGACGTAGATCAGATCCGGCTGCAGGCCGTTTTCGTCGTCCAGCACAAGTCCCGTAGGCGCAGGATACAGCTTCCCCAGCTTCCTCTGGCGCACGAACGGGCCGATGTAGTCGTGCAAAGAACCGACGGTAGTCTGGTGAATGAGATCTGGTGCCGGTGTCACGTAGAGCTCTCCATCGATCACTTCGTAGCGCTTGCCGTTCTCCGGCGCATCCCAGATATCGTCAGCTTTGAAGCGAACGCTTGCCTGAATTGCCATGACTTTCTCTTCTGATCGGGGTGACCTTGGCGTCGAGCGGGACTACGCTCATTATAGGCGTGATAGGCGTGCTACGCTTTCGTGGATAGCCGGCCGGTGGCAGCCAATCCCTTTGCTCGTGTGCGTTCTCTGGGTTTGTCGTCCCTACTGAATGGGAAGGATCCGCTGCCGCGTGTCGTGGCGGTCGAGACCGACGGTGCCGATGGCATCGTGCTCTACGTGCGGAATGGCGACGGCACGGTGGAAACGCTGCGCGATGCCGTCCGTCCGTGGCTCATCCTCAACGACGCCAGCCTGGGGTATCTGCCGGTGGGCGAGCACGAGGTCGAGACGCTCGCCGGCGACCGGCCGCTGAACCGGCTGGTGCGGTTTGCGCGGTGGGCGCAGCTCGCGCGCGCGCAGGCAGCGCTGAGCGCCGCCGGCGCGCAGTTCTTGGCGTATACGTCGCTCGTCGCGCAGTACCTGGCGATCACCGGCCGGACGCTCTTCCAGGGCATGCGATTCGACGACCTTCACCGCCTGCAGCTCGACATCGAGACCTCGAGCCTGCGCCCGGAAGCGCCCGACGCCAGCGTCCTGGTCGTCGCGCTGACCGACAACCGCGGCTACGAGGAGGTGCTGAGCGCGCGTGACGGCGGCGAGGCCGAGCTGCTGCGGCGGCTCAACGTGCGAGTCGCCGCGCTCGATCCAGACGTCGTCGAGGGCCACAACATCACCGACTTCGACCTGCCGTACCTTGCCGCCCGGGCGCGCCGGCTAGGCGTAGCGCTGACGTGGGGACGCGATGGCCGGCCGGTCTGGCTCCAGGAGCGCGAGGGGCGGCTCAAGGTTGGTGCGCGCCTGCTGCCGTCGATGCGGGTGCGCATCAACGGGCGTCACATTCTGGACACGTATCAGCAGATCCAGCGCTTTGACAGCGAGGGGAAGCTCGAGAGCTACGCGCTCAAGACGGTTATCGAATCGCTCGAGCTCACCCGAGCCGACCGCGAGTTCGTCGATCGCACCGACATCAACGCGCTCTGGCAGACCGATCCGGAACGCCTGGCGCGCTACTGCCTCGACGACGCGCGCGACGTGCGCACGCTCTCTGAGCTGATCACGCCGACCGAGTTCTACCAGGCGCAACTCGTGCCCCGATCGTTCCAGGACGTCGCCACCGGCGGGACGGGTGAGAAGATCAACGCGCTGCTGATCCGTGCCTACCTGGCGGCGCGGGAGTCGATTCCGCTGCCGCAGGCCCCGCGGCCGTATCCCGGCGGGTATCTCGAGCTGCGCGCCACCGGCGTTTTCCGCCACGTCGCCAAGTGCGACGTCGAGAGCCTGTATCCGGCGTTGATGCTGCACTTCGGCTACCGGCCGGCATCCGAATCGCTCGGCGTCTTCCTGCCGACGCTGCGCGCGCTGACCGAACAGCGGCTGCACGCCAAGCGACAGATCGCCCGCACAAGCGGGCCCGAGCGCTCGTACTGGAGCGGGCTCTCGTCGTCGTACAAGGTGTTGATCAACTGCTTTACGCCCGGGCACCAGGTGCTCACTCCAGACGGGTTTCGTACCGTCGAGGATCTGCGCGTCGGGGACGTGGTCTACTCCCTCAACCCAGAGACCGGCACGCCCGAGGTGAAAGCGGTCACGCACACCTGGGAATACGACTACGACGGCTCGGTGATCGTCTACCGGCACGACAACGTGGACGTGGAGGTCACGCCCAATCATCGGTTCATTCTCCAGGACCATCGCGACCGATTCACCTTCCGCGAGGCGTGGGAGCTTCCCCAACTGACGAACCACTTGCTGCCGGCGATCCCGTCACTCGCCACGGTGGGCGAGGGTGGTGAGGCGTCAGTTGACCTGCTGGCCCATGTGCCGGACGCCTCGGAGACGCGAGATGGCCGGCTGTGGCTGCGTCGCAAGACGCAGACGACACCGCGCCACTTGCCGTTGAACGTGGTGCTGCGCCTGATCGGCTGGTACGCATCCGAGGGCTCGCTGTTCGAGTCAACGCCGCGCGCGTACCCCGGTACGTTCCGTGGCCTGACACGGCGCGTCACGCTCTACCAGCGACTGAACGTGAATCCGGTCTATCACCAGGAGATCATCGACCTGCTGCAGGAGATTGGCTTACGCTTCCGAGCCGATGCTGCGGGAATCAGCTTCAGCAGCGATGTCCTTTACCGGTTCCTCGAGGAGCAGTGTGGCAAGGGATCGATGCGCAAGCGGCTGCCGTTGTGGGTGTTCGCCCTCCCGCAACGCTCCTTGGAACTTCTCTGGCAGACGCTGATGAAGGGTGACGGCGATAGGGACCACCCGCGGTTCACAACGAAGTCGCCGCAGTTGCGCGACGACTTCTGCCGGCTCTGCTATCTACTCGGGAAGCGCGTGACAGTCAGCTTCGACGGCTGCTACCGCATCTGGGTGAAGCGCGAGCGCCGCGTGTCACTGCGCGGCCGCCAGGATCAGTTCACCATGCGGCACCACGCCGGCAAGGTGTTCTGCGTCACGATCGCGGATAACCACACGCTGTTGGCCGGCCGCAACTACAAGCTCAATTGGATCGGGCAATCATTCTACGGGTACCTCGGCTATGGCCGCGCCAATTTCAACGACTTCGACGCGGCAGAGGCGGTCACGACGACCGGGCAGAAACTGATCAAGGACGTGCTCGCGGCCCTGGAAGCGCATGGCTGCCGGATCATCGAAGTCGACACCGACGGTGTCTACTTCGTGCCGGGCGACGACGTCGGCAGTGAATCCGACGAGCTCGCGTTAGTCGAGGCGGTGGGGCGGGTGCTGCCTGAGGGGATCAACTTGGCGCACGATGGCCGCTACGCGGGCATGGTCTCACTCAAGCAGAAGACGTACTTCCTGCTGACGTACGACGGGCGGCTGATCGCGCGCGGCTCAAGTCTGCGGTCGCGTCGCGACGAGCGCTACCTGCGCGAGTTCGTCCAAAAGGCGGCGGTGACGCTGATCGAGCGCTCGATCGAGGACGTCAGCGCCCGCTACCTCGAGATCGCCGCGCAGATCCAGGAAGGCAGGCTGCCGGTGGAGGACTTCTGCCGGCACGAGAGCATCACGTCGAAGACGTTCACGTCGCCGGGGCTGAAGCGCCTCGCCGCCGCGGCCAAAGGCGTCCAGGTCGGCCAGAAGGTGGCGGTCTATCAGCGCCGCGACGGCAGCCTCGCGCTCACCTCCGAGTACGAGCACGACGAAGACCGCGACTACCTCCTACGCCGCTTGCACGACATGGCCAAGCGCTTCGAGAGCCTCTGCGCCGACCGGTACGAGTTCCAGCGCCTTTTCCCCAAACTAACCACTCGCCAGCCGGCGATGGCGGAGCGGCCGGTGCAGTTATCGCTGTTTTGACCTCACCCCCTGGCCCCCTCTCCATTCCGATGGAGAGGGGAACGGTTCGGGGCCGCTTGCCAGATTGGTCGGCAGAGTCGCCGTGCAAGTGAGACTGTCCCGAAGTGGGTACCGACCGGTGGTGGAGCGGGTCCGCCGGGGGCTGAAGCCGCCCGGCTGAGTCTGCGAAGCACGCTGAAGCGCGCTGAGCCGGGAGGGTGTGTGAGTGTCATTGGCGAGCTCAGCCGGGCGGCACCCCCTCGCTGCGCTCGGGGACCTGAGTCTCAGGTCCCTGGTGGCGGTGGCCAACGCACGATCGCACCCGTTCGGCGGCACCCCTGGCGTTGGTGGCGGACGCACGAGCCGGCCCCGTTCACCGACTTTGGGGCAGTGCCAACGTAACAACGTGGCGTGCCCGCAGCAGGCGGTGGCCGAGACGCTCGCTCACTGACTTTGGGGCGATGTAAACGTAACAACAGTGCTACGGATAGCACACATCTTGCAACACATGCGGCGCTGATCGATGCGTGTGCCGGCGCGGCGCACGCACGGTCATAGGGGCGGATGGGACGCACGTGTGGTGTATGGGTCTTAGGCCGTGCTTCTCGCCCGCGTTGTCGTGTAACCGGGCTGGTTGTCCGGAAAAGGGAGATGGGGAAGCATGTTGCCGAGCTCAGGTGGAATTCTGGGCCGCTCGCGGCGCGTGTCGTGGACGTACGCGGCGCTGACGCTCTTCACGATCCTGTCATTGCTGGTTGCGCCGGGAGCGGGGGCGGCCGAGCGGGCGCGCGATCCGGCGGCCGCGCTCACGCCGACACCCTCGATTGCGTCGCCGGCCACGAGCGGCTCGCCGAGCGCGGCGACCGCGGCGGACGCGGCGAATGAGACGAACCCAGTCGACGGATCGGCGAATGCGGCGGCTGCAAGTCTTGCTTCGCCAGCGATCGTGGCGACACCCGCGGCAAGCTCCGCGCCGGAAGACACGGCCGTGCCTTCCGGCGCGGCTACGCCGCCTGGCGGCTCGGCTGTCGTCTCATCGGGTGCCACCACACCGAGCAGCACGGTCAGTGCGGCCGCCGCGGCCAGCGCCACGCCGACGCTCAGCGGCAGCGCCGGCCAAACGGTAAACGGCGCGGCAAGCGCAACGGCGGGCGCCGACCGGACGGCAACACCGACACCAACGCCCGCTCCGAGCGGCACACCAGTTGCGTCTCCCACGACGACCGCAACCCCCAGCCCCACCAGTGCAGCCGGCACCGCCTCCGCAACCGGCACGGCGGCGGGCACGGCGGTGGCGGTGGCCGTGCCGGCCTGCGCGACGGCGACCGTCGCCCTTGTGAGCACCACCCGATTGGCGGGAGCGCCGGCTGGTGCCACGCCTTCCTCGACCGCAACCGCCGGCGGGGACACTGGGCCGGCTGCCATAGCAGCCACATCGGCCACCCCACCGCTGGCGTCGCTGACGACCGCGACCCCTACCCCGGCCGGCGCCGCCGATCCGTGCGGCGCCGGAGGCGCGGCGCTGCCGGCGCCGCCCACGCCGCCCATGGCCAGCCCCATCCCGCGGCTTGGCGCCGCGCCGGGGCGCATCGCCCGGCCCGACGGCGGCTTTGCCGATCCGCCGCCGGCGCTGGGCATAAGCACCGCGGCGACGATCACGCCCGACGGGGGCCAGATCACGTCGGATGACGGTGCGCTGACTCTGCGATTCCCGGCCGGCGCGGTGCTCGAACCGGTGGTCGTCACGGTGCAGCGGCGGGAGGTGCCGGCCTGGCGTTCCGTCCCGGACGCGTTTTTCTGGGCGGACTTCAGCGCTACGTCGGTCAAGACGGGCCGAGCGGTGCACGCCTTCGCCGTGCCCGTGTCGCTTGCCCTGCGGGTACCGGATTCGGCGTTGGTGCGCTTGCGATTGCGGCATGGCGTGCGCGACGCCGGCCACCTGCAGCCGGAGCACCTGGCCGAGTTGCGCTGGTGGCAGTATGACGAGGCGGCCGGCCGGTGGCTGCCACAGCCGAGCGGCTACGACGCGGCCAGCCAGACCTTGCACGTGCGGCTGGCGCACTTTAGCCCGGGCGCGGCGGGCATGGACGGCAGTGCCAACCCCTCGACGCCGCCGGGCATGGCTGCCCACGCCACCGACCTGTTTACCGGTTGGCCCTCGCTGGCGTATCCGCTGCCGGTGCCGCCGGGTACGGCCGGGATGGCGCCCGCCCTCGAGCTGCGCTACTTTGGAGGCATCGTCGATGTGACACAGCACATTCCGGCGCCGCTGCCGACCGCACAGGCCGGCTGGACGGGGTACGGCTGGCAAGTGGAGCCCGGCGTGATCGTGCCCGACACCAGCGACGAGGGGCTCTTTTCCTTGAGCCTGGGCGGCCAGAGCGTGATGCTCCGGCTGAATAAGGCCGAGCAAGCGACGCCGACGGCGTGCGCGGCCGCTGAGGTCGAGGGCTGTTACCACACCGACCCGGAGCGCTTCGCCAAGATCGATCATCTGTGGCAAGCGGTGGCCGTCGCCCAGGAACCGGCCAGTTGGATCAGCATCGCCGACGCCGGCGCCTCTGGCGGCAGTGTGAAGCGGTCGGCCACCGCCGGCGACCGCGTGCGCTTCGCGTTCAGCGGCACCAACGTGACCTGGTATACGACCACCGGCCCAGACCAGGGGACCGCCAAAGTATTCATCGACGGCACCCTCGTCAAGGAAGAGAGCAACTACGCGTTGAGTACGAGCTATCAGCAAGCCCACACGTATTCGGCTCCGTCGAGCGGCAGCCATGAGCTGGTCATCGCCGTCACGGGTGTCCGGCCGGCCGGCTCTGCCAATGCGTGGGTCACGGTCGACGCGTTCGACGGCGGCGCGGGCCGGGTCGAGGAGTCGGCGCTCGCGGCCGGCGACTGGAGCGCCGGCTGGCTGGCCGACTACTGGACCGTCACCGCCAAGGATGGCACGCGGTATCGCTTCGGCTACAACCTGCCCGCGGAGGTCCTCACTCCGCCCTCGCCGCCGCCGACCGGCGTACGCACGACCACCGGCTCGCTCGAGTGGATGCTGGTCAATCCCACCGGCTCGGGCACGAAGCCGGTGCGCCAGGGGACGAAGTACCACCTCGACCAGGTGGCCGACCCGCGGGGCAATCAGCTCACCCTGACGTACGAGATCACCGTAGCCGACGTAGCCGGTGGCTACGCCTCGACGGTGCTCGCCGACGTGCCGTCGGGCTACTGGCGGCTGAACGAGACGAGCGGCACGACCGCGGCCGACAGTAGCGGCAACGGCTACAGCGGCACGTACGTCGGCACGATTACCAACGGCATCCCGGGTGGGCCACTGGCCGGCGATCCGCAGCCGGTGACGCAGATCAGCAGCACGAATGGCGACACCGGCGACTATATCTCGATGGGCAATATCTTCGACGCTCCGAGCGCCTTCACGCTCGAAGCATGGGTGTATAAGACCGGCACCTCCAACTACGACCACGGCGACGTCGTCGCCAAGGGGAACAGTGGCTGGACCGGCTACGCCCTGGCCATCAAGTTCGGCAAAGCCCAGTTGCGCATCCGCGACGAGCTGTTCGAGCTCTACGGCACGACGACGCTGGCGCTCAACACCTGGTACCACGTCGCCGCGACCTACGACGGCACGACGGCGCGCGTCTACCTGAACGGGGTGCAGGAAGCCGCGGCCAATCCATCGGTCTTACCGAGATCAACGGGCATCCCCTTCCAGATCGGCAACGGCAACGCGAACGAGGATCTCGAGTTCATTGGCCGCATTGCCGAGGCCGCCTTCTACCCACGGGCGCTCACCGCCCAGCAAATCCTGTCGCACTATCAGGTGGGCACCGGCAGCCAGGCGGGCGCAGCCGGGCCAACCCGCAGCTACGCCAGGACGGCCTACCTGCGGCAGATTGACTACACACAGAACGCCAACGCCGGCATCACGGGCCAGCGGCGCGTGCTCTTCGACCGCACCAGCCGCCTCATTGGCGACATCAAGGACTACGAGACCGACGCCGAGTTCGACGCGCGGCAGCGGGCCTCAGGTTCGGCGATACGCTCGGCCAACAGCCAGCGCTTCTTTGCCGACCAGCGGCTCTCTGGCATCTCCACCTGGGTCCGGCCGAGTAGCGCCGCCGCCTGGCAGGAGGTGGCGCGCTGGGACCTCGACCACAGCTATCTCACCACCGGGACGGTCGGGAACACTGACGAGCAGTACAAGAACCGGCTGCTGCTGCGCAGCATCACGCCCAGCAATGCCGGCGGCACCGAGAGCCTGCCTGCCACCACGTTCGACTACAACGCTGGCAACGACGCGATCATCTCCCACGTCGCCAATGGCTATGGGGGAGAGGTCACGTATGCCTACGAGCCCTACCACCCGGCAGAAAACACCGAGTACGACTACCTACGCGTGGTTACGCGGACGACCACGAGCGGCGTGACCAACTACGCCGGCACGGCGCAGGCCACCCCCGCGCAGCACGTGACCAGCTACAGCTATCCCTCCGGCTCGACGCTCTTTGACAGGATGCCGGGGCATCCGCGCGTCCAGGAGAGCGACGGCGTGGGCGTGATCGTGCACGATTTCAACGCCAACGGCGACAGCACGTATCTCAGGCGGCCGGGCTTGCGCGGCACGGAAACGCAGACCACCTACCGAAACCCAGATGGCGTCACGGGGGTGCGCGTGCAGACGCGCACGTTCCAGCTCAAGCGGCTCACGCCCGCGGCCGACCCACCGGAGAACGAGCGCCAGGTGGTGCAACTCGACGCCGAAGAGGAGTGGTCTTCGGAGGCGACCACCAGGCAGGTGCGCCGCACGGAGTACAAGCTTGACGACCCCTACGGCAACGTGACGCAGATCGTCGAGCTCGGCGACATGGCCGTGCCCGGGGACGAACGCACCACGACGCGCACCCACCTCTATGCCACGAGCGGCGGCGCCTATCTGGTCGATCGGCTGCAGAGCGCGACGCTCTCCTTGGGCACGCCCGACGCGCCCGGCGCGGCGGTGCAGGAGGTGCGCTACAGCTACGACAGCCAGGCCTACGGCGTGGCGCCGACGCGGGGGCTGGGCACGCGCGTGCAGCGGATCGATTCGCAGGCTCCCACCAACACGGAGGTGACCCGCTACGCTTACGACGCCTACGGCAACCAGACGAAGGCGACGCGTCGCGCTGCGCCGGGGAGCGACGACCCAGCCAGCGGGACGTGGACCGACGCCGCCGCCGACGCGGTCAGCACGACAACCTACGACGGCACGTACCAGACTTTCGCGACCGGCACCAGCGTGCGGGCGGCGGATACGAGCGGCGGCCGCGGCACCAAGTTTCTGTGGCTAACCACCGCCCGCACCTTCGACGAGCGCAGCGGCAATCTGCTGACCGTCACCGATCCGAACAACGCCGTCACCCGCTACACCTACGACACCTTTGGCCGCCTGACGGAGGTGCGCCGTCCAGGCGACGACACTGGCCAGGCAACCATCACCTACGACTACTCCGGCTTCGGCAGCGCGCCCAACCGGCTCATCGTCACCGAGAAAGACGGCACCACCGACTCCGCGACCATCAGCACCGTCACCATCCCCGGCGGCCGGCACACGATCCAGTTCTACGACGGCCTCGGCGGCCTGGTGGAGACCAAGCGCGAGCTCGCGGACAACCTGAACGGCGCCGGGAGGCACAGCGTCGCACGACGCCTCTACGAAGACCGCGACCTCCTGAAGGACGAATACGTCGCCTGGGAAACGCCGGCCCAGACGAGCACCGACTTCCTGACCCGGTTCGAGGCCGTGGAAAGCGCCAGCCCGGCGCAGCCCTTCACGACGTGGAACTACGACGGCGCGGCCCGGGTGACGGCCACAACGCACCCCGACGGCTCGGCGGCGACGACCACCTTCGGCGATCCGCCGAGCGCGGGCGAGGGGCGCACGCGCACCCTGACCGACCAGAACGGCCATCAGCGCACCGACTACCTCGATAGGTTCGGCCGCCTGGCGCGGGTGGACGAGGACAACGGCGCTGGCGGCGTGGCGCCGACGAGGTACGCGTACAACGCGCGGGACCTGCTGGAGCTGGTGACCGACCCGACGAGTACCCGCACGGAGATCCAGTACGACGGGCTGGGGCGCAAGCTCCAGTCGGTGGACCCGGACAGCGGCACGTGGCGGTACCAGTACGATGGGCTGGGGCGGCTGGCGACGCAGACGGACGCGAAGGACCAGGTGCTGACCTTCACCTACGACCTGGCCTCGCGCCTGGTCACCAAAGAGGGACAGACGTCGCCAACGGCGGCCAAGACGACGCTGGCCACCTACACCTACGACCAGACCGGCGCCGCCTACGGGTCCGGGCTGGGCCGCCGGACGAGCATGGCCGACCTGTCGGCGGCGACCAACGGCCGGCTCACCACCTCGGCGACGTGGCGGTACGACAGCCGCGGCCGGGTGACACAGGAACAACAGACGATCCTGGGCACGACGTACACCACCACCCACAGCTACGTCAGCCTCGACCGGCCGGTGACGACGACCTACCCGGATGCGGCCGCCGAGGGGGTGACCACCGGCTACGGCGCCCACGGCCTGCCGGTGTCGCTCGCCAGCTCGCTCGCCGGGCAGAACGCCTACGTCGCTGGGACCACCTACTCGGCGCTGTTCCAGCCGCTCGGCTGGACGTACGGCAACGGCGTGGTGGCCAGCCTCGACTACTTCGATGCGGCCGACGAGCCCAACCACGACGGCGTGGCTCAGCCCCAGGACTTCCGCCTGCGGCAGCTCCAGTACAGCCTGGACAGCACGCTGCTGCAGGAGCACGCCTACCGCTACGACCGGGCCGGCAACGTGCTCGCGTGGTGGCAGCAGGACCACGGGGGCACACTCCGGACCTGGAGCTACGCCTACGACGAGCGCGACCGGCTGCTGACGGCCAACGTGACCAACGCCCCCACCGGCGCGCCCGCGTCGTTCGCCTATACCCACGACGCCACCGGCAACATCACGTCTGGTCCCCTTGGGACGTACACCTACGGTGACGCGGCCCACAAGCATGCCGTCACGGCCGCCGGGGCCAACACCTACAGCTACGACACCACCGGCGCCGTGCTCCAGCGCACCGAGGCCGGCACGAGCTACACCCACGGCTACGACCTCGAGGGCCGCCAAACGTCGGTCACCACCGGTGGCACGACCACCACCTTCGTCTCCAACGGCGACGGCTGGTTAGTGGCCAAGAAGGTGGGCAGCACCGTCGTCGCCCACTACGCCGCCGGCGGCCGCTTCGAGAAGAACCCGTCCACCGGCCAGACCAAGAAGTACTACCGCTTCGGCGGCCGCCTTGTCGCCGTCCGGGACAGCTCAAGCGGCCTGCACGACCTGCACCAGGACCACCTCGGCTCCACGTCGCTCCAAACCAGCAGCACCGACGCCTGGGCGGGGCACCAGTTCCGTGGCCCCTTCGGGCAACCGTGGCTGGCGGAGGGCTCCCTCGCGACCGACCGGTAGACACGGGACAGCGGTCGCTGGAGTCGTCGTTGGGGTCGCTCTAGCGCTACCAGGCGCGGTGGTATTCGCCGGTGCTGGGGCGGTTCTTGTCGCCCGATCCGATCGTGCCGCAGCCGGATGATTCAGAGAGCCTTTGCGACTCTCGCTCGACTGTGATGTCACTTATGATGTCAGTGCGGGCTGCCGCTTGGGCCTTGCTTGTTAATCGCGGCGGGTGGACCAGACCACTGATCGGCGTGTTTTCGCTGCCTACTGAAGCGAACTTCTCCAATTGAAAGACGTGGGGTAATGTCAACCGGGGCTGCGCTCACCCGAGTCCCGTTCCTCTGGTTCGTGTTAAGGGCAAGGCCGCCCTCACCCTAGCCCTCTCCCAGGGGGGAGAGGGGACGAGGGGGTGACGCTTGCGGATCCTGTTGGTACGATGCCCTGCAGACGGGCCGCTTGACGGCGATTGAGAACAGGAGGACAAGACAAGCCTATGCGAGTAGTGCAGTATTTCCAGCCAGGGGCGGGGGACCGTGTGGGCGTTGTGCGGGGGGAGGAGGTGATTGACGTAACCGAGGAGGCGCGCGGGAGTGCGCTGCGGCTGCTGCTGGATCGCGCTGCCGGCCGCGAGGCGCCGGAGGGCCGGCGGGTGGGAACGCTGCGGGAGCTCGACGTGGCGCAGTCGGCGGAGCGGGCGTATCTGCGGTTGCCGATCGATCCGCCGGAGGTGTGGGGCGCGGGTGTGACGTACAAGAAGAGCGCCGAGTTTCGGGATGAAGATACGTCGACGTCGAAGGGCATCTACGACATGGTGTACTCGGCGCCGCGGCCCGAGCTGTTCTATAAGGGGCGCGCGGCGCACTGCGTGGGACCGAACGAGGCGGCGACGATTCGCGCCGACTCGTCGTTCACCGCGCCGGAGCCGGAGTTTGCGCTGGTGCTCGACCGTCGAGGCACGATCCTCGGCTACACGCTCTGCGATGACGTGTCGGCGTGGGACATCGAGCGCGAGAATCCGCTCTACCTGCCACAGTCGAAGATCTTCTACGGCTGCATCGTGCTCGGTCCGACGATCGTGACGCCCGACGAGGTGCCCGACCCGAGCACGCTGACGCTGCGTTGTGCGATCCGCCGCGGCGGCCGGACGGTGTTCGAGGAGTCGGTGGGGCTCGATCGGATCAAACGGCCGTTTGACGAGCTGATCGGGTACCTGCGTCTCAACAACCCGATCCAGGACGGGGCGGTGCTCTCCACGGGCACCGGGATTATCGTCCCGCCCGAGCTGGCGCTGCAAGAGGGCGACGTGATCGAGATGGTTTGTGAGCCGATCGGCACGCTGCGCCACACGATGCGCCGCCTGCCGCGTGACTGGTCGCCGGAGTAGCTAGCCGAGGCCTGGTCACAAATCGCGAGGCGTGTTGGGGGAAGGTGGGCGGAGCGGATGAGGGGAGGGTGGTGGTTGGACGCCGGAGTAAGCCAGCGTGGGGCCACGCGGTGGCGGGCAGCGTCCCCGGCGGCGGTGCTCGTGCGG
>JACQGX010000334.1 GCA_016199265.1 Chloroflexota bacterium | reverse complement strand
GCCCACATGCTGCTCTCGATCATCGGCGGGAAGATGTCGCCGCGCTGCTTCCCCCAGTCCTTCTCGGTCTTGAGCTCGCCGTCGACGTCGATCGTCATCCCGCCCAAGAGGAACTCGGCGACGAAGTAGTACGCCGTGTAGTACAGGTCGGGCGGCGTGCCGGCCGCGGCGAGCGTCTTGACCTTGGTCTCGTTGGTGCCGCCTCGGGCGTCGTCGACGTTGATCGTGATCTGGTGGGTATTGGTCTTGCCGAATTCGTCGAGCAGCGCGAGCCGCGCCTCGCCCTCCGGGTGCGTCTCGGGCAGGTTGGAGAGGTAGGTGATCGTCACCGGCCCGGTGCTCTTGGGTGCCGCGGGCGCCGGCTCGCCGAGCCCGCACGCGGCGAGCGACGCGGCCGAGGCCGCGCCGGTAAGGCCGAGCGCTGCTCGACCGTACTGCCTGCGGGTCAGGCCCGCGCGGGCGAGTTGCGTACGTGTCTCTTCCCCTTCTCTTTCCCCTCCGACGACTCCAGCCGCCGCTTGATGTTCCATGGCGATTTGCCCTCCTGTGCGAAGCGGTTTTCCCGAGGCTAGCAGCGCTACCTCAACGGGAACCTCAACGCCGGATGGTTTCGCCTACTCTTCTTCCCGGCTCCTTCTCCCACCGGCGCACGCAAGAGTTCCGGATGCGTAGATGTCCTGTAGGGGCGTATAGAAATACGCCCAGGGGCGGTGGGCGGGCGTATCTCCATACGCCCCTACAGCCGGTGGCGGTCCCCGGAAGTTCTGCCCGCACCCTTCTCCCACTCAGGGGAGAAGGGGAGTCGCCTCTGCCGCGGAGCGCTGTTCCCCCTCTCCCCTTGTGGGAGAGGCGGGTGAATGCGACAGCAGAGGGCCGGGCCCTGGGAGGGGGTGAGGGGTGCCTACTGGTTGGTGCCGGCCGGCGCACCGGGGCGAGGGAACGGCCGGGGTCCGTTTTGGTTACCGCGTGGACCGGGACCACCTTGGCCACCCGGACGGCCCGCCGGGAACTGGCGCGCCATCAACCGCTCGACCTGCTGCGCGACGTTCTGCTTGTTCTGCGTGGCGCGATCCGCCGAAATGCGCCCGTTGGCGACGGCCTGGTCGATGCGCGCGATTATGTCGGCGCTGATCGTGCCGGCGACCTTCTGTGGATCGACGTTGTGCGCCTTCGCGACGTCGGCGAGCGTCTTGCCGGGCAACTCCTGGCGCAACTGCTCCGTCGTGATGCCGATCGCCTTGGCCGCACCTTCGAGTTCGAGGGGGCCGGAGAACGCGCGCTGGCCCATCGGTCCGCTTGGCCTGCCGGGCCCGCCGAACGGCCGGTGGAAGCCCGCGCCGGGTGCCCCTGGAGCAGGCAGCCCCAGCTCGTTGCGGGCGTCTTCCATCGCCTGCCTGAGCCGGTCGCCGGTCACGCCCAGCTTGGCGGCGACGGCGTCGAGGAACTGCTGCCCGCGTTGTTGCCGTTGCGCGGCGTCCGGGCGTGGCGTCCCCTGCGCGGCGGGCGGGCGCGTTGGCGTCGGCGTCTGCGCGTAGGCAATGCCGGCGCCAATCACACCGCCGCCCAGCGCAAGCGCCACACCGGCCACAGCCAGCACGCGGCGCAGCGTCGGTCGCGATGGCGTACTCGGCGGGGTACCTGGGGGCACTTCCAGGGCTGCTGCATTCGCCTCGACCGTGCCCGTCTCGTTTTCCATTGGTGTTGCCTCCTTAATGCAAATGTAGAGCGAAGTTTGGGGTCAGGTGTATCCCTGGCACTCCCAACTATGCCCCCTCTCGATTAAGCCGGTCCTAACTGACCGGCAATCCTCCGTAAAAACTCCGCGGCCACAGAAACGTGCCGCGCCGTTGGGCCGGCGCTGTTGAGGCGAGGGAGAGGGGACTGCCTCGCGACGGTCGGTCAGGGCAGCGCCGCGAGGAGGGGCACGTGCCCGCCGTCGAGCACGGGAACGCCGGCGCTGGTGACGGCGAGGCGCTGGGCGCCGGCCTCGGCGCCGATTTGGATCCCAGCGCCGAGCCGGTCGCCGCGCGGATAAGCGATCGGAGGGTAACGTACGCGGATCAACTCGCCCGGCTCCCAGCGATACGTCGGGTACCACCGCTGCGTCGCGTTGCCGTCGTCGTGGTTGCGCGCTATGCCGTCGCGACCGATCAGGAAGATGGTCAGCCGGTAGGCACGATCGACGGGGCGCCTGACGCGGAAGTACAGCACGGGGGCGAAGTAGCGCTGCGTGAAGTGGGCGCTGGGGAGAGGATCGACCCGGAACCCAACCAGGTCGATCAGGTCGCCGAAGGTGACCTGCGCCGGCGTGAAACGCTCGTCGTCGCCGGCCCGGGCGAATGCGTAGAACCTATCCGGCAGCGCAGGCAGCCGGGGATTCACGCCTGACGCGTGGTCGCTGCGCCGCTTCAATAGCAGGAAGCCGTCGACGCCGTCGAGGACGGTAAACTGCCCGCCGGCCAGCGTCGTCGTCGCCGCGTTGAAGAGGTCGTCGGGGCCAAGCGGGTTTGACGTGCCGGCGACGTCGATCAGCACGTACTCCGCGTCTTCGACGGCGGGATACGGGTAGATTCGCTCGCGCGAAGCCAGGTGCGGAAAGACGTTCGACTGCGCCGAGACGGCGGCATCTTTCGGAATCTGCGCGAGCAGCGGCCGCAACGTGGCCAGCCGCCCGGATGCCGCCGGCCAGGTAGAGCGCTTGGCGGGCGGCAGGATGCCCTGCTCGCGGCTTTGTGCCAGGGCAAGCACGAGGCCGGCACAGGCAATCAGCACTGCGCTGCCGGCCTCCGGCCATCGAAGGTACCGCCGGCACTGCGCCGCCAGCCACCGCGTGCCGAAGATCGCGGCGACGATCAGCCCCGGCACCGACTCCGCCGAGTAGTGGGCGCCGCCGCCGTGCTGCCACGTCGAGAAGGACAGTCCATTGATGGCCAGCGATGGTGCCGCCAGCGCGAGCTGCACCGGCGCAAAGAACGCGAGGAAGCCGGTGCTCGCCGCCAGGTGCCACACGTGCCGGACGGCGTAATCGGGCACCGGCAGCGCCGGCCGGCCGGCAAGCAACTCGGGGGGGAAAGTGCGTAGGCGGTGCAGCGCGTCGCCGTAGCGGGCGGTGAACAGCGAGGGCGCGCCGCCGGTGAAGTGGGGAAGGATGAGGCCGAAGCACACGCCGACCCAGGCGAACGACAGCGCGGCGACGGCGACCCCCAGCCGCCGCTCCTTCTGGACGAGCCAGGCGTACAGCCCCATCATGCCGGTGAGCAGCCCAACTTCCTCTTTGAGGGCGGCGCTGATCAGCGCCGTGACGACGAACGCCCGCCGGCGGCGCGCGAGCAGGAACGAGAACGCGAACAGCAGCAGCGTGCCGCTCATCGAGACGGCGTGGAAGTCGGAGAGGTTGGCCGCCTGGATCGATGGAAAGGCCAGGTACATCACGGCGAACGGGAGCGCGGCCCAGGAGCTGCCGAGTACCGCGCGCGCGATCCAGTACGCCGGCAGCGCGCCGAGCGCGATGGCCGCCGTCATGAGGCCAATCAGTATCTCGGGTCCCGGGTAGATGAGGTAGAGCAGCGAGAGGGGCAGGAAGATCAACTCGACGTGGTAGGCAAGCAGCGAGTCGCGGTCGGCTCCCGGCCCGTACTCGAGCGCGCGGCCCAATTCGGTGCCCACGTCGCCGCGAAAGACGGTGAAGCGGAACGGCCGGCCGTGGAGCGTGTTCCAGGCGACCTGGCCGGCGTAGCCCATGTCGAGCGCCTGGCTTTCCAGATTCCAGTGGCGGTGCAGCGCCATCGTCCCGGCGGTGAGGGCGTAGGCGATCACCAGCAGGCAAACGAGCGCGGCCGGCGCCGTGAGTCGCATGCGTCCAGCAACGTTGGCGCTGCTTCCGTGGCGCCGGTGGCGCCGGTCGAGTGATCCCGGCGAAGGACGAACGACGAAGGACAAAAGACGAACGACGAAGGTCGACCGGGGAGTCAGCCTCTCGTCCTTCGCCGGCCGTCGTTCGTCTGAAACACGTGTCACGCGCCGGTCACTTCGATCGAATGGTAGCCGGTGCCGCCGTCGGGCTGGGCAGGCTGAACACTGCCGACGCCGTGGGGGCAAAACGTTACCGGGACGTTACAGATCGTATCCCGGTGAGTGCCGCGCGCGTGTATTGCGCCAGGCTTGCCGGCGCGACGGCGAGGTGGGTTTGCAGGCGGGCGAGCGAAGCGGCGTCGTCGACGTCGTACCACGCCGGCAGCGTGTGGACGCGCAACCCAGCCGCACGGCAGCGGGCGATCGTCTCCGCGCCGACGGTGCTGGTGCTCCAGGGTATGTCGCGGAACAGGTGGGCGTGCAGCGCTCGGGCGACCAGCAGGTAGTAGCCACCGTCTTCGCTGGGCCCAATCGCCACGTCGGCGCCGTCGTCGATACCGGCGAAGGCGTCGCTCAGGATTTCGGCCGGAAGCGTCGGCGTGTCGGCGCCGAGCACGCCGACCGCCCGGAAGCCGTCGCGCAGCCCCTGCAGAAAGGCGCTCTCCATCGCATCGCCCAGGCCGCGGCCGAACTGCACGTGGACCGAGGCGAGCCGGCCGGCCAGTTCCTGGAGCGCGCGCTGCTCCCTACGATCGCGGCAGATGAGCCGGCAGCTCAAGCCGGCGGCGTGCGCCGCCGCCAGTACGTCGCGCAGGAACGCCTCGGCCAGCCGCGCCGCCTGCTCGGGAGAGAGCGGCGGGCACAGCCGCGTTTTCGCCGCTCCGGCGCGCGGCGCCTTGGCCACGACGTACACCACCCCGGCCGGGGTGTTCTGGCGCCATCCCAAGAACGAAGGACGAAGGATGGGACCCATTTCGTCGCTCGTCGCTCGTCGTTCGTCTGGTTGGCTCTGGTCGCGACCACGCGACTGAGGGTGCGTTCGATCCGTCTGGCGCGTCACACGATCGATTCTTTCGCTGGCAGGGCAGCCGCCCGCGGTTTCCACGCTGCGTAGCGTACCGAGCACGTCAAGAGCTTCCAAGCGGCCCCCAGGGTGCCGCGGACGGTACCGGATACTTTTGACTTTCCGGCCAGCCGGGTCCGATACGACACGGCGACCTGCTCGACGCGGAGGCCGGCGCGCAGCGCCTTGACGATCATCTCGACCGTCCAGCCGTACGTCATCTCCTGCATCTCCAGTTGGTCGAGCCGGTCGAGGCGGATCGCCTTGAACGAAGGGAGGTCCCCCACCCGGCGCCGGACCAGCAACCGGATGGCGGCGAGCACGAGTTGGTTGCCCAATCGAGCGTGCCACGGCAGCGCAGCGCGTTGCTGCCCGAGCGCCCGGCAACCGAGCACCAGGTCTGCCTCACCGGCCATTATCGGCGCGAGTAACTGGGGGATCGCCGCCGGTGGGTCGGCGTAGTCGCCGTCGAGGAAGACGACGACGCCGGCGCCGGCCTCGCTCGCGGCGCGAGCGCCGGTCCAGCAGGCGGCGCCGTAGCCACGCCGCTCCTGGGGCAGCGCCTGTGCGCCGTGTGCCACCGCGATCTCGGCGGTGCCATCGGTGCTCCAGCCGCTGACGACAAAGATCCAGCCGGCGATAGCGGAGGGCACCTCGTCCAGCACCGCGCCGATCGACTCGGCCTCATTCCAGGCGGGTATGACCACCGCGACTGCCGTGGCGCGCGCACCGGTCGCGCCCGTGTGCCGCTCGGCCGCTTCAGAGGCACCGGCCATCGGCTTCTCCCTCGTGCATATGGTGGCCGCTCGCGGGCACCGGTCCAGCTTCGGTCTCGACAACGCGCGTCCAGCGGCCGGTCGCCGCCGACTCGGCGAGCGCATCGGCCAGCCGGTGCGTGGCCACCGCCTCGGCAAACCCGGGGAAGGGCGCCTCCCCGCGGATGGCTTGCACCAGCCGGTCCATGTGGAACGACGGGAAGCGAGCCTCGCCGGCCAGAATGTCCGGCGGCACCGCCACCGAGCGCCAGCTTCCCTGCGGGCGCGAGTCGCCTCGGTGCACCACGCGAACGTCGGTGCGCTCGGCGTCGAGCTCGACCCAAATGGCGCCGTCCTCGCCGTACAGACTCCAGCGTAGGCCGTTGCGCCATCCCAGCGCCATGCGCGAGTAGACGGCGGAGATGACCGCTCCCGAATCGGTGCGTGCGGTAAATCCCCAGCCGAAATCGATCCGGTCCGGGCCACTTCCAGACGGCCGGCGATCGCCGGGAGAGAGCGTCGCGTGAGCACGTGTGGCGTCTGATGCAGACCGGGGTTGAAGCATCGGCGCCGCGCAGACGCCGTCGAGACGACCGAAGCCGGCCGCCTGGCTCAGGCCGTGAATCACGTCGAACAGGTGTACGCCGCTGTCGAGCCAGGCGCTCGACCGCGGAAAGCCGGGCAGAAAGTTGTGCCCTTGCAGCAGCGCGAACTCGGCGTGGAGCGGCCGGCCGATACCCCCCTCGGCCAGCAGGCGCTCGGTCAGGCGGTACCCGGCCATCGAGCGGTAGGTGAAGTTGACGGCGGCCGGCAGTGAACGCGAGGCGGCGGCGCGATCGAGGGCCGCCGCCTCGGCGGTGTGCTGCGCCAGCGGCTTTTCGCAGATGACGGCACACCCTGCCTCGATCGCCGCCATGCACAGCTCGAAATGCGCCTCGACCGGCGTGTTGACGTAGGCGGCGTCGATCTCGCCGCTGCGCATCATCTCGCGTACGTTCGTGAACGGACGGGCGCCGTGGCGCACGGCGGTTGCGGCGGCCTTGGCGGCGTCGCGACTGCACACCGCGGCGATGCGCGCGCGGGGCGATTCGGCCAGCCCGGCGAGCAGGAGCCGCCGGGCGCGCTCGTTCACGCCGATCAGGCCGACGCGTGTCCGCCTGGACTCGCCGGCGGTTTGAGCCATATCGAGGGCAGTATAAACTGCTTTGCAGCCGGCTATGCTAGCGACGTGCAGCGATCTGCTACGATGACGCGCGGCAGGGAGAGGGCGAGAGGGCGAGAGGGCGAGAGGGCGAGAGGGCGAGAGGGCGAGAGGGCGAAGGACGGAAACGACGTGGCTAACGTGTTGATTACCGGCGGTGCCGGATACGTCGGATCGGTGGTGGCCGGCGCGTTTCTCGGCGCCGGCCATACCGTGACCGTGCTCGATTCGCTCGAGAGCGGCGGCCAGGGGCTGCTCGGCTACGTCGCCAACCCGCGCTTTCGTTTCGAGCGCGGCGACGTGCGCGACGCGCGGCGCGTGCGCGCGGCCGTCCGCGGGCAGGATGCGATTGTCCACCTCGCGGCGGTCGTCGGCTTCGGCGCGTGCAACGCCGACCCACACCGCGCCGAGACGGTCAACGTCGGCGGCACGCATGCGCTGCTCGCGGCCCGCGAGCCCGGCCAGTTGCTGCTCTACGCCTCCACCGGCAGCGTGTACGGCGCGGTCCCGGCTGGCCTCTGCCACGAGGGCCTCGATCCGGCGCCGCTGTCGCTCTACGGCCGCACCAAGCTCAAGGCGGAGCGCATGGTGCTCGACTCGGGTAACGCCACTGCCTTTCGCTTCGCCACGGCGTTCGGCGTCTCGCCGCGGATGCGTGTCGACCTGCTGATCAACGAGTTCGTCTACTCGGCGAAGCGCCGCGGGTTCGTCGTCGTGTACGACCGGGAGGCGCGCCGCACCTTCATTCACGTGCGCGACATGGCGCGCGCCTTCCTCTTCGGACTCGAACGATTCTCGTCGATGAACGGCGAGGTGTACAACGCCGGCTCGGATCGCCTGAACCTGACCAAAGACGAGATCGCGCAGCTCATCCTGCGCCGCCATCACTACTTTCTCACCTACGGGCCGGCCGGCGCGGACGAAGACCGGCGCGACTACGCCGTTTCGTACGAGAAGCTGTCGGCGCTCGGCTTCGACACGCAGGTGACCATCGAGGAAGGCATCGACGAGCTCCTACGTGCCGTCGATCTGCTGCACCACCGCGGCCCCTTCGGCGAGCCGTGAACAGCACGTCTGATCTCCGTGGTGTTCATCGGACTTCGCGCCGTGGGTAGTAAGGTGAATGCACTGTACAATACTGCCGACGCCCAATTCGCGACTGCCGGCAAGCTGAAGAGGCTGTTGCGCCTTCTTGCGCCCGCACAGCCGAACAGGAGGCGGAAAGCCCTTAACCAAGTGCAAAATGCAAAATGAGGCGGCTTGCGGATTCCACCTCGGCTGTGGTTTAGTGTCAGCTGGTGGAGCCGGTCAGCGGTAGCCTGGCAACGAACTGGGTGCCCGTCGTGCGGTCGCTGCTGGCCATGACGCCGCCGCCGTGGCGCCGCGCCACTTCGTGCGCGATGGCGAGGCCAAGCCCGGTGCCTTCTACCACCCGCGAGTGCGCCTTGTCGGCGCGGTAGAACCGCTCGAAGACGCGCGCCAGGTCCTCCGGCGTGATGTAGCTGCCGGTGTTGTGCACCGAAACCACCAGGTGCGCGCTGTGTGACTCGCCGGATGGGCTGGCGCGCTTCCGGGCCACCCGGCCGCCCACGTCCCCGTTTCGCCGCGACGCGTCGCCGTCCGCGCGGGACGGATCGATCCGCGCGGACATCGTGATCGTTCCGCCGGACGGCGTATACTTGGCGGCGTTCTCGAGCAGGTTGCCGAAGAGGTGTGTCAGCGCGTGGGGATCGCCGTCGATCGTCAGCGGATCGGGGAGGGCGTCGAGCGCGACCGACAGGTGGACGCCGCGCGCACCGGCCAGGGGCTGGATGCGGGCGGCTTCGCGTTCCAGCACTTCGAGCACGTCGACCGGTCGCTCGCTGCCGGCCGGCGCCCCTGATTCCATCTTGGAGAGGAGCAGGAGGTCGTCCACCAGCCGGCGCATCCGTCCGGATTCGTCATGAATCACGCGCGCCGCCCGGTGCCGCTGCGACGGGTCGTCGATCAGGTCTTCCAGGAGCGCCTGCGAGAATCCTTGGATCGAGGTCAGCGGCGTGCGCAGCTCGTGGGAGGCGTTGGCGATGAAGTCGCGGAGCGCCTGCTGCGACTGTGCCACCTCGCGTGACATGCGGTTGAACGAACGGGCGAGCTGCCGCACCTCTTCTGCCCCGTCGTCGGGCAGCGGTTGGTGCAGCTCGCCGAGGGCGACCTTTTCGGTTGCACGGGTGATCCGGCGCAGCGGCCGAGCGATCGATTGGGCCAGCCACCACGACAGCGCCGCCGAGGCGACGATGGCGAGCACGATCGCCGGCGCGAGACGGGGCCCGAACTCCCGCCATGCCGCGGCGAGCGATGGCGCCGGCGTGGCCAGGACAATACGGTAGCTTGGCGTCGGGAGCACACCAACGCCGCCGGGCCGTGCACCTCCCGACGGCGCCAGCAGTGCCGTCACTGGGAGCGCGGCTGTTACGAACACGTACCGCTGTACCGGGTGTACCGCCGCCTCGGCCCAGGAGACGGCACGTGGCAGCAGTACGGTGCGCACGGGACCGCCTCCCCGCAGCAGACCGCGAACGCCTGTTGCACCCGGTGGGCGCGGTGCGCCGGGTGCACCGGGTGCACCGGGTGCATCGGTTGCATCGGGCGTGTCGGGTGCGCCAGCATTGTCTTCCGGGCCGGCTGACTCGCGGCCACCTCGGGGAGCGCGGAGCTCCGGTCTCGGCTGCGGTCTGGCCGCCGGCCCCGGAGCTGCCCCGGCGGACGCCGCCCAGCCGGCAGCGGGGATCTTGAGGTTGTGGTCGGCGAAGAGTGGCGACGTGCTGCCTTCAAGCGGTGGCGGCGCTGCTTCGGTGGCGTGCTCCGACAGCACCTGGCCCTGTTGGTCGAGCACCAGGACGTATGCCGCGGCGGGACCCACCTGGCTGGCGACGATCGCGCCGATCGTTTCCGGGCCGGCGCCCTGCCATTCGAGCTGCCAGGCCACGCCGGCGGCGGCGACCGCCAGGTCCTGCAGGTGCTCGACGGCGAGCTGGCTGCGGTAGCGCTGCATCTGCCAGAACACGGTCGAGCCCACCAGACCGACCGTCACCAGGATGATGAGCACAAAGGAGGCGATCAGCCGGGCGCGCAGGCTTCGCAGCGCGCGATGGATGCGGTAGGCCAGCCGGATCACCTGGCGATCACCTGGCGAGGCGCCCGATCAGGCGCCGGGTTGCAGCGGGACGAGCTTGTAGCCGAGACCCCGCACGCTCTGGATCTGCACGTCGGCGCCGGAGGTGCTCAGCTTCTCGCGCAGCCAAGCAATGTGGACGTCGATGGTGCGGCTTTCCCCGAGGTAGTCGTACCCCCACACGCGTTGGAGAATGAGGTCGCGGGTGAGCACGCGCCCCTGCTCCTGCGCCAGGAAGTGCAGCAGGTCGAATTCCTTGTTGCGCATCGGCACCACCTTGCCGGCGACGTACACCTCTCGGCGCGCCGGATCGATGTGGACGTTGCCGGCGCCGACGGTGGCACCGGCCTCGGGAGTGACCTGGCTTCGCCGCAGGACCGCCTTGACGCGCGCGATGAGCTCGCGCGGGTTGAAGGGCTTGGTCACGTAGTCGTCGGCGCCGATCTCGAGCCCGACGATCTTGTCGACGTCCTCGCTGCGCGCGGTGAGCATGATGATCGGCACCGTGCTGTCTTTACGGATCTGCCGGCAGACCTCCCAACCGTCGAGCCGCGGCAGCATGATGTCGAGAATCACGGCATCGGGCCGGTCGCGCCGCACCTTTTCCAGCGCCTCGACGCCATCGGCGGCGCTCTGCACACGAAAGCCTTCGGTCTTGAAGTAGAGGGCAACGAGGTCGACGATGTTCTGCTCGTCGTCGGCCACCAAGACGGTACTGCTCATCATCCGTATCCCGCACGCTACACCAAGTACAAAGTGCAAAATGAGGGGCCCTGCGGGTTCCACCGTGGCTTTCCTATAGCCTCGTGTAGCCTCGTGCTGTGCCCTGATTGTAGTGTGCTGCTTCCGCTTGCCACCACATTTGCCGCATTGCCGCTACCTAAGCGTACCGTGGCCGTGCTAACGGATGATTACGCGATTGTTAAATGTCCCGGATTCCGGAACGGGGCGTCGCTCGGCGGTGAGGCCCAGCACCTCGGTGTAGAACCGCAGTGACGCCTCGACGTCGCGCACGTGCAAATTGGCGTGGTCGAGGCCTGCCGGCCGCACGAGCGGCTCGCCTGCCGCCGGCTGGCGCTCCGGTGTGGCGCCCAATCCTACTGCCCTTACGAGATACCTCCTTGTCGCGAAAGACGGGGGCGGTCGGTGGGAGAGTGGGCGAAAGGCAGTCGGGCAGAACTCCCGGTCAAGTGCCCCGGCGCCCAGCCGGTGAGCGCCACCGCACGCTTACGGCTGAGCCGTTTCCCGTTGAGCGCGCATGCGGGCGAGCTCCGCCTCAAGCGCCGCGGCGCGCGCCTCCGCCCACTGCCGAGCGGCGCGCTCCTCGATGACCTGGGCCTCTGCCTGCCGCGCCTGGGCCTCTGCCTGCCGCGCCTGGGCCTCCGCCTGCTGGCGCGCCGCGCGATCTTCATCGGGCGTCGGCAGCCAGGTGCGGTCCACCGGATCCCATAGCCGTAGCCAGCCGTCGCGCAGGCGTAGCTCCAGACCGAGCACCTCGCTCCGCAGCGCGCCCTCGGGCCCCGGCTCAAGGCGCTGGAAGCGATCGGCGATCAGCCGGTACCCCTGCAGTTGGGGCCTCAGCAGCTCGCCGGAGGGATCGTAGAGAAAGTATTCGCGGGCGCCAAGACGCTCGTACACATCGACCTTGGCGCCGATGTCCTGCCGGTACGTCCACTCCGACGCGATCTCGATCACCACATCGGGGAACTTCCCCTCTTCCCAGACCTTGTACGTCCGCCGGGGATGAGTGCCCACGCCGAAGACGACGAACACGTCGGGCGCGATATTGGCGGCCGGGTTCCCTTCTTCGTAGTAGATGAACAGATCGCCCCACACGTAGACGTGGGGAGCGG